>CALUXV010000007.1 GCA_944324835.1 Candidatus Gastranaerophilales bacterium
TGATAAGTGAACAGTGATTAGTGAGGAGTGATTAGACGTTATAATCAAGTGGGCACACTGGTAAGAACCTGAAGGGGGAAATGGATTGTGAAAGCCACAATTCAGGTTTTCCCGCTTGATTAAAAATTCAGGTTGACAAATATTTTGATAATTAATTAAGTGACTGGGTGACTAAGTGATTAAGCGGGTGAACAGTGATTAGTGAGGAGTGAATAGACGTTATAATCAAGTGGCCACACTGGTAAGAACCTGAAGGGGTAAATGGATTGTGAAAGCTACAATTCAGGCTTTCCCGCTTGATTAAAAATTCAGGTTGACAAATATTTTGATAATTAATTAAGTCGTAGGGTAGCCTGCAGGTTGTGGTAAATTAAAATTTACCACAACAAAAATGTTTCAATGAATTTAAATGATGCGGGAAATCCCAGATTTACCACATCCTACTTTTCTTCTTTCATAAAAATTTGTTAAATCAGGCTTTTATCAAAAAGATTGGTGTAATTTTGATGATAAGAATAAGATTAATAATCTAAATTTTGAATAATTTGGTGGGCACGCTTATGCTTTGCCCACCCTACAACTTAAATTCAACGAAAGCCGTATTCCTTATATTGTAAATATCACAATCTATAGCAACATTTCCGATGATTTTTACAACCTGATAAAAAAAGACTTAATTAAATTATGAATTAAACAGAGAGACAAAAGGTCCCTAATAATAAAAAACAATTTGCCTCAATTTAATTATTATGCGATAATTAAACCCGAGGTGAGAAGATGAATATTTTATTAGTTAAACAAGCCGCTCTTTTTAGTGCTTTAATCGGTGGGATTATCGGAATTGTTACTTTAATTCCATATATTGGTTCAATTGCATTTATGGCATTAATTTTATTTTTGTCAGCAATAGTTATTGTTTATTTCAAAAAGAATAATCTTATTGGTATAATTGATATGAGAGAAGGTGCAATACTTGGAGCCGTTGTTGGTTTTGCTTCTTTTATTGCATTCTCCATTGTTTATACTCCTCTTAGTATAATTATAGGTCTAATTACTGCAAAATTTTATATGGGAAGAGTTCTTTTACAATTTCTCACAACTTTCGGCGGATTTTTTGTACTAATATCACTTTTGTTATTTATTGCATTTATATCTGCTCTTATGAATGCTTTTTCCGGCATTGTAACAGCATACGTTTATGAACTGCTTTCCGGGCTAAAAAAAGCAGAAAATGAAAATATAGATTTTGAAATTAAATAAAGGTGAAAAAAGTGGAATTTAAATCAAAAATAAGAACAATTCAATGGATTAACAATGTTTCAAGAATGGTTGATCAAACTAAATTTCCTGAAGAGTATGTATATGTAGATATCAAAACGGGACAGGAAATGTATGATGCAATCAAAACTATGATTGTTAGAGGTGCTCCGGCTATAGGTATTGCAGGTGCACACGGTGTGGTATTATATGCACAAGAACTCCAAAAAGAGAATCTTTCTTTTGAAGAATTTAAAACAAAATTACTTGAAAAATCTAATTATCTGGCTTCATCCAGACCAACAGCCGTAAACCTTATGTGGGCGGTTGAACAGCAAAAAAACTTAATTAAAAACAGCAATTCTGATATTGATGCTTTAATAAATGATTTAACAAATCAAGCAGTCAGAATGGAAAACGAAGATATTGAAATAAACAAAGCAATCGGGCGATATGGTGCTGAAGTTGTACCTAAAGGGGCAACAATTCTTACCCATTGTAATGCGGGAGCTCTTGCGACAGTCGGATATGGAACAGCACTAGGAGTTGTACGTTCTGCATTCGCTAACGACAATACAATTCAAGTTTTTGCGGATGAAACAAGACCCAGACAACAAGGTGCTCGTATTACAACGCTAGAACTTACGATGGATGGTATTCCAACAACATTGATAACTGACGGTATGTGTTCATACTTTATGAAAAAAGGTATGATTGATATGGTTGTTGTAGGTGCAGACAGAATTGCAGCAAATGGTGATACCGCAAATAAAATTGGAACTTATACCGTTGCAATTGCAGCAAAATATCATAATATTCCATTCTATATTGCAGCTCCTCTATCTACAATTGACACTTCTATCAAATCAGGAACCGAGATTCCGATTGAAGAACGCTCTCATGATGAAGTTACACATATCAACGGAAAAACTATTTGTGCCGAAGGAGTAAATATTATTAATCCGGGATTTGATGTTACTCCACATGAACTTATTACAGGAATTATTACAGAAGTTGGAATATTAAGACCTGATTATAATTCATCAATACAAGAGGCATTTGAAAAAAAATCTCCAATCTTCGTATAAAAAGAAACCCCCTTTAATATTAATTAAATAATTGATATTAAAAGAGGCTAGAGCGATGAGGATTTACAAGTTTATATTAACCTGTTTTTGAGATATAACATTGTATATTGGGAGTAAAATTTGAAATAAAAAACTGTACAGAATAACTAGGAATACGCAGATGAAAGTACGCAAAAAACTATTAAATTTAAAATTGCTTGATAAGTATATCCTTAAACAAGTAATAGAAATGTTTATTATGGGAGTACTTGTATTCACCTCAATTATTTTTGCATCAGATACTTTTATCACTTTAATAAAACAAATTGCAAAGTATGGTATTCCTTTTAGAATTGCATTTATTTTAGTAATTTTAAGCCTGCCATCAGTTTTTGTAATGACAATACCAATGGGAATACTTTTATCTACAGTTATGACTCTTAACAAATTAAGTTTAGATTCAGAATTAACTGTTATGAGGGCTTGCGGTATAGGATTTAACCGTATTGCAAAACCGGTATTTATATTTGCTATAATTATGGCCATCGTCAGTTTTACAATAAATGAAACGGTAGTTCCGGTTATGACGAAACAATCAAAAGATTTAGCACTATGGTCATTTTCACAAAAAAATGTACCGGACGGCAAACACAATTTTACATTTGAAGAAACAAGCGACAACGGCAGCTTAAAAAGATTATTCTACGTTGAATACTGTGAGAAAAAACGCCTGCATAATATAACCGTACTGGATATGTCCAAAAATGATACAATTCACGTACTTCAAGCCAAAGAAGGCGGCACATCTCCTGACGGCTGGATATTTAACAACGGTATTGTATATACAATTGCTGATAGAGGAAAAGTTCTTAATTCGACGTTCTTTGGAGAATCTGTTGCACAATTTGGGGTTGACTTAAAAAAAGAAATGAATAAAAACCTTGCAAATGAACGGAATTTCATGCAGCTGGCAAACTATCTTAAAGTTACCAAAGGAATTGAAGAAGATAAAAAACGAAGTTTACAGATTAATTTATATGATAAAATAGCACTCCCATTAACGACAATAGTTCTTGTATTAATAGGTATTCCTTTAGCTATTACACCTCCAAGAGTCCGCTATAACAGAGGTTTTTTATTCAGCATTTTGATAATATTTGCATATTATCTGATACGTGCATTATCAATCTCTTTTGGAGAAGCAGGAACTCTTCCGGCTTTTATTGCAGCATTTTTACCAAATATAGTACTAACAATAGCCGGTACCGCATTATATTATAGAAAAGTATTTACAATAACATAAAATAAATTTAGAGTTATTTGTCAATTTCATATAGAATCTTTAAAAAAGTTTCATCACTTGTACCTGAAATTAAAGGTTTTGGAATAAATTTTTCTTTATATTTTTCTATTGCATATTGATCAGTCATACCTGATATATAATCTGTTACAAGGCGTTGAATTTTAGCCTCATCATCAGTATGCTGTCTTAAAACATCTGAATAATATTCAAATAATGTTTTTATAATATGTCGTGCTTTTCCTTCTTCAGTTTTGGCAGGAGAATCTATATATATATTGTCAAACATCCATTTTCTGAGTTTTGTCGTCATATTCCAACATTCTTCTTCCATTGAAACTACAGGTTTATCAATAGAATTGTTAATAACTGCTGATATCATTTTGCTCAATCTGACAGATGGAATCGATGTAAAATACTCTTTGCAGTCATCCGGCAAGTCACTTTCAGCAATAATTCCGGCTCTGATTGAATCTTCAATATCATGGTTAATATATGCTATTTTATCAGCATATTGCACAATTTGGGCTTCCGGAGTTTTAGGCTTGAACCCCCAGGTATGCGTCAGAATACCATCAATTGTTTCCTGACAGAGATTCATATCTTCAATAACTTCAACAACCCTGACACTTTGGATATTATGATGGAAACCGCCTTTAACAAGTTCATTTAATACACCTTCGCCGCAATGACCAAATGGAGTATGTCCCAAATCGTGCCCTAAAGAAATAGCTTCTACTAAATCCTCATTCAAATCTAATGCTCTGGCTATAGTTCTGCCGATTTGAGAAACTTCTAATGTATGTGTTAAACGGGTTCTAAAGTGGTCATCAAACGGAGCCAAAAACACCTGAGTCTTATGTTTTAAGCGTCTGAAAGATTTTGAATGTAAAATTCTGTCTCTATCTCGCTGAAAATCAGTTCTTAGTTCTGACTCTTTTTCTTCTCTTTTTCTACCTTTTGAAAATCGGCTTTTTGTAGCAAATTCACTTAGAGTATCAATTTCTCTCTGTTCTAATTTAAATTTAATTGTTTCAGTAGTTCTCATACCTTTATTATACATAAAATATAATTATTTCAACAGTTTGAAGAGTTCAAAAACCGCTTGAATATTGGTTTCGAATCTTAAACACTAGTCAAAATTTAAAAACCATGCTATAATTAAGATATCTGTAATATATAATAAGGGCATAAAGATGGAAAAGACATACACAGATAAGGATTTCGAGTCTTTATTAGACAATTATGACTACAAGTTCAAAAAAGGCGATTTAGTCAAAGGAGTAGTTTTGGGTTATGAATCTGATACTGCACTTGTTGACATTGGTGCAAAAGCTGCAGCAATTGTTCCGGCTAAAGAAGCTTCTGTAGATTATGACGCAAAAATTCAAGAAGTTCTTGAGAAAAACAAAGAATATGAATTTTTAATAATTTCCGACGTTGATGAAAATGGGCAATTTTGGCTTTCTAGAAAGAAAGTTGATTTAGTTTATTCTTGGAAAGAACTGGAAAAACTAAAAGAAGCAGACGAAGTAATAAGCGGCAAAATTGTTCAGGTTGTTAAAGGCGGATTACTTGTAGATATTGTTGGTATACGTGGTTTTGTTCCATCAAGCCAAATTCAAGAAAAAGAAACAAGATATTCTATCGGAGATAAGATTGAAGTTAAGATTTTGACATTAGAAGAAGATCAAAATAATTTAGTCTTATCCAACAAAAAAGTATATAGTGACTCTATTGAATCCGCTAAAAAAGTTGTATTTAGTCAGGTCGAAGTTGGACAAATAGTCAAGGGAACCGTTGTCCGAATTGCCTCATTTGGGGCCTTTGTTGATATTGGCGGAGTAGATTGTTTATTGCCATTATCGCAAATATCCTGGAAATGGGTAGAACATCCAACAGATTTATTAAAAATAGGTGAAACAATTGAAGTTGCCATTTTTGATATTGATAAAGAAAAACAAAGAATTACATTAAGTCTGAAAAATGTAACAGAAGATCCTTGGGTCGGTGTCACTAATGAATTAAAAGAAGGTGACATACGGGAAGGAGAAGTTACAAGGCTGAAAAATTTTGGGGCTTTCGTTGAAGTTTATCCCGGAGTTGAAGCTTTATTACCGCATACTGAAGTTGTAGAATATCAAAATGCAAATAATACAATTTTAGAAGTTGGGAATAAAATTAATGTCGTAATTATTAAGTTTAATCCGGAAGATAAACGTATTTCTCTTGGAATTCCTCCTAAAGAAGAAACTCAAGCTGACGAATAGCAGAAATTACAGCATCAGAAGATAAACCTATTACATTTTCGGTATCTCCTCTGACTTGTTTTACAAAACCTTTAGGCAGTTCTTGAATACCGTATGCACCAGCTTTATCAAAAGGCTTGTAATTATTTATATAATTATCTATCATTTTATCAGTCAGATGGTTAAATTCCACTTTGGTTACAGTTGATTTGAGTATATATTTTTTTGTTTCAAAATCAATAAGGCACAGACTGGTAACAACATCATGACTTTTCCCGCTTAAAGATTTTAAAGTCTTAAAGGCGTCATCATAATCAACCGGTTTTGTTAGAATAATATTATCTAAAACAACAACAGTATCTGCACTTAGTATAAAACATGGTTCTTTAACATTATTTATTGCACCAAGAGCTTTATTATAAGCAAGCGTTTCAATTTTTTCATAAGAAAAAACTTTATCATTTAATTCTTCTTTATAATCAGAATCTATGATAGAAAACTGAATACCGGCATGTTCCAGGATATATTTTCTTCTTGGAGATTTTGATGCCAAAAATAACTTTTTCATAATTTTTAACCCATAGTTCCTCTAAAAAGTTTTTTAATAAAATCTAAAGGCGAAGACGGATTATTTATTTTATCAACAATCCTGTTGTAATTTTCTTTGATAAATGAATTATTAGGATCAATTGCTTTTAGTTTATCCATATAGCTAACCATCTCATTGTAATCTCCAATTCGTTCTCTAAATTCTGCAAGCTTTTGAAGTGCTTTTTTACTATTTGGATTAAGATCAAGAAGTCTTTCATAAAATTCGATTGAATGATTTTTATCCGTTGTATCTAATATATCCGCAATTGTTGTTACTAATTCAATATTTGTATTATCTAACTGGTATGCAATCATATATTCATTCATAGCAACATCTTTATCACCTTTTAGATTATTGAATTTTGCCCAATTTACGTGAGATGAAAACTCATCACCTTGTTTTTCATATATTAATGCTCGCATTTGATAGGTTACCGGAGAATTAGGTTCAAATTTTGCATATTCTTCAACTTCATCGAGTGCTTTCTGAAAATCATTAGTTTGAAAATAATACTGAGCAAGTAGTGAATGAAATTTTGCATTTTTTGTATACTTTGAACGTAAAGAATCCATTAATGAATAAGCTTCTTCATTTTTTCCCATATCCATCAAACAACGAATTTTTAAAAGTTCATCTTTAGTCAATTCTATTGCTTTTTGCGGGTCATCTGCTTTTATATATAGTTTAGCAAGTTCTTCATTAACAGAATCAAAACCTCTTTCTTTAGCTTTATTTAATGTGTCAATCGCACTTTCGACAAAACCGGTTCTTGAATATATATTTGCAAGATTAATAAACACATTTTCATAATCATAATGAGAATCAATAAGCTTTAAATATTCATCTATTGCCTGATTTTCTTTGTTTACACCATCAAATAAGGTTGCAAGAATATATCGTGCAGAATTTGCATCCTGTTCGTTATCAGCTTTTTCAACCGCTTTTTTATAATCATTTATCGCATGTTCAAATTGTTGCTGCAGAACATGTATTTCGCCTTTACAAACATAATACTTGTATCGGTTTGTTTCTGCACAAATATCCATTAATTGTTCATAAGCCATTAAATTTTTTGAATCGAGTTTAACAATTTCTGTATAATACTGCTCGGCCTCATCTTTTCTATCCAATATTGATGCAATATGGCCCAAACGCTCTAATATGTGAGTATTTTTAGGGTTATTTGAATACATTTTTTTGTATTCTTCATAAGCTAATTCGTATTGACCATTTTCTTCTAATTGTTCTGCTGTCGGCATATATAAATCCTCATATTAATTGTACTTATTCTGCGTTTTTTCTATTCCGTTTGCAAAGTAATATTCTATTGCTTCTGCGGAATTTTGTATAACTTTTTTTAAATCATCAAGTTGTTCTTGCCCGAAGTTTTGAAGAACAAATGCTTCAGATGGGATTCCCGGCTGCGGTCCTATTCCTATTTTTAATCTGGAAAACTTATTTGTTCCAAGGTGCTGAATAACAGATTTTATTCCGTTGTGTCCGCCATCCGAACCTGAACCTCTGAATCTTATTTTACCTAAATCAAGGGACAAATCATCATAAACAACCAGAGTATTTTCTATATCAATTTTATAATAATCAATCACAGCTCTTATTGCTTCTCCTGAAAGGTTCATATAAGTCGTTGGTTTAATAAGAATTGTATCTTCATTATTAATTTTAATTTTAGTAATCAAAGATTTAAGTTTTGAGTTTTCTTTAAATGATTCGTTTTGCTGCATGGCAATATAATCTATAACCATAAACCCCGCATTATGCCGTGTAAATGCGTATTTCGTTCCTACATTACCTAATCCGATTATAAGATTCATTATCCATCCTAACTTAATAAAATAATAAACTCTATATATAAAATTTTAAACCAAATAAAGATTACCGTGTTGATTATCCTATTTGTGCTTAACAAAAAGATAAAAATGACAAAAACTAGTTTTAGAAAAGAAAGGATAAAATTATGAAAGAAAAAGTGAAAGAAAATAAAAACATAAAACACAAAAGTTCAGAAAAATTATCGATGTTTTTGGAAGAAAACGATTTACACAAAAAGGATTTTGCAGAGATGATAGGAGTAACCCTATCTTATGTCTATAACTTAATTGATGATACAATACCATTTTCAACAAGAGGAACAACATTAGAAAGAATTTCAACGGTTATGGAAGTTGAACCTGAAGAATTTGAAGAATACAGAATACCGCAAGAACCAATTCTTATAGATGAATCCGTAGAATATTTAAAGAACACTTTAAAGAAAAAGAAAATGAGTATCGTTAATTTTTTAAAAGCATTCCCTCGAAAAAAACGTATAGATATTGTCGATATATTAAGAGGAGCACTTCCGATGCCTTTAGATTATAAAGAATTGAGCGCAATCGGAAAAGTCGCAGGACTTGATAAAGAAAAAATTTATTCAATTTGGGAAAACAGATTAAGACAAGTATTAGAATCAAACGGAATGAATATCTATTCCAACTCTGAACTTGTTAAAGCGATGCTTGATTGTGCAAAAAAATATACAGAATAATTATATAAGCGGGATTACTTTATCCCGCTTATATAATTGACAAAAGCACTTATGTAAACTTTTGTTATTAAATAGCAAATTTTATCTTTGATTTGGTTTATACTAATACAACCTAAAACGTAGATAAATAGTATGAAAATACTAACAAAATGAATAAGTGAAAGTGATAAATGATAAAAACATTTGTTCAAAATATTGGTAAAATTAATCACACCAACAAAACAAATAATACTAAACAAGATAAAAAAATATTGCCCGAACAATACACCATAACAAATTATGCTGCATTATTAGGCGGAAGTGTAGGTTTAGTAGATGGTTTTGCGACTCTTTATTGCGCAAAAAAAGATTTAAAAACTACTTTAAATCTTTTTAAAAAAGCTTCATTTGCGGATAAAAGATTAATGGTAAAAAATTTACTGGAAAATGGTAAAACTGTTAATGACTTTAAAAAGTATACTAATACGATTTTTAACAAATCTATTCCAAAAGCCATGCTCAAACGTGGAATAATATATGGTAGTATCGGAGCTGTAGCAGGTTTTGCAGCAGATATTTATAAAAAAAATATCAATATACATAATAAAAAATAAAGGACTATTTAATGAGGTTAAATTTCAATACAAATGGACATTGCCTTATAAGTAAACAATCCGGGATAAAACTTTCTTCCCAACTCACAAAAATTAAGCATCCTCAAAGAGCAAAGAGCTATGATATTGTTGAAATCGGCCATAATTTTAATCCAAAAGAATTTAATACAAAAATAATAACATTTAGGGATAAAAACGGTAAAATTCTACAGCGTAATATTACTAAAAAAACTCCGGATGAAGTTATTGAAACAAAGAAAAATTACAAAGAATATTCTGCTGCATACATCGAAGACCCGACAGATGTATTTAAAGATTTGAAAATTCTTGGAAGAAAAATAAGTAGTATCACCAAGAAAAACAATAAATACTTTTCTAAATCAGAAGAAATACAAACAAGTCCAGCGGATAAACATATCGTAACAATCTCTAAAATAGACACATTTTCTACCGGATTTTCCGGGGTAGAAACAGAAAATCAATCTATTTATGAATATCAAAAAGGGAATAAAAAAGGATATTCAATTCAAAATTATATTCGAAATAATCACTCAGGAATATTTAAATTTGGAGATTTTAAAACAAAATTTGAGAATATGTATAACTCTTCTATGAATGATAAATATGATTTTTTACATATTTATCCTTTTAAACAGTTTAAAAGAATTGCTCCATATATGATTGAAAATCCTATTCATAAACCTCCATTTACAACAATAAAATGGTATAGTAAATATTCTCACCCTGATGATGAAACTATTAGTTTTGGATTTTTTAACGGGAAAGTAAACTTGAACAGCAGAACTTTGATTACCAAAGAAGATATTGTAAGAACTACAGCACACGAAAAAGAACACGCATATCAAAAAATGCAAAGAAGTAAACCAATCGACGAACATACGGAAGAAATTAAGAAGAATATATCTGCTTATAATAATTACGTCCCTGCTAATAAAAATTATGAAGAATACCGGAGTAATTATAACGAAATAAAAGCAAGAGAAGCAGGAGAACTTGCATTGAAAGAATATAATACTTCGCTTGACGATTTAAAAGATGAATTTATGTATGCACCAAATTACCAATTTGGAGAATACTAAATTACCTTTTAATAAGTATTTCATTTTTCTAAAAATTCAAAAATCTTTTTAATTTTAGGGTATAAAGAATCAATGCTTTCATCTTCGTCCATCTCCAGAGTAATTATTGGAATATTTCTTTCCACACCGGCATAAGTTCCAAAACTACCCGGAGTCGGATAACCGATACTTGCTTCAACAGGATAGTTGATTATTTTGGAAATCTCCTCTGAAAATTCACGGGCAGGGCCGTCATAATTGACAATCTTGTATGGAGTATGCAGAGTCAAAATTACAGAAGGTTTGTACTCGTCTATAACCTCTATCAAAAATTTTGTTTCAATTTCACTTGCAGGAGAATCTCCTCCGTAGTACTTATCTTTTTTTGAATGCTCCCAATTTTTTGTCGGGAAATTTCTGTTGATATCAACACCATTTGAATTTGTACGTGTACCTAATATTTTTCCATCCGGATTCAAACAGGGGATAAATAACATGCCAGTATCTTCAACATCATTTATATATCGATTAATAAGTTCTTCCCCTTGCGGTTCGTCTCCATGAACAACACCTATAATCAAAGGCGGATTATTAGAGAATGAACCCCCGAGTAACAGGAGTTCATTCTTATTATGTGTTAATTGAGTTTTTAATATTTTGTACACTGTATTTTCTCTTATTTTACTCTGCTCTTACAAAGTATCTTAATTTTAATAACATTTTCTATTTTTTTTGTGCACCTGCAGAGAATTTTTCCGGATTAACAGCTTCTGCAGCCTGTTGTTTTTGTTTTGCCATATCCTTTAATCGTTCTTGAATTTTAACAGGATTATAACTTTCGTTTACATATTCAATCTTCGCACTTGCTTTCAATTGATTAATCAGTTTTTCTAAAATAACCATTTGTTTTTGAGTTTGAAGATACAATTTGATTTGTTCTTTGACCTTGATAAACGGTTCTTGCCCTGCAGCCATTCTGTCTGTTACTTTGATAATGTGGAATCCAAACTGAGTCTGAATAACAGGGCTGATTGTATTTGGCTGCTGTTTGAAAGCTTGTGTTGCAAACGGTTCTACCATATCAGATTTAGCAAAGAACCCTATATCACCGCCGTTTTTAGCAGATGTTGTATCATCTGATTTTGCTCTTGCAACTTTTTCAAACTCATCAGGCATATTCTTGATAGATTTTTCTATTTCCAGAGCTTTTGTATATCTTGCTTGCATTTCTGCCGCAACTTTTTCTTTCAAAACAGTATCCGAAAGATTTTTATTTTCAGGTTTTGATTTGATTTGTTGAGCAATTTCCATTGGATTTGCCATAATCAATATGTGAGATGCTCTGACTCTGTCAGGATATGTGAATTTTTTTGTATTCTTCTTGTAGAAAACTTCTGCTTCATGGTCTGAAATTTTAACGTTTTCTATCATATTAACAAGTTTTTTAACTTTAACTTCTTCTTTTAAATCTTTTTTAAACTGTTCATTAGAAACTCCATTGCGTTTTAATATTGCATTGAATTGTTCTTTTGAACCGACTTTATCAATCATAACTTTTAATTCGTTATTTAAATCAGAATTAGAAACTTTTATATGTCTTTTTTCAATTTCTTGATCGACAAGTTTTTTTACAACTAATTCGTTAACAACTTTGTCTTTTAACATTAAGTACATAAAATTGTTATCATCTTGAGGTACTTGAATATTTAGCTGCTTAAGCATGCCGTCACTGGCAACTTTCTTATATGCAGTATCAAACTGTGATTGAGTAATAGGCTCATTATTAACTTTGATAATAACATCTTTTTTAGCCACACAACCTGTAAACAGGAACATAGATGCTAACATTGTTACAAAAACTCTCTTCATTTAATTACCCTCTTGTTTCATATTCGTAACTGATTTTGTCTATATTATAGAACAAATCATATAATAAATTAAATAGTTCGTTAAAATTCATAACAGAATTATTTATCAAAAGTATTGATGCTGCACCCTCTGTCGAATTAGGGGCTGGCGTCCACTGAATATTTTTTGTTATTGTCCTTGAAAGTTTAGTTTGTAATATTCTCCATTCTTCTTTTCTAAATGGAGTATAAACTCTTATATTATTCATTGTTTCACGAATCAATGTAATACCAACTTTGGTTGCCATTAATCTAATTTGAACAAGTTTAATCAAATTATCAACTTCTTCCGGAATTTTTGAGAATCTGTCTTTCCATTCAGATACTATATAATTTAGTTCTGTTTCGTTATGTACATCCGCCAGACGTTTATATTCAATCATTTTTTGTTCTTTTGAACCGACCCAATCTTCCGGAATGAATGCTGTTACATTTATATCAACTATAGTCGGCTGTTTCAATTCAACCTTTTGTCCTTGAAGTTCTTGAACGGTTTCCTCCAATAGCTGGCAATATGTATCAAAACCGACATTTACCATATGCCCATGTTGTTTTGTACCTAAAATATTTCCGACTCCTCTTATTTCAACATCACGCATTGCAATCTGATATCCGCTGCCGAGAGTCGTAAATTCTTTAATTGCGGAAAGTCTTTGCATTGCTTCTTTTGTTATATTCTTATTAGGTTTATATAGGCAATAGCAATACGCCTGACGTTCTGACCGGCCAACACGGCCTCTTAACTGATAAAGCTGTGCAAGCCCGAACCTATCCGCATCATGGATTAGCATTGTATTTGCATTTGGTATATCAAGCCCATTTTCGATAATTGTAGTGCACAATAGAACATCGTATTCATGATTTGCAAATCCGATTATAACTTCTTCCAGTTCTTTTTCTGACAACTGCCCGTGACCTATCGCAATTCTTGCATTTGGAACAAGTTCTTTAAGTTTTAATCGGAATTCTTCAATTGTCTCAACCCGATTGTACAAATAATAGACCTGTCCGTCTCTGTCTAGTTCGTGCACAATCGCATTTTTTACAATATTATCGTTGTAAACTCCGACAAACGTCCTGATTGGAAGTCTGTTTTTAGGCGGAGTATTAATAACTGACATATCTTTAATACCTGATAATGACATATAAAGAGTTCTCGGAATCGGTGTTGCGGACATCGATATTATATCAATATTTTCTCTAAATTCTTTCAATTTTTCTTTGTGTCTGACACCAAATCTATGTTCCTCATCAATAACAAGAAGTCCTAAATCTTTAAATATAACACCGTCCTGCAGCAGTCTATGGGTACCTACAACAACATCGCAGCTCCCTAATGCCATATTTTTTAACGTTTCTTTTTGTTCTTTAGAGGTTCTGAACCGGCATAACAGTTCAACATTAACACCGTATGGCTTGAACCTTTCAGAAATTGTTTGATAATGCTGCAGAGCCAGAATGGTTGTCGGAACAATCACTGCAACCTGTTTTCCGGAGGCAACAGCTTTGAATATACCACGCATGGCAACTTCTGTTTTACCGAATCCGACATCTCCGCAGATAAGTCTATCCATTGGATTAGATGATTCCATATCCGCTTTTATTTCGTTTATTGCACGCATTTGATCAGGCGTTTCGGTGTATTCAAACGCATCTTCCATTTCAATCTGCCATGCAGTATCAGGTTCAAATGCAATACCTTCCTGCATTTTTCTTCTTGCATACAATCTCAATAAATCATAAGCAACTTTTTCAACTTCTTTTTTGACTCTGGATTTTGTTTTTTCCCAATCAGATCCACCCATTCTGGAAAGTTTAGGTTTTGCGGCACCTGCACCTCTATACCGGCATAAAAGGTTTATCTGTTCTGCCGGAATATGAAGTCTGTCCTTTTGTGCGTACTCTATTGTCAAATAATCTTTTAACTGGCCGTCCAACTCCTGCTGGGTCAAACCGATATAAATTCCTACCCCGTGTACGGAATGAACTACATATTCCCCTTCTTTTATATCGTTAATACTCTCAATATACTCTGCTTTTGCCTTATATGATGTTCGTTTTGTCGATGTAACTTCTTTATTTCGTTTATTAAAAAGTTCTCTATCAGTAAGCAGAATAAATTTTGCATCTTCAATTATCGTTCCGTTTGAGGAAATGTTGTTTGCATAACTTACATCAAAAATTTCATATCTGGAAAGAATTTCTTTAACACGTTCGGGATAATCCGTTGCTATAACAATCTCATATCCCTTATGAGATTTTATAAATTCCGCAACATCATCCATATTTGCATTAAAGTTTTTTACAACCTGAGCATTAAAATCAATAATCTCATCAAATTCGCTATCAATAAAATTATTTAGTTCTATCCGCTGGTGACGAATAACTTTTGCTATGAAATTATTATACGGTACATGATTTATATCTCTCAACGGATAAATAAGTTCTGTTTTTATATTTTCATCAATCTGTTTTTCATATCCGTCCTCTATAAACTGATACTTTGCTGTAATTTCTGATTTTTCATCAAATACAAGAATATAATCGTCAAAATAATCAAGAATGTTTTCTAAATCATTATTAAAATAACTCTGATAAACTTCAACCCCTTCAAAATATCTTTCTTCAGTAAATTTATCGGCAAGTTCTTTAGGAAAATCTTTTGGCGGATTATCGGGAAGGATAAACTTATAAACAGGCATGATATCTATGCTTTTAATTTTTTCTATGGATTTTTGAGTTTCTCTATCAAAATACCTGATATCAACAATTTCATCCCCCCAAAACTCTATTCTTACAGGATTTTCTTTTAGAGTATAAATATCTGCGATATCGCCTCTGATACTAAATTCTGAGATATCACTCACCATAGTTGAACGTTTATAACCAAGATTCATCAATTTATTGAGCAAATCTTTTTGAGTAATCTCATCCCCGATTTTTAAGGTAAAACTGTTTTTTTTGAAAAAACTTTTTGACGGGAATTTTTCTAACAAAGCTTTAATCGGCACAATCATAACATTTGCAGGATTCATCAAAAGATTAACCTGAGAGGAATAATCATACACATTCAAAGGAACTGTTTCATACATAGATGAATTCTGGTAAGGAAAAATTTCAGAGCGCAGTTCAAAAAAAGACTTTAAATCACTCTGGTATTTCAATGCAGCCTGTTCGGTTGATGTTATGAATAGAACTTTTTTCTCTAGCTTTTGAGCCGTTTCACTCACAAGCAAAAGTCTCAAAAAAGTTGTTAATCCGGTTACAACAAAAGATTTTGAGTGTTTTACATTACTATTGAATTCAGAAAAATCAATATTCATTATTCTTGATTTTGGCTTTCGTAATCAATACCCATTTTCTTTAGAGTAGATATAAAACGTTCAGCACAAGCTTTTTGAACATCCGGCGGTACAACTCTCAAGATTTCAACAGTTTTTGAAATTGTAGGATTTTTATCGTACCAGCGGCATCCGTTAATAGGTTTGACCAGTTCATAAAACCTGTCAATCGCCTCTTTAGATACTTGTTCTTCCAATTTTGCAAGAAATAATTCAGCTTGCTCCATTAATTCATCTTGATAATTTTTTAAAAGCTCTATAACCTCTAATAACTTAGGGTCATGATCGTACCATCTTTTATACACGGGACTCATTCTTTAACCCTTTCACATTTTCGGTTTCGTCATTATATCTGATAATATTAGCACCTAATGCTGCCAATTTTTTATCAAAGTTTTCGTAACCTCTGTCTATATGATGTAAATTTTCAACAATAGATGTTCCATCAGCCATAATAGCTGCTACAACTAATGATGCACCGGCTCTCAAATCACTTGCAGAAACGGTTGCTCCTGTAAGTTTTTTTACACCTTTTATAATTGCATGATTTCTATCTTGATGAATATCAGCACCCATTCTCAAAAGGTGAGGAACCTGCATAAACCTGTTTTCATACAAACTTTCCGTAATAATACCTACCCCGTTTGCAGTTGTCAATAATGCCATTGCCATAGATTGTAAGTCAGTTGGAAATCCCGGATACGGCTGTGTTACAAAGTTTATTGAGTTTAATCTGTTTTTACAGGAAACTTCAATTGCAGTCGGTTCAATAAGTTTTATACTTGCACCCATTTTGATTAATTTGTCTGTAAAAAATGTCAGGTGTGCAGGAAATACATTTCTTATTATTGCTTTACCTTTAGATGCAACAACTGCACTCATAAATGTTCCTGCTTCAATTCTGTCCGGAATAGTCGTATATTCAATCGGGTGTAAATCTGATTGTTTTACTCCGTTAATAACAATTTCAGATGTACCGGCGCCATTGACATCAGCCCCCATTGTATTTAAAAAGTTTGCTAAATCAATAATTTCCGGTTCCTGTGCAGCGTTTTGAATTCTTGTAGAACCTTCTGCCAATATTGCCGCAAGCATTAAATTTTCTGTTGCTCCAACTGACGGAATATCTAGATAAATATCAGTTCCGACAAGTCTTGGAGCTTTAGCATGTACATAACCGTTTTCTATTTTTATTTTTGCACCAAGAGCCTCTAAACCTTTAATATGAAAATCGACTCTTCTTTCACCGATTGCACATCCTCCCGGTAATGCAACAATGGCCTCTTTACAGCGGGAAACAAGAGCACCCAAGATTATAAATGAAGCTCTCATTTTGCTGACATACTCATATTTTGCAGTAACAGATGTTATATTGGTTGCATCAATTGTTACAGATTTTTCAGTTTTATCATGAGAAGTTTTAACACCAAGTCCGTTTATAACTTCCAGCATAATACCGACATCAGTTAAATCCGGAACATTATAAATTTTTGATTCACCTTTTGCAAGCACCGCTGATGCCATCAATTTTAAGACAGCATTTTTTGCACCGCCAATATTAACTTCACCCTTTAATTGAGTACCGCCTTGTATCTTATACTTATCTGCCAAAACTGCTCCAATCTACATTAATTCTTAATATAATCATACAATCTACAAAAAAACTTGTAAAGAGTGTAACGTTCTTTTAATATATAATTTCTAAAAAAAGTGCGGCTTAAGCGCCGCACTTCGTAATCTTACTATCTTTTCCCTAATTTCCCGCAAGGAGCAGCGTTTACGCTGCGAACAATACTTCCATAAATGCATCGAATAATTTAGGACTCCCAAGCCCTTCAATGCCATCTTCTGATGCTTCAGTATTTCTTGCAATATCAATATCACGGCCTTCAGCAATAGTTTTGTCTGTGTAGAATTTAACACCATCTGTATCTGCATCAGAGATTTCAGCCATTTCTTCAAGTTCTTTTGGTTGTTTTATACTTCCAACCTTACCTAAGTTTCCTAAAGTTTTTACAGGTTTTTCTGCAATTAACTGATTAACTCTTGATATATTTAAATCCGGATCATCTAACAAAGCCGTTAATTCTTCAATTGACACTTCATTTTGTACATTATTTTTAGCATCAGTTTTCTTTACAAAGCTGTCGCCAATAGGATCTGATACACTTGCTAATTCAGATTTAAATGTTGATTGAATATTCTTTGCTTCATTAACTTCTGACTGAGTATCAATTTTGTTATTTTGTGTTTCTAAATTTGCTGCACGTCTCATTTCAGACAAAAAAGCATTTTTAAATCCGTTGATATCGAACCCCATTTTATATTCTCCTTTAAAATCCTAATTATTTATTTCTTATGTATATATAAAGTATATATTTAAACAAAAATTGCCTTTTATTTTTTCATTTGTTAAGAAAATTTAACAATATAATAAATCAAATGATTAACATCTGTAACAAAATTGGAAAATTAACTAAAGAAATACATCGTTTACACCGTATCACTTAAATGTATCAGTACTGAAATGGGAATTTTTAATGGGATTATCGTCATCTCAAGCACGATTGCTATCCTTAACAAGCAGGATGCATGACATAGAGTATAAAGCTCAAAAGCTTGAAGCACAAAAACTTCAAATGGCTAATGAATCGACTCATGTTTATCGGGAATATGAGAATGCGCTTAATATGACAAAAATCCAGTATAAAACAATCGGAGCAGATGGCTCTGCCGAATTTCTTGATGCTACTTTTAACTCTCTTTGCATGTTTAATAATACAGGAGCCGGACAATACGCTTTAGCTGATACAGATTCCGGTTTTATATATGTTCCTCAAAATATTGCTGATACATTTGATAATACAGCTTCCGGAGAAGATTTCGCTTTAAAATTATCCGGACTTAACACGATTCCTGACGGAGCAATTACTACAACAGGAGATTTAAAACCTGTTGATCCTGATAAAAATGGTAATATTTCACTAAACAGAGGTCAAAAGACCAATGCTAAGATTGGTACAACACCTATTACACTAACATTAACAAATCCTTTAGGAGGAAACAATTATACATACACAATTTCTTCAGCAGCTGATACAAATGCATCTTTTGAATTTTTACAAAACGGAAGATTAGTTATTAAAGGTGACGGTTTAAAAATAGATGCCTCCACAAGTAGTGCTCAAAATGATGATATTATTCTTTTGGGAAGTAATAATACCTTAAATACTAACGGCGGCAATGATATTGTCAGGCTAGGTGTCGTATTAGGTTTTACAGGCAATTATTTTACCAGAAGTTCAAATAATACAATTAATACCGGTGCCGGAAATGATTATATTTCATCCTACGGGTATAACAATATAATTGACGGAGGTTCCGGAACTGATTCATATATGCGTGTTGCCGGAGTTCCGACATCAATAACCGGAGTCGAAGAAACGTTTTCCAAAACAGGAGGTTCTATTGACGGGAAAGACGGCTGGGCAACTCAAGGAAGTCTTGGAGATTGCCGATACTTATCTTTGATAAACAGTTTAACGCTTAATAATAAGAGCAC
Source organism: Candidatus Gastranaerophilales bacterium (assembly GCA_944324835.1). Classification (GTDB taxonomy): domain Bacteria; phylum Cyanobacteriota; class Vampirovibrionia; order Gastranaerophilales; family Gastranaerophilaceae; genus UMGS1585. The sequence goes on from CALUXV010000007.1 coordinate 19,493, forward strand.
TGCACCATATTTTTCAATAACACAATCTGGAGACTCTTATACCGTAACTTTCAAAAATTATACTGGCGGGAATAATAAAATAACTGTAAAACAAGCAGATATAGACGCTGCCGGTTATGCTCAAGGAGATTTAGATTTAAGAGTTTCTGAATATGCTCTCAACCAATTAATGAAACAAAATGGAGATGGAGATTTATCAAACTGTACCTGGAACAAACTATCAGAATATGTACTTGGGAACAGTAAAATGGGAGTTTATGGCAATTCATCAACAAAATTTAATGAAATATGGAATGCTTACAAATCCGGCAAAATTAATAATGTACTTGTTTCAACCAGCAGTACTTCAAATACCGCAGAAGGTATTGTTAATAACCATGCTTATACCGTTAAAAATGCCACATCTGATTACGTAGAATTAATAAATCCGTGGGATGATAAGGATGTATTAAAAATCCCTATGAGTGAGTTTTTCAAATATTTCAATAATATAGCTGTATTTGGCAGTTCTGAATATAATACCGGATATATATATACTAATGGAGGAATATCAAATTCTTCTTCAGTAGTTAATGTTTACGCCGGTGATCCTCAAACTGATTTAGCAAAATATAACTATTATATCAGACTATATAATGCAATAATAGAAGCCGGCGGATATACAACTGTCTCTGATGATATGTTAAACAGCACTAACTGGCTGTCCAATATGATAAACGGAGGTTTTGTATATATTAAAGCAGTTGACTATCAAGGTGAATGGTATGATACGAATGTTGCGACAAATACAAGTTTACAAGAAATATCTGATGAAACAGCACTGAAAAAAGCGGAAGCAAAATACGAAGCTGATATGAGAAAAATTGATGCTAAAGATAAAAAATATGATACAGACTTAGCAGCACTTGAACAAGAAAGAAACGCAATTAAAACCGAAATAGATACATTACAAACTGTTGCAAAAGATAATGTTGACAGAACGTTTAAATTGTTCAGTTAGTAGCTATTTAATCTTATTTGAGATACAATCAACTGGTATGGTATCAGACACAAAAACAAAACTAATCAGCGGGGCAAAATTATTCATCGACTTTCTTATATCTGAAGGAGTTGATAAAATCTTTGGCTATCCCGGTGCTGCTGTTCTTCCGATATACGATGAACTCGGCAAACAAAATAAAATTACCCACTATCTTTGCCGGCATGAACAGGCTGCAGTGCATATGGCAGAAGGATATGCGAGGGTAAGCAGAAAACCGGGAGTTGTATTAGTAACCTCAGGCCCCGGCGCAACCAACACTCTGACAGGTATTGTAAATGCGTATTCCGATAAATCTCCTCTTGTTATTATTGCTGGTCAATGCGAAGAATTAGGCTGTAATAATTTTCAAGAAGCAGATATGATATCTATTACAAAATCCTGCACAAAAAATAATTACTTAATTAATTCATCATCCGATATTCTGCCGGTTTTAAAAGATGCATTCAAAACAGCACAAACAGCTCCTAAAGGCCCGGTTGTTATATCTGTACCAAAAAGTATTTTAATTAAAGAATTTGAATCAAAAACAATAGAAAAAACTTTTGTTCCCAAACTCAATGTAGAAACAAATCAATCAAATATTATAAGAATACTTGATTCTATAAAACATTCAAAGAAACCCGCTATTTTAGTAGGAGGCGGCAGCTATGAATCTTCATCATTAATACGTGAATTGGTACATATTTCAAACATGCCGGTTATTCATACACTTATGGGAAAAGGTATCGTAGAAGATTTATCACTCGGAATGATTGGCGTAAACGGTTCTAATCTTGCAAATTCAATTATTGAAGAATCAGATTTGCTGCTCGTATTAGGCTCTCGATTAGATAGCAGAATAACCGGCGGTTCTGATAAGCTTTTTAAAAATACAAAGATTATTAACATAAATCTTGAAAATAATACATCTCCGAATATTGAAATAACACAAGAAATAATAGGAGATTTAAAAGTAATACTTCAACAGTTACTTCTGTATATCAAATCTCAAAATATAATGTTTCATATTAAATTTGACTGGATAGATAAAATTGAACACTTAAAAAACATATATTCAAATGAGAATTTAAGTGTAATATCATCCGTTGATAACAGACTTGTAACAGAAAATGTTTTAAGTATAATTCACGAATATACTCAAAAATATAACCCGATTGTAACAACAGATGTCGGCCAGCATCAAATTCTCGCAAGTAAAATTTTTGAATCCAAAACTCCGTATAATTTTTTGACATCAGGCGGTTTGGGAGCTATGGGATTTGGATTTCCTGCAGCAATCGGCGCATATATAGCAAAACCTGATTCTCTGATACTAAATATAACCGGTGACGGCTCTTTTCAGATGAATATGCAGGAATTAGGAACTTGTCTTGAATACAAAATTCCTGTCAAAATTCTTATTATGAATAATTCATCACTGGGGCTTGTAAAACAGGCACAAAAACACTACTACGGCGGAAGAATTTATCAATCTGATATGATTAATCCTGACTTTGTACAAATTGCATCTGCTTATGGAATTAAAGGTGTAACAATCAGAACGGTCGACGAATTAAAATCTGCATTAGATAAATACATTACCCAAAATATTCCTGTAGTATTTGATATTCATACAGTTAACTTTGAACTTGTTTAATCAATATTTATATGATTTGCTTCTATTTTTTTCATAAGTGCTTTAGGTGAACGAACTAAAAACATTAATGGTAAAATAGCAAACGATGCAACAGCAAACCATCTGAAGGTATCAATATATGCCCACAAATGAGATTGTTGTACAAGTTGTTGATAAGTTTGAGTCATTGCCATATATGTTGCGGTTGCATGATCTGTCATTCCTGAAAATGAACCGGTCATTGCTTGTATTCTTTCAACAAATACAGAATTAGTATCTCTGAGTTTTCCGACAAGCATATACTGGTGAATTTGTGAAAATCTTGAAACGCAGGTTGTAACAATAGATGTCCCGATTGCGGCACCTATATTTTTAAACAGGTTTTGTACCCCGCTGGCATTTGTCAATTGTTCATTACGCAGAGTACAACAAGAGAGGTTAATTAAAGGAACCAGAGCCATTACCATCCCCATACCGAACAAGAAGTTTGGCAGTGCAATATTTGCAAGAGCAATTTGCAGGTTAATTTCTCCGAATGCTAAACTTCCTGCTCCAAGAATCAGTAAACCTACTACAACAATAGGTTTTTCTCCAACGATAGGTGTTATAGTTGCATTGATAATAGTTGCAACAAGACATCCTGCCCCCCGGGGAACCATTGATAAACCGCTCAGGAATGATGTATAACCCATCATCTGTTGCAACATTGAAGGCAGCATTGCAGCTGATCCCATCATTGCTCCCATAAGGAAAACCTGAATAATTGTTCCGAATAAATAGTTTTTGTCTTTCAAAATTTCTAAATCGACAAGCGCATTTTTCTTATTAACTACCTGTGAAATTATAAATAATAAGAATGCAGTCATTGAAATCCCGAAAGTCCAGCAGATCCATGTTGCACCAAACCAATCTGCATCGTTTCCTTTATCTAGGAATACTTGAAAAGCTACAAGCCATATAGTTAAGAAAAAGAATCCTATATAATCCATCGTAACATTTTTTTGTTTTCTGGCGTAAGGAGGTTCTTCCAAAAGGCTCGGAGCTATTGATAATACAAATATCCCGAAAGGTATATTAATAAAATAAATGAACGGCCAGGACCAATTTTCTGTAATCCAGCCGCCTAATGCAGGCCCTACAATCGGCGCAACAATTACACCTAAACCAAATAAGGCCATAGCTTGTGCACGTTGTTTCAGAGGAAAACTTTCAAGCATAATAGCCTGGGTCAAAGGCAGAATCCCGCCACCGCCGAGACCTTGTAAAAATCGGGATATAATCATCATTCCGATAGAATTTGATATACCGCATAGAAATGAAGCAACAGTGAAAAGAAGTAAACTGAACATAAAGTAATTATTTCTTCCCATTAACTTGCAAAAGAAGTCACTGGTTGTAATAATAATACCGCTAGCAATAAGGTAACTTGTAATAACCCAGGTAGATTCCGTGTGACTGACTGAGAAACTTCCTGCCATATATGGTAATGCAACGTTAGAAATAGTTTCATCCAACGCATACATAAATACAGCAATCATCAAAGGTGCTGCAATCAACCAAGGGTTTTTACTCGGTTTCCATTCTTCTGACGTTATAACTGCTTCTTCACTCATTATTTATAATCCTTATTAATTAAACGAAATATTTTCTTCTTCTGTCAAAACTTTTCTTAATTTCTTCAATTCTTCTTTTAATTCAAGCATTTTTTCTTTCGAAAATTTTTCATCAATTTTCTCTGCAAATTTGTCAAGTTTTATTCTTATTTCATTATAAGTTTTCTTACCTAAATCTGTCATAACAGGAATTTTAACCATTCTTGAATTTTTTGTATCGTATAATCTTGTAATCAAACCTTTTTCTTCTAAAGAATCAAGAAATTTACCGGTGTGAGCCTTTCCTTTTAAAGTTGCATTTGCAAGTTCTATCTGAGAAAGATTTTTATTGCAGTCAATCATATCAAGAATTACAAACTCATCTGTAGTAATTCCGATATTATTTTTTTCAAACCATCTTTTAAATACTTCGTGACTCACCCTTGATATGAGTTCTATTTCATAACCTAATGAATCAATAAAATGTTCTACAAACTTCATCTTTCCTCCCATTAGTAGAAATATATACGAGTAGAATTTTCTACCAATGTAGCAAGAAAATTTTTCTTTGTCAAACAAAACTGCCGGAATCGGGATTATTAATAATCATAATAATAGACACCTGTATAACCAAAATGTCTTAATTTTTCACTTTCGAACAGTCCCATATTCCGTCTTCTGATTTCTTCCTGCTGTTCAAACTGCTGCTGCCTGTTTTGCATAACTTTATTTTGATAAGCCTGCTGTCTATCATAATAGCGCTGTCGTTGCTGCTGGAATAACTGCATTTGAGAATTATAATCAGCAAAAGCCGGACAAGCAATTAGTATACCAAATAATATCAATATTTTTTTCATACTATTATTACCTATTTTATTGTGAATGTAACATTCACTACAGCGTTAATCTTTTTATCTTTAGCACTCGTATTATAAATACCGTAGTCTGATACATCTGTAGAATTTTTTGCAACTATTTGAAATACACCCATTTTAGCAGATGTCATAGCACCAATATGACCGCCGGTACTTTCAACCATGCTTTTTGCTCTTTGTTTTGCATCCTTAGTTGCTAAAGCGAGCATTTCAACTTTCAAATTATCAAGGTTTGAAACATAATATTCAACAGCATTAGATGATAGGACAACATTTTTATTTATTAAGCTGCCGGCATTTTGGGACATATTAGTTATCGCCTCAACGTTAGAAGATGAAACTTCCACATTTTGAGAAATATTATATCCATCTATATCATTTGATTCATAGCCGTTTGACAATTTTTTATATAAAGGGAATGAAGATACAGGAGCAAACTTAATATCTTCTTCTTTCATTCCGCAGGAAATTAAATACTCTTTAACAACTTTTTTATTAGATTCTATTTGAGAATATCCGGATTTTAAATCCTTGCATCTGACAGAATAATAACCTTTCCAGACTGCAACATCAGATATGATATCTTTAGATGCAGAACCTGTAACTGTAATTGTATGATTCTGCAACTTTTGATATGCAACAACTGCATGTGAAAATATAAATGTCGATAATATTGCACCTAATGCTATTATTAAACCTAATAATATAATCTGATAATCTTTTATTTCTCTAATATTTTTCACGTCACACCTCTCAGCCTATAACTTTTTTATTATAGCCGATTATAAAAATTAATACCAGTATTTATTATAAATTCATAGACTGGACTCTGACTCCGTCTAATCGGGATAAATCCCGGGAAAGTTCAGATGTAATGGAATCATCAACTATTTCAAGCAAAATAATCCCCCAGTTTGCACAAACATAACTGCAGGTTGAATGTAAACCAATTCTGGTTTTTATAGAACAGCCGAATTTTGAAATTATATTCTGAAACTCGTTTGAATTTTCCATTCTATTAGATAATTTTACACCAATTATTGTTGTCATATTGATATAATAAATTCATTAAATTATAAATACTATTCCCCGGTCAGATAATTAATTTGTAATATTGAAATACATAATATTAGCAAAATTTTTCTTTATGGTTTTTAATAAAAATATGAACCAAATAAATTTTACAGCAAATTATATAAATTCAATAAAAATAAAAAAATTAGAAGGAGAAAAATATAAGCCATTTGAAGTCTCGCTTGCAGAATTAAATCTAAACAACAAAAAAGATATATTTTCGCTAAAGGAAACTTCAAGCAATTGGGGCGAATGTTTTGCAGAAGACATATACATAAATTCTTGCAAACCAAAAAATTCCGAATATAAAAATCATGTTTACGCTCTTACCACGCAAAAAGATAATTTTGAGACATTAAAACCTAATAATATTTTAGGTCTGGTAGAATTTCACGAAAAGAAGGATAACACTAATAAAATAGAATTTTTACAAGTACAGCCGGACTATGTTGCCTGCCAATTTGGACGCCCATTATTTAAAAAAATTGGTTCTGCGATAATTAAATCTCTAAAAAATTTATATCCTGATAAACCTATAAAACTTCATTCCGTTGCAGATGCTAAGACATTTTATCAAAAACACCAGTTTGTAAAAGACAAATCTTCATTTGATAATCTGGACTTAATCTGGAACGGGTAGCAAAAAATATTTTTATATGTTTTGTTTAAATATGACATCTATAAATTTTAAAGCCAACTATTTAAACTCCGCAAGAGTACAAAAGTATCAAAATTCTGAATACAGACCATTTGATGCGTCTTTTGTAAAAGTAGATTTAAACAACCAGCAAGACTTAGATGCACTTAAATCGACCGCAATAGAGTGGGGAGAAACAGCTTTTTCATCCCCAATTTATTCAGCAGCAAGTGGAGATTCAAAACTCGAAAAGCCGGGAAATCGTCATTTTTATATTTTAACTTCACAAAAAAATTCATTTGATAAACTTAATCCTGATACTATTCTGGGAATGGCTGAAATAGATAAACTATCTGAAACAAATTCTCTTGAATATTTGCAAGTCAATCCTAAATACATAACATCACATAAGAAAAAAACAGTTATTGATAAATGCCTTGACATAATATTTAAACCGAAAGAAGAAACAAAAGTTATACCTGAATATAAACAGATAGGCTCCGCAATATTAAACTCCCTGAAATCTATATTTTCTGATAAACCAATGATTTTATTAACTGTTCCTGAAGCAAAAAAATTCTATAAAAAGAACGGTTTTGTACAAGAATCCATTATTAATCCTTATGGATTAATATGGAAAAGAAAATAATTACTAGAAAATATATTAAATAGTATTTACTTTTTTAATTTCCTATGCTATCATTAATGTGTTCAAATATTTAAAACTTGAGGGAGAAAAATGGAAGAAAAACTTATAAATATAAGTGCACAATTAAATATAGTAGAGAGTTTATCAAGAATCCTACTTGAAATAATTCAAGATGGCGAAAATCTTAAAAAGGCTGATACTAACAATCTTTCACGTATTATACTAAATGAAATTATTAAAATAAAAAACAATATAAATGAACTAGAAGTTGAAATGGGAATATAAGTACTACAATGCAACTGCAACAGCACGAATATTTTCATCCGTTATATTATTAAGTCCCTGCTGCTTATATTCGTCAGTCAACTTGTCCATAGATTTTAAAATACTCATTGCTTTTAAAATAACCGTCTGATTATCTCCACTTAAAAGAGATGCAATACTATCAGAATCCTTTATCAAATCCATTACAAAGAATATAAAATCACTTTCTTCATAAAGTTCTTCATAAAGAAATGAAGTATATTTATTCACATTAATTGTATTTAAAAGAATATTTATATCATTAACTTCATTTTTTGTATTTTTATCTTCATCAAACAAATATTCTTCATTTTCAACAAAAAGATTAAATTTTTCTTTTGCCAGTATTAATGCAGTTGCAATTGGGCCTGATGGAGATGCTTTCATTAATGAGTCAATAAATCCATAGAATTCATAATCAATAATTTGAGATACCGGTATTAACTCAACAAGGCCATTTAAAATATAACAAAATGCAAGTATAGCATCATCATTTAATTCTGTATTCAGCATAGACGCTAAAGACGAAAGATATGGAATTTCGCCTGCAATATTTTCAGCCATGCCTGAATTTTTCATTGCATCAAATAAACTTTTAACAGCACTAACATCTTGATAATTAACCAGAAATTTTACAGCTGCATATTGTTCAAAACTGTCTTTTGATTTTAGTTTTTCAATTGCTTGATTATAAGATTGTTTATCATTTAATTTTGAAAGCGCTCTGGCACAATTTACAGCTAAATCAGGATTTTGAGAATATGCATTGTGTCTTAAATCTTCAAGCGCAGATTCATTTTTTATATAAGAAAAGAAACTTGCAGCATAAGTTTTTTCCGGCTCTTCACCGTATTTTAATAAATCAAGCATTTTTTGAACATCTGTTTCATCTGCATATTGTGCTAACGTCGATGAGATAAAATCATCATAATACGGAGAATAAACTTTTAAAAATTGATAAAGATTTTTATAGTTTGATTTATTACAAGCTTTTGCAAGTCTTTGAGCAACATTCTGTTTTACAAAATCAAATAAGAAATCATCTCTCGAAACAAGTTCAGAGAATAATTCAACATCAGATGTATTAATGATACGTTCTGCAACAGGTTCATAACCTTTCGGGTCTTTTCCTGTCAAATTTTTAATCAAATCCATAGTCAATTAATCTAAGTAAAATACTGTAACAACTTTGTGACCTTCTTCTGCATATTCAACAGCAGTATGTAAGGTCTTACTTGTATGTGACAAGAAACAGATTAACTGATTACAATCATCAATAATCTCTCTGTTGCAAACTCTTGATGCATCAGCAAGTGTCATCATTGCTCTATCAGCATGTTCAACAATATTAGGGACACCAATTAGTTGGTCTTGTACATCACTAGGCTGCTGACCAATGGTCTGCGGCAAAATAACTTTTAATTTTTGCGGATTTGCCTTCATAGCACCTCTAATAGCTGCAGCATTTGTCCCATAAGAACCGCCGGATGTAATAATTGTATTCCCCTGCCCTACAAGAGCAGTAGTTAGCGTTTCAATCATTTGCTGGTGAGTAATAGCAAGGTTTCTAGAACCGATAATTGCAATACGTTTAGCAGGTTGCTTAATAGTTGCCAATTCCATTGATAATTCATCAACGGTATCAGGAGATGAATCCCCGGCATCTAATTTATCGTCAATTGGAACCATAATAGATGCTGCTTGATTTTCATTGTTATTATCTGCTAAATTCATAATATCTGACATTCTTTCCACCTTCTAATTGCAATGTACATTCTTTTCGTGTATGGTAATAATATCATAAAACTTTGATTTTGGAAATAGGGGATGGAAAATTTATTAGAGAATCTAAATGAACAGCAGGTTGAGTCTGTTAAAACAACCAAAGGGGCTTTGTTAATACTGGCCGGTGCAGGCAGCGGTAAAACAAAGGTTTTAACTTCTCGTATTGCTTATATGATTAAAAATGGTGCTAGAGCACATAATATTCTGGCTGTTACATTTACAAACAAAGCAGCAAAAGAAATGAAAGAACGTCTTTCTGCAATATTAGGAGAAGATGTTGTAAGGTATATGTGGGTTGGAACTTTCCATAGCATATGCGGTCGAATTTTAAGACAAGACATTGATAAATACGCATTTCAATCAGGTAAATCCCTAGATAAGAATTTCACAATATATGATGAACAAGATTCTATTGCGGTAATAAAACAGGCAATAAAAAAATTAAACCTTGATGACAAAACATACCAGCCTAAACTTGTCAAAGCAGTTATTTCCAATGCAAAAAATAAAATGCAGGATGCATATTCTTTTGCAACGTTTGCCAGAGATTTTAAATCCCAAAGAATTGCTCAGGTTTTTGAAGAATATGAAAATACTCTCAACAACAATAATGCAATAGATTTTGATGATATGCTGATGCTCTGTGTAAAATTACTTGAACAAAATCCGGAAGTCAGACAAAAATACTATTCAAAATTTGAACACATTCTTGTAGATGAGTTTCAAGACACGAACCAGGCGCAATATAATTTAATAAGAGCGTTATATACAAATTACCAGCCGGAAGAAAGTATTCCTGAATCACGCTCTTTGTGTGTTGTTGGAGATGTAGACCAATCAATTTACAGCTGGCGTGGTGCCGATTTTAAAATTATTCTGAATTTCCAAAATGATTTTAAAAAGTGTAAACTAATAAAACTTGAACAAAACTATCGTTCAACAGCTTGCATATTAAAAGCCGCAAACGCAATCATCGAAAACAATGAAGAACGTGTTGACAAAGTTCTTTATTCAAACAAAGGCGATGGAGAAAAAATCACATATTACGAAGCAGATGATGAAGCGGATGAGGCTAATTTTATAACCTCAACCATCAAAAGAACTTCCGCAAATTATAATCAGTTTGCAATTTTATATCGAACAAATGCTCAATCCCGTGCGTTAGAAGAAGCGTGTATTGCAGCAGGAATTCCATACAAAATATACGGAGGTTTAAAATTCTACGATAGAAAAGAAATTAAAGATGCAATTGCATATTTAAAACTCATTTACAACCCGAATGATTCACAAAGTTTCAGACGTATAGTAAATGTTCCTAAACGCTCTATCGGAGAAACGACCCTCAAACATTTGCAAGAATTTGCAGACAGTAATGATATTAGTCTTTTTGAAGCAGTTGAAAGAATAGAAGACTGTAGCGCAATAACTCCAAAAACCCGCTCAAAACTTATTGAATTTGGAAAATTAATCGGAAATTTCAAAGCTGTTGTGAATAATTATCCGCTGCACGAATTCATTGGACTTGTAATAGAAAAAAGCGGGTATATAAGAGAGTTGCAGGAAGACGGTTCTGAAGAAGAACTTGCAAGAATAGAAAACTTACAGGAACTTGTAAACGTTGCAAGTGAGTTTGAACCGGAAGATGAAAATAACAGACTCGGCGAATTTCTTGCACAAGTTGCACTTGTTTCTGATATCGACGGGATGGAAGAAATCAGTAACAATGTTACCTTGATGACACTTCATTCTGCAAAAGGCCTGGAATTTCCGACAGTATTTCTGGCAGGGTTAGAAGAAGGAATATTCCCGCATTCCAGAACGTTCAATTCTATGTCTGAATTAGAAGAAGAACGCCGTTTGATGTATGTCGGTGTTACCCGTGCGGAAGAAAAATTATATATAACATCTGCAAAACGCAGACAAATGTGGGGTGAATACAAATACTATAATCCAAGCCGCTTTATTGAAGAAATACCGCCTCAACTCTTGGATTCCTTCTCTTCAAACGGAGAATATTCATCAGAAAGAACATTTAGAAGTGCAGTTAATAAACTTCGCTCTAATACAACTTCTTCGATTCCAAAATCAACATCTATCCCATCCGGGAGTTTCGGAACAGGTTTTGTTGCACCAAAAGGAGTGCAATCGTTAGGAAATCCTCAAAGAAAATCCGGAACAGGCTTTGGTTCTGATTTTGTTGCACCTAAAGGTATCAATGGTTTAAGCAACCATCCGAAACGCACACCTCAAAGAACAATTCTTGTAAAAAGTCAAAAGAATAAAGAACGTGCGGCACAGAGAGCAGAAGAAAGTGCAAAAAAATTCTTTGAAAACAATTCTATTAAAAGAATGCTTGAAGAAAAACGTAAACAAGAAGCAATGCAGGCACAAATAGATAAAGAACGAGAAGAAAAACAAGCACAAATTGATTATTTCTTTAATGTCGGCGAACGAGTTTTCCATGAAAAACTCGGTGTCGGACATATTATGGATGTTGCACAAATTGGCGATAGTACAATGTATACGATAGATTTTGGTAAAATGGGTAAAAAAGCTATGGATGCCGCATATGCACACCTTAAGAAATTTTAAGCAATTAAAAATAAAAAAAATAGGATAACTTTTTAGTTATCCTATTTTTATTTCTACAAAATTGTACTAAACTGAAGCAGTTGCTTTCTTTTGAACAGAAGCACCCGGAATAGACTGCCAGTTTGCAGCCATAATCTTTTTGAAAGATTTAAGTGCAGTATCTTCAAGTTCGCCAAGTTCTTCAGCTTCCATTATCAATTCTCTTAGAGGAAGTAATGCTCTTTGATCTCTAAGAACCCCAAGAGCTGCAGCAGCACCTGCTCTAACTAATTCATTTTCAGAACGGTTTTTCATTACTTCAATCAATGCAGGAACAGCTTTTGTATCATTTAATTTACCTAAAGAAGTTACTGCATAAATTCTAACATTAACCCATTCATCATAAAGCATATTAATAATATGATCAACAGCCTTTTTATCTCCGATTTCGCCTAATGCTCTTGTAGCATCACAACGAACGTTAACTTTTTCGTGATTTAATGAACCAATTAAAGCATCTGTTGCAACATCGCCGATTTCAATTAAAGCATCTGTAGCTGTAATACAAACTTGAGGATTTTCATCATTTAATGCTTCAACTAAAGGTTCAACAACAATCTTGCCGCCTAAACGTCCTAAAGCACGAGCAGCACGAACTCTTACGTCTACGTTACGGTCTTCACGTAATGATTCAATTAAGAATTCAGTTGCTTTTGTATCACCCAATTCTCCTAAAGCTCTTGCAGCATATAATCTAACAGAGCCGTTTTTATCGTTTCTTAATACATCAATTAATGGTTCAACAGCTTTAGAATCGCCTAACTCACCTAAAATTCTAGCGGCGTTATATCTAACTTTTTCAGAACTACTTGTTTTTAAATCTGATAATAATTCGTCAAAAGATTTTTTGCTTTGTTTTTTCTTACCGATAACTGATATTGTCATTACATAACCTCCGACATATAAACTTTAATTTCTTCACACTCTTATATAAAAATTTTGAGTTTAAAATAATTGCTTTTTTTCTTTGGTTTATTAAGTTTTGTTTACAATGTTATTAAATTGTTACTCGATAAAGGGTAAAACCTACACTTTATTTTCTGCGTACTAATAATATAACATATCTTTTATTTTTCTTCATAATTTTGTATATAAAATAATATTTTTTTATAAACTTTTTTTAACATAATCATTAAAAAGCCGACTATGACTACATTTTATTTTTTATTTTTATACATTATTATTACTATCCAGGGATAGTAATAATAAATTTACTACCCTTATTTAGTTTACTTTTAACTTCTATTTTTCCATTGTGCTTTGCAATAATTTTTGAAGAAATAGCTAACCCCAATCCTGTTCCGACTCCAACTCCTTTTGTTGTATAACCTGCTAAAAATATCTTATCGACATCTTTTATTCCGCATCCGGTATCTTCGATAGATATTATTAATTTATTATCTTCAAATTTTGTTGTAATTGTAATTATTCCATTACCTTTAATTGCTTGACAGGCATTGATTAGTATATTCATAAATACTTGATTTAGCATATTAGGATAACATTTAATCAGAGGTATTTCTCCATAATGTTTTATAATTTGTATTCTTTTTTTAGTTTCGTGTCTTATTAAATCTAAAGTTAAATCTAACTCTTTGTTAATATTTGCTTCTTGTAATTCCGCCTCATCAAGGCGAACAAATTTTTTAAGTGAAATAACAAGATGGTTTATTCTTTGTATTGCCTCTTTATCTGTTACGTTGATATCTGATAAAATCTCTGCAACCTGAGGATTATCTACTTTTTTTATTAATTTTGTAAATATTTCGTTGTTTGATTTTATTGACGCAACAGGGGTATTAATTTCGTGGGCAACACCTGCTATTAACTGACCCAGCGAAGCCATTTTTTCCGAATTAATCAACTGAATTTGTGTATCTTTTAATTCTTTTAGTGTTGCTTTCAATTCTTTTACTGTTTCCAAATTCTTTTTATATAATTTTGCGTGAACAATTGCAGTACCAAGCTGAGAAGATATGCTCTCAAGAATATCAATTTCTTCTCCCAGTTCTCTTTTTTGCCGTGATAATAAAACAACAATACCTAAAAGTTCATTTGTATGATAAATAGGAACGATAATCCGCTGCACAGATTCCTTATACGGTTCGGCCTCCTGATACTCTTTTATACATCTTGAATATGATATTTTATTATTTTTAATTTGTTTTAATACTAAACTATCATATGTAATAATATTATTTATATTTATTTTTTTTATAGAATGAATAATTTTAAAAGTTTTTTTTTCGTTTGTTGCATAATATGCATTAAAAGCCCCGAACATAAAAGCTAATTCTTTAAGTGTAGGCTTAATAATACTAGGCAAATCTATCGACTCTCTTATAATATTAGAAATTTTATTAATCAAAGCCATTTTTATAGCCTGCGCCTGCGCTTTTTGCTTAATATGCAGTAAATCTTGATTTTCATTTTTTAATTTATTAATTTGATTTTCAAGAAAATTATAACTATTTTCTAATAAATTTAACTTAACCTGAGCCGAAACATCCGTAAAAAATATAATAGTATACTTTCCTCTTTTAACAGTATTTATATCATAATAAGAAAATTCATTTTGCTTATATTGATATGAAATATGTGCAACAAAACTTTCTTTTGAGCGGACCGCTTGTATAATTGGAGAATGAACCTCTGTATCTTCAGAATCAAGCGGACAAATTTCATAATTTATTTTATGTAAAAATTTTTTTAAATTTTTAAAATCTTGAAAAGAACGATTAAATAAGTTGTTTTTATAGACAAGCTCAATGTCATTATTAACAACTAATACAGGGCTATTAAATTTATTAAAAAGCTCAAATTTTTCCACGCATTCATTATATCTTCTTTTTGTAAACGATTGCAAATAAAAATTTACATCTTGAAATATTTTAGTTCAATAAAAAAAATTTATGTTACATTAGTAATTGTCAAAAGAAATGGGATTAGAAATAGGAGATTCTAATGGCGGAGTATTTAAGTAAGGAAGAGATAAAGCAGTGGAGAAGTTCTTTAGAAAAAATCACTCTAGAAGAATTTGCTGCAAGATTAGGTAAAGTTGTTGCGGATTCAAGACCAACAAATGATCTTGTTGATAAAGTTATGAATGGAACAACTTCGTCCAATAATGAAGTTCTAAAGAACAGAAGGACTGAAAACTTATCTAGTATAGCAGAACGTGCATTTGAAAGAGAAAGACAACTATCACATACGCCATTCTCCTTTAAGGCACCTGTTGAAAATAACAATATAAATGAAGTTAAACAAGTTGCCAACACCTCATCTAAAAATGAAATTGTTGAAAAAATTGTTAAACGACAAGAAATAGAATCCAACGATAATTTAAGAGAAGAAGTTAACATTGTTTTAAAGAAAAATTTAACAGACAGAGAACAAATTGTCTTTGATTATTTCTTAAATCATAGAAACACAACTGTTTATGCTAAAGATTTGGCTGCACTATTAAATTTACCAAGAGACTACATTTATAAGTATATTAAAAATTTACGTGCAAAAATTGAAGGCGACAAGCTTAAAAATGCTGAACGCGGCGGTTTTATTTTAACAGATTAAGGTCATATGTTACATACTGGAATATTAGATTTTTTAATGAGCAAAGCTCATAATATATCTGTATTGAATTGTTCAAGCAATTTTGAATATACTGATGATTTGTTTGAAATGATTCTAACTGGCAAGTATTGTGACTCTGATATAGACTTAGGCATTTTATATGTAAGAAGATTAGCCGATTATCACTATCTGCTGGTAGATGGGAAGCGCCGGCTTATATCTTTTATACTAATAATCAAAGCAATTGCGGATTATTATGCAGATTTATCTCCGGAAGATGCTTTTCTGCAACATCCTGTTCAGACAGATTGTTTAAAAGTTTTATCCATGCTAAAAATTCGTCTTTTTGGACTTGAAAAAACAGTATACGATAAAATTATTAATAATGAACCAATATCTTATAATGAAAAACAAACTGAATTATACAGGACCTTAAATTTATTCAGAGAAAATATCAAATATTTAGATTTTGATGTTGAACAGTTTTATGAACTTCTTTTACGGCTAAAAGTAAATATTGTATTTTTGAATGATTCTGATGAACGGGAAATATTCTGTACGTTGAATAAAAGTTTAAGACCGTTAAATCAATTAATGTTAATTAAATCATATCTTGCAGAATTAAACTGTGCAGAATTTGTTAATGAACTATATTTTCTTTTTGGTTATAAAGAAGAAATTTTTGTTTCATTTTTCAAAGCGTATTTATCTCCAAAATTTAATCGAATAATATCAGATGATAATTCTGTATATGATTATTTTGTTAAATATATTGACATGGTAAGAAAATTTCAGGACTTCAAAGCTATTTTAGCCAGTATTACTAAAACGGCAAAAATTTATAAAAAAATGTACAATGCAGATTTTATGGATACTGAAATGCGCAATATGTTTATCAAAATAATTTCTAATGATGGACGTGATACATTCTCATATCTATTAGAACTTTGTGAAGATTATGAAAACAAATATTTATCAAAAGAAACTTTCTTAGAAGTATGTAATATTATTTATACATACATTTGGGAACGAAACAAAAAAACATCCCATGTTAATGAAAATATAGACTTTTCTAAAATGGTACATGAATTAAATAAAGTAATTTATGATGAGCATGCAGCTAATGAAGGGAATAAAGGTAACCAGTAAATTATAAATTAAAATCCCCATTTTTCTTTATATGTTCAACTAAACCGCCATCATTCAATAGTTTTATCATAACCGGAGGCAATGGCTCAATTTGTGTAATAGTACCTTTGGTTTCGTTTTTTATAATTCCTTTTTCAATATCTAAATCTAAACTATCACCTGCATCAATTCCATCAGTATCACACTCTATTGCCAATAAACCAATATTGATGGCATTACGATAAAATATTCTTGCAAACGATTTTGCAAGAACCGCCCCAACGCCGGCAAGTTTGATAATTTGCGGAGCGTGTTCTCTTGATGAACCTAACCCAAAGTTGTTTCCTGCAACTACAAAATCACCTTTATTCATTGCAGATGCGAAGTTTGGATCTGCATCTTCAAGAACATGTTTTGCAAATTCCGGCAGATTTGACCGCAAGTGAAATAATCTTCCAGGCGCAATATGGTCTGTTGAAATATTATCTCCGAATTTAAAAGCTTTTCCCTTCATAATATCTCCTTTTCTAATGTCCGCTTTTCAGAACTTGCAAATTTCTTGTTTCAGATATTTCATGTCTGGCATCTCGAATTATTTTTCGATTTTCATCTGACAAACTCAATCCATTACATAACCTGTCAATAAATCCTGTATTGAGTTTAACTGCTTTATCCAATGCTCCTAATTCTTCCAGCACATCTTTTATTTCAGAAAATTTATAACCGAAAGAATGTTTAGATTGATAAACCATTGTCTCGCCGGATTCTGCAGTAATCGGTTCACCGCCGAGTTCAAAATGAAGTTTAAATATTGATTTTAAATCCTGCAGTTCTGACTGCATTGTTTGAACACTTTGTTGTATTCGAAGGAACCGTTCAAATAAATAATCAATATTTTCAAGTTGTTTTGTCTGCCAATCATATTTTTGGAGGTATAATTTTTTTAATTTTGGATAAGCTAATGCCAACCCAATTGCATCAGCCATTGCTCTATGATGATTTTCCAATTCAACATGAAATTTTTCGGTTAGAGCTGCAAGACCGTGCGATTCCAAATCCGGGCAAATTTCTTTAAACATTTGCTGAGAATCTATTCTTTCGTTTTCAAATTTTTTCTTAAATACACGTTTACAAGCTTCATTTATAAATGAATAATCAAAGATTGCATTGTGAGCAACTATTGGAGCATCTCCAATAAACTCAAGAATGTCCCCTAAGACTTCTTTTTCGGTAGGAGCATCAGCAACCATTTCTTCCGTAATTCCGTGTATTGCCATGCTTGATTTTCTAATATGCTGTTCCGGATTAATTAAAGTTTGATAAGTTTTTTTTATTTTCCCGTTTTCCAGTCTGACAGCTGCAAATTCAATAATTCTCTCTTTGGTATAATCTAAACCGGTAGTTTCAGTATCTAATACTATTTCAACAACTTTTTTCCTTGGCATTTTTTAAATTTTCCTCGTAAAATATGAGTATAAAAATTTACTCTTTTACATAATAGCATGAAAAAAATATATATGCTATTATTGAATAAGGTTGCGTTAGTTTAAGGAGACATTTTATGGCTATTGATGTTAATGTAGATAATTTAGAAACAGAAGTTTTACAATCCGATGGAGTCGTTGTTGCAGATTTTTGGGCGCCTTGGTGCGGGCCTTGCAGAAAATTAAGCCCGGTTTTGGATGATATAGAACAATCATTTGAAGGTAAAATCAAATTGGTAAAAATTAATGCTGATGAAAATTTAGAAATTATGAAAAAGTTTTCAGTAAGCGGTTTACCATCTTTACTTGTGTTTAAAAATGGAGAAGCCGTAGAAAGAATGGCTGGCTTAATACCTAAATCTTCAATTATTAATAATATTGAAAAGCACATATAAAGGTTTTTTATGATTGATAGATATTCTTTACCTGAGATAAGTGAAATATGGACTTTGCAGTCAAAATTTAGTTATTATTTACGTGTAGAGCTTGCCGTTTGCGAGGCTTACGCTAAGCTGGGAAAAATACCTCAGGAAGATTTGTTAAAGATAAAATCTTTTGCTTCTTTTAATTTAAAAAGAATTGAAGAAATTGAAGCAGAAGTTCATCATGATGTTATTGCATTTTTAACAAATGTAAATGAGAGTGTCGGAGAAGAACTTGCCAAGTATATACATATGGGTTTAACAAGTTCAGATGTAATTGATACCGCTTTTGCTCTGCAGATAGCAGATTCATCCCAAATAATAGATGAAAAATACAGAACATTGTTAGATACAATGCGCAATATGGCTGCTAAATATAAACATACGGTTTGTATCGGACGCTCTCATGGTATTCATGCCGAAGTTATGACATTTGGGGTGAAAGTTTTAAGCTGGCTTGATATATTTGAGAGAGTATACAGAAAGTTCCGTTATTCTGTTGATAATATAAAAGTCGGTCAAATTTCTGGCCCTGTCGGAACATACAGTAACCTTCCAATGGAGGTAGAAAAATTAACATGTGAAATTTTGAAATTAAAACCGGCACGAATTTCAACACAAATTATAGCCAGAGATATTCATGCTGATTATCTTCAAACCCTTTCTTTAATCGCATCAGTTGTAGAACAAATTGCTGTTGAAATCAGACATCTTCAAAGAACAGAAGTGAGAGAGGTTGAGGAAGGTTTTTCTAAAAATCAAAAAGGTTCTTCCGCTATGCCGCACAAAAAGAATCCGGTTTTATGTGAAAATTTATGCGGATTAGCACGAATTGTCAGAGCAAATGCAATAGCGGCAATGGAAAATATTGCTCTATGGCATGAAAGAGATATTTCTCATAGTTCGGCTGAGCGTATCATTTTCCCGGACTCTTTAGAGTTAATTGATTTTATGCTGGCACGTTTGAATAAAGTATTGTCTAATCTGGTTATAAAAGAAGAGAATATGGAAAAGAATACAAATCTGTTCGGCGGAATTGTTTATTCTCAAAAAGTTTTGCTAAAAATGGTTGATAAAGGCTTAACCAGAGAAGATGCATATAGAATTGTCCAAAAACATGCATTAGATGCATTTGAAAATAACGGCGATTTCAGAAAAAATCTGGAATCTGATAATGAAGTGCTAAAAATTCTTTCAACAGAAGAAATTGAAGAATGTTTTAACAAAGAAGATTATCTGAAAAATATTGATAATATGTTTGCGAAATTTGATATTTAATCCTTTTCGGCAAGTAGGTCTTCTGTTAAGTTTGCTATTTCTTTTGGTGATTTATATAAGGTTTTAATGTTTGATAATGCAAATAATGTTGAATCCAGTTTATTATTATTTCTGCGATAGTTGAGATTGTGGAATAATGCTATGTTAGCTGCGAATTCAGAATTGTTGTCAGGAGCCATATAAGGAAATATCAAACAGTATCTTGATTCTTCCCAACCTGTTTTTCCAAGAGATTTTTCAAGTAATTTTTTAGATTTTAATTCAACATTATTATTCCAATTATTTTCATTTGAATTATTTTTTATAATAATATCCTGATTTTGACGTTTTCTTTTATTAATTTGTGCATCAATTTTTCCTTCTGCATAATCGGAAATATAAAGTGCGGCAAAGATTATATTATTATTATTTTGTTTAGCATTAATACTATTTACTGAATATTCGAAATTTGCATCATCTAAAAAAGAATTCCCTGATAAGGAGCAATCATCTAACAGAACCAGAACTTTATTTTGAAAATGAAGTACATTTGTAAAATGTGGATTCTTTAACGTTATAAATTTTTCTTTTGGAATATTATTTATTTTTTGATATTGATAATCAATTAAATCATAGCTTTTAGAGTGGTTTGGTATAATATATATAATATCTTCCGATTTTTTACCTAAGCTTTTGGCTGTTTTGATTATTTTTGAATGAATTTCTTTTAAATCTTTTGAAATTCTTTCAGGAGAATAGTTTTCAAGAGAATTTTCAAGATATGTTGCAAGTCCGTCTTTTGCTTCAACTTGGTCGTCAACATTCTTAAATTTTTTCATAACTGTTGCATCTATAAGTTTATTGAGTTCATCTCTTGACATTTGTTCAGGACGAAGCTGGTTATAAATATTTTCTACTGACGGTTTATTTTCATTTTTAATTATAATTGGCTCTATTCCCAGTTTTTCGCACCTATCAAGTATCTCTTTATCAACAGCTTTGGATACCGGCATGTTGTATTCTTTGGCTTTGTTTAGTAAATCAATTGTTGTTTCTTTAAGCGGTTTACTTCTGTCAATAAAGCTTATCCCATTTTCAAAACCTGACAAAACAAAGAATTTAGCATTTTTCCATTTTTTTAAATCTTCTATTGCTTCAGGAGAGTCTTTCTTTAGTTGTTCTAAGTCTTTTAATTTGTTATCATCTAAGAAAATTGCAAAATTATATGGTTCTACTTCATATAATTCTTTTTGGTTAAAAAGATAATTCATTGCAGAATTTAAACCAAAATTTTCAGAAAACGCCTTTTTAAACGTTTTATTTGCTATAAAGAATTTAAACATGCAACTATTATTGAATATTCTTCCCGCTTCATTATTTTGCAAAGCTTCACCTATTTTATCAATACTTCTGATATTCCCGAATTGTGTTATCAATTGCATTGCACCTACTGCTTCTGTTTTTGAAAATTCAGTTGTCTCTGCAATTTCATTTATAGTAGATTCTATTTCTTCTTTACTTATTTCATTAAGTTTTGATTGATAATTTTCACAAACAGAGTCAAGTGTTTTGACCGTAGAATCTTTAAACGGCGGTCTTTCTGCTCTGCTAAAGTTTCCTAAAAAATATACTGCAGGGTAGCTGAAAGTTCCTGACGACATTTTGTTGACAGGAATTGAAATTTTAGAATTTTGAATTTGATTTTGTTTGGCTTGATACTGCCCGACTTTTAATGGAGAGATTGTTAACATATTCGTATTATTGAAAACACCTAAATCTGAAATTTTATGTATTTGAAACAAAATGTAATAAAACTTTAAAAACTAACAATTTTTGTTATGATTAAGTTTTATAATATTGTACGTGTAGAAAGTTAAAGGTTTTTATGATTTCAGCTTTAAATTTTCCAACAAAGAACATAACATTTGGAGAAAATAACCAACAAATAAAAAAAACTCCAAGCGATAAAACATTAAGCGGAGTTCCTTTAAGAGGAACTAAACGCTTGAACTATTCACCTGCTGCTATTGGCGCAATAAACGGTTTTTGCTGGTTTGGAGTCGGTATGGTATTTGGTAAATTATACTCAAAAATCTTTAAAGCCAAAGCAAATACCAAATTATCATTAGCATTACAGGGTGCATTTGGTTTATTCATGGGTTATCGGGCTTATAAAGTTGCTAAAAATGAAAATAAACAAGCGTAATATTTTTAACAAAATCTTTTAAATTTATTTATCTTGTGTAATACTGGGTAAAATAAAGGCATATTTTGAAGAGGTAATAATCATGATAAAAGTTGCAGTTTGCGGTTCAAACGGCAAAATAGGGATGGAAGTTGTAAAAGCAGTAAGTAACGACAATGAATTGGAACTTGTTGCTAAAATTGATATAAATAATGGACAATTTTCTTCAATTGAAGAAGCTTCAAAAGAATGTAAAATAGATGTGTTAGTCGATTTTACCCAACCCCAAAGCATTTATCAAAATGCTCTTTACTGTTTAAATCATAATATCAATATAGTTATTGGTACAACCGGACTTTCTGATGATGAAATCGCAAACTTAAAAAAACTATCGGAAGAAAATAAAGTATCGTGTTTTATAGCGCCAAATTTTTCAACCGGTGCCGTTCTTATGATGATGTTTGCAAAGCAGGCTGCCAAATATTTTGATAATGCAGAAATAATAGAACTCCATCATAATCAAAAGAAAGATGCACCATCAGGAACTGCGATAAAAACAGCGTTGATGATGTCAGAGGCTAACCCTGATTTCACAACCGGAAATTGTCCTGAAACAGAAACCATAAAAGGTTCAAGAGGCGGAACATCATATTCAAATATTCACATTCATTCTGTTAGAATGCCCGGATATATTGCATCTCAAGAAGTCTTGTTTGGTTCATCCGGCCAGACCTTTAAAATCCGCCACGATTCAATGAATAGAGAATGTTACATGCCGGGAGTGTTAATGGCAGTAAAGCATGTTGTGAAAAAGCCTGAGTTTGTTTACGGGTTAGAAAATATTATGGAAGGTTAGATAAGGAAAAAGAGAATGAGAAAACCAAGAATTGCAATATTGGGAGCTACAGGAGTTGTAGGCCGAGAAATCACAAAAATTACTGAAGAATTGGAAATTGAATACGAAAGTATAAAATTCTTATCAAGTGCAAAAAGCGCCGGCAGTAAAATAACTTTTAAAGGCGAAGAATATACGGTAGAAGAAGCTACACCGGATTCTTTTAACGGTATTGATATTGTAATGGCATCAGCAGGCGGTTCAACGAGTAAGTTATTTGCTCCTGAAATTGTAAAACGCGGCGGTTTGATTATTGATAACTCAAGTGCTTTTAGAATGGACAAAGATGTTCCATTGGTAATTGCTTATGTAAATGATGAAGACCTAAAAAAACATAAAGGTATTATTGCAAATCCAAATTGCTCTACATCTCAATTAATGTTAGTATTACACCCGCTTCAAAAAAGAGCTAAAATAAACAGATTAATTGTATCAACATATCAAGCAGTAAGCGGCGCAGGATTAGCAGCAATTAACGAATTAAAAGAAGATACAATTGCGAATCTTGAAGGAAAAAGTTTTGAAAACAAATGTTTCAAAAAACCAATTTCTTTTAACGTAATCCCGCAAATAGATGTATTTTGTGAAAATGGTTATACAAAAGAAGAAATGAAAGTTGTAAATGAAACAAAGAAAATATTGCATCTTCCGGAAGATACACCGATTTCTTGTACAGCTGCAAGAGTTCCTGTATTTAACGGTCATTCTGAAGCTGTAGATATTGAATTTGATTCCTCTGTTACACCGGAAGAAGTAAGAGAAATTTTAAAAGATTCATTTGGTGTTGTTGTAATAGATAATCCTGATAATTTTGAATACCCGACAACTCGTGATGCAAGCGGGGAAAACCCTGTTTACGTCGGCAGAATCAGAAAGAATCTTGCATTCAAAAATGGGATTTCTCTTTGGTGTGTTGCAGATAATTTGAGAATCGGAGCAGCATTAAATACGGTAAGAATTTGTAAAAAAGTTATAGAAATGGGACTATATGGAGGTAGATAAATGAATAAAGGTATTTCTCCCGTCGGTATAAATTTTAGAGCAAATAAAAAAACAGCAGGAAAAATTGTTAAAAGCTCAATCGATGCATATTATGATAGAGAATTAGCACATATTAAAAAACAAAAGCTTGAAAAAGATGTATTTCAAAAACTTGATCCTGGTTTTCAAATGGAATCAACAAAAAACAAAATACAAATTACAATAGAAAATATGTTAGGGAAAAAAGAGTAGTTATTTATTACTTTTTGTTAAATAACTAGTACCGTTATATACGTATTTAAGGTAAAATACATGTGTATATCGGGTATACAACAAGAAGTAGAAGATGGGTCAGATATTAAACAGAAAAAATATATCAGAGTTTGTAGCCAAATTACATAAAGCTGGCAAAACTGTTGTAACAACAAATGGTTGTTTTGATATTTTGCATGTTGGCCATGTTAGATATCTGCAAAAATCAAAAAGTTTTGGAGATTATCTAATTGTCCTTCTAAATTCTGATAAATCTGTTAAGTCTATAAAAGGAGATGATAGACCTATCAATAATGAAATGGATAGAGCAGAAGTTTTGTGTGCTCTAAATTGTGTAGATTTTGTGGTATTATTTGATGAAACATCACCGGCATCACTACTTGATGAAATAAAATCAGATGTATACACTAAAGGGGCAGATTATACGATGGAAACACTGCCTGAGAGAGATATAATGATTAAGAACGGAACAAAAGTTGAATTTATAGAATTTGTTCAGGGAAAATCAACAACAAATATAATCAATAAAATTAATAATAAGGAGTAATCTATGAAGTCTTTTACATTAGAACAAATTGCACAAATAACCGGAGGGTTGTTATCAAAAGCACAAGATGTAGTTATAACAAAAATTGCACCACCAATACTTGCAGATGAAAGCACATTGGCATTAGCATTGGGGGAAGAAGAAATTGCAAACTTATCAACATCAAAGGCAAAAGCTGCATTAGTTCCTTTGGGTGTAAATATTGACGGTTACTCAACAATAGAAGTTGAACGTCCTCGTTTGGCAATGATGAAACTTATTACTCTATTTTATACAGCACCTGAAACAAATACAGGAGTTCACCCGACAGCGGTTGTTCATCCGGAAGCAAAATTGGGCCAAAATGTTTCAATCGGACCTAATGCAGTGGTTGCAAAAGGTGCAGTAATAGGTGATAATACAACAATCATGGCAAATTGCTATGTCGGAAACTATGCAAATATTGGTTCTGAATGTTTCTTCCATCCCGGAGTAAATATCGGCGATAGAGTTCAAGTAGGGAATAAAGTTATTCTTCATCACGGCGTTTCACTCGGTGCTGACGGGTTCAGTTTTGTTACGGAAAATCCTAACAATATTGAACAGGCAAGAAAAGACGGCGAAATCAAGGACAGCGATGCTGAACATGTTATATTCAAAATCAATTCAATCGGCTCTGTTATAATCGGTAACAATGTTGAAATTGGTGCTAATACTGCAATAGATAGAGGTACTATTGAAAATACAACAATTGGTGATAATACAAAAATTGATGACCTTGTAATGATTGGCCACAATTGTAAAATCGGTAAAGGCTGTATGATTGTATCTCAAGTAGGTATTGCAGGCAGCTGCGTAATCGGTGACAGAGTAGTTATTGCAGGTCAAGCAGGTCTTGCGGATCATATTAAAATCGGCAGTGATTCAATTATTGCTGCCAAAGCCGGTATTACAAAGAGTTTCCCTGAAAAATCAATTGTTGTAGGTGCTCCGGCTGTTCCAAGAAAAGAATTTATTAAACAATTAAAGATTATGAAAGATGCGGGAGAATTGATTAATAAGTTCAAAAAATATGAACCGTTATTAAATTCGTTTGAAGAACATCAATTGGATCCGGTGTAGTATGGTAACAACATTATTAAAAGAAGTTAAAATATCAGGCAACACTCTGATGAAAAATTATGAATGTGAGGTTGTCGTAAAACCTTCAGAATCAGGTAAAATACGTTTTTTTGTAGATGGTGCTGATAATGGTTTTGAAGCGTGTGTAGATAATGTCATAGCAACAGATCATTGCGTTGTCTTAGGCAGCAAAGATCAAAGAACACTACTTGGCGGATATAAATATCAGGTAATGTTATGCGAACATTTTATGGCTGCCTGTGCAATTCTCGGGATAAATTCTATTGATGTATATATTTCAAAACCTGAATTTCCGGTTCTTGATGGAAGTTCAAAAGTTTGGATTAACTTATTCAAAGAAGCAGGTATCACAAGAAAAAAACAACAATTTTATACAGTAAGCGAACCTGTATATTATTTAAATGGCAAGACAAGTTTAGTTGTTCTTCCGGACAAAGAATTAACCTTGTCTTATGCTGTTAACTATAATCATCCGGATTTAATCCGCCAGTGGACAGCATTAGATACAAAAAATTTAGATGAAATAATAGAAGCAAGAACTTTTGGTTTTTATAGAGATTTAAAAAAATTCCAATTATTAGGTTTTGCACGAGGAGTAAATGTTGATAATACTCTTGGCTTGATGGATGATGGAACATATTCTTCTGCATTGAGAAGTGATAAAGAACCTATTAAACACAAGATTCTTGATTTATTTGGAGATTTCTATTTAACCGGTGTATCAATACTTGATATGAAAGCACAAATTTTAGTAAAAGAAGCCGGACATACGGTACACGTAAAAGTTGCAAAAGAATTAAAAAATAAATTAATAAAAATATAAAAGGAGAGAAACAATGGTAGAAGCTAGTCAAGAAGAGAAAAAATTAAGTTTTGATATAATGGAAATAATGGATATGATACCTCACAGATATCCGTTTTTATTAGTAGATAAAGTAACTGAATGTGTTCCGGGTAAATACGCAAAAGGCTATAAAAATCTCTCAATGAATGAAGAATTTTTCCAAGGACATTTTCCGGGAAATCCTGTAATGCCTGGTGTTTTACAAATAGAAGCTATGGCCCAATGTTCAGCACCGATTCTTTATACACTAGATGAATATAAAAATAAATTAACTCTTTTTGCTGGTGTTGATAATGTAAGATTTAAAGGTATTGTTAGACCTGGTGACAGATTAGATATGGAAATAGAACTTACAAAATTAAAAGGCCCTATCTGCAAATCTCATGGCAAAGGCTACGTTGACGGGAAATTGGTAGTAGAAGCAGATATGACATTGGCAATGAAATAAATATTTTTTAAAATTTAAATTAAAAGGTTCAGTATTAATCAATACTGGCCTTTTTAATTTAAATACTCATTATTCCCGACTTATTCCTTAACGGCGCCTTTTAAAATATCATTTATAATATACTTCTTTTCAAGAAGAAATATTAGAATTGTAGGAACAGCACAAACAACAGAACAGGCAAACAAATCACCCCACATTGTAATTTCACGGTAACTTCCCTTAAATATTGCCAATCCCAAAGGTAATGTTCGCATTGATTCGGAATTTGTTACAATCAAAGGCCAGATAAAACTGTTCCACGAGGTTATAAAAGTAAATATCGCAAGTGTTGCAATCGCCGGAACCGCCAGCGGCATCGCTATTTTAAAAAACATCTGAATACGGTTGCAACCATCTATTATTGCAGCATCTTCAAGTTCTTTTGAAAAACCTAAAAAATACTGGCGCATCATAAATACACCAAAGCCGCCAAAAATTCCCGGAAGTATAAGTGCCTGATAAGTATCAACAAGATGCAATTCCCGCATCAGAAAAAATAAAGGTACAATATTTACCTGAGGTGGTATAAACATGGTGATAAGAAAAGTAAAAAATATTATATCACGCCCTTTAAAATTCATTCTTGCAAATGCGTAACCGGCAAGAGTAGAAAATAATACCTGAAATATAGTTGTAAAAACGGATACAACCAAACTGTTTATAAAATATCTTGTTATAGGAATCGATTTAAATACATTACAATAATTAGCACCTGTTATCATAAAATTTGAAAAAGAAAGATTATTCTCTTTTGATAAAGATAACAATATCATCACTATAAACGGAAATAACATACCAATAGCCGTTAAAATTAATATTGTGTGTAATAGAAATTTCTTTTTAAACATAGAAAAATTTTAACATAATTCTAATATTAATACTTGATTTTCTTGAAAATTAATTAATATATAATATATCCAATGAAAAAATTACTAACAATACTTTTTATAATATTTATAGGAATATTCCAAACGGCATCAGCAGACCCTGAACTCCGTGACTATGATGGAATAGAAGTTCCTGCCGGAACATTTATCCAAGTTATATCGATGCAGGAATTTTCAACATTGAATTCCGATGAAAAAACACCGCTAAAATTTGTGGCAACAAATGATACGTATTTATTTGAAACCAATGTAATTCCTAAAGGTACTATGTTTATAGGGAAAATAGAAAAGAAAAATGAGCCAATAATTGGTACAAATGCATCTATGGTTGTAAGAATCACCAAAATGCGATATGAAGATGGATATGAAAACCCATTATATGGATATATATATACAAATAACGGTTGTTTAATTGGAGGTGAAATGACGGCTCCTGCAACGTACGATAAAATCCCTCATTACCATAAAGGAATTTGCCGCCATTACGTTGGTGTATTAAGATGGGTTCCGGGCCCGACTCGTGCAATGGGAGAACATACCTGTGTCGCTTCAGGAGCACAATTGTTAATATTACTGAAAGGCCCGGCATACATAACTCATTCAATAAACGAATAAATTTATAAAGTTATAATAAAATATTGGAATTCAACATAATTATACTATTCATCTGCTATATATCAAAAGATTGACATTCTTCTGATAAATAATACAATATTATAAAGGAGGAGAGTTCTATGAAGAAAAAAATAAGTATTTTATTAATAACATCATTTTTAACTATGACAACAGGTATTGCAGCTCCTAATTACAATTACAAAAGCGGCGCACAAAATCCTGTAT
Source organism: Candidatus Gastranaerophilales bacterium (assembly GCA_944324835.1). GTDB lineage: Bacteria > Cyanobacteriota > Vampirovibrionia > Gastranaerophilales > Gastranaerophilaceae > UMGS1585. The sequence continues at coordinate 48,621 of CALUXV010000007.1, forward strand.
ACCAACAATCATACTACCCTGCTCCAATTAATCGAACTTACAATAATTATAACAGCACTTTAAAAGGACGTGTAGTCACAGTACCGTCAGGTCAAACTATGCCGGGATATGTTTCAACAACAATAAGTTCTGCAAACGCATCTACAGGACAGCTGGTACAAATTTCTCTGGGTTCTGATTTTTGCTACAACGGAAATATGATTGCACCTGCAGGCAGTACGGTAATCGGAACCGTTATAGAAGCTCGTAAAGCTAAAAGAGGCAGCATGAACGGCCGCTTAGGCATCAGATTTAACCAAATTATTACACCTTACGGCTTACAAATTCCTATTTCTGCAGTGATAAAAACTTCCGACAATTCAGGAATATTAGTTGGCGGAACAAAAATGGATGTTGCAAAAGATTACGCTAAAGATGCGGTTGGCGGCGCTGCAGTTGGCGCTTTATCAGGACTTGTATTTGGTGCTCTTGCAGGCGGTAATATCGGACGAGGAGCAGCTTTAGGAACGGCAGTCGGAGCAGGCGGCGGAGTTGTTAAATCTGTTATTGATAAAGGAGACGATGTAGAAATCCCAGCCGGTGCATCGCTGGAACTTGTTCTCACTCAACCTATAACAGTTGCTCCTTCATCATACGACTATGAGGAGTAGCTAATAAGGTTAAAACAATTAGAGGATACTCTTAAATAATATTTAAGATACAATTATTTACAAGAAAAAGAATAAAAAATGGCATTATTAGGTAACAAATACAATTTTATAGATGACGATGAACAAGAAGATGAGGTTTATACACTTCCTGCCGTTGTAAGAAAAAATGATGAGGGAATAAACTTTAAAGATTCTCTTGCAATGTCTACAGTACTGCATCCTTTAACGGTTATGCTGGTATGGATGTTCATATTTATTGCAGGTATTCTCGGAATCAAATTTGTTATGTTTGATAAACCTCATATGACCAAGGATATTGAATTTGTACTTGTCGACAAGGAAGCAATGCCTAGGGATATGAATACCAGAAACAGAGCTGATATGAATTCTCGTTCAGGCGGCATTAATGACCCTAAAAAACCGGTGTCACTTCCATCAGCAGCACCTTCAAAGCCTTCAAAACCGTCATCTTCAAGCAGTTCTCTGCAAAAAATGATTCAAAAACAGCAAAAACAAATTCAAAGAGAACAAAAACAGGTAATAAAACAACAGAGAGTACAACAAAGACAACAGGCATCTAAAGCTCCTGCCCGCAGACAGCCAAGTCCGGCACCGAGACCTTCAGCACAAAGACCTGCTGCACCTAGTGTTGCACCAAGCACAAGACCTGTTGCAGCCCCGCCAAAGGTTGCAATAAGACCGTCAACACCATTCTCTGTACCTGTTCCGTCAGGACTCCCTGCTGCAAAATCTTTATCAACAGGACCTGTTGGCGGAACATCAAGCAGTGCATCAAAAGCTAAATCCGGCGGATATTCTTCAGGCGGAAGCAGTGCAGGAAGATATGCACCTGCACCATCTCTTGCACCGTCCCGCAGCGGCGGTTCTGGCCAACTGGCAAGAGGTTCAGGCGGCTCCGCAGGTAACGTTGGAAACCCTGGCGGCGGCGGAGGCAGACCGGGTATTGATGCAATCAGAGAGCCTGATTTCGGCCCTTATATGAGAGAGTTACAAAGAAGAATAAAACTCAATTGGAACCCGCCAAAAGGTAACGAAAGTAAAAGAGTTGTATTATTATTCAAGATTGCTAAAAGCGGCAGAATGCTATCCTGCAGAGTTTTAAAATCTTCAGGATTACCGGCGGCCGATCAGGCAGCATTGAGAGCTGTAGAATTAACAGCACCGTTCAGACCGCTGCCACCGGAATTTAGAGGACAAAGTATAGACATACAGTTTACGTTTGATTACAACGTATTTGGAGCAAGATATTAACAAAAGAGATATATAGAAAGAGGATAAAATTATGGATTTATTATTACATTCAATTCAATTGGACTGGCCGGTATTATTACCGATTCTAATCTGTTCAATTCTGACAATTGCAGCAGCTATAAACAGAGTTTCGTTCTATAACAAGAACAAACGTGACGTTGTTCAATTTATTCCGAAACTTCAAAAAGAATTAGCTAAAAACAATCTTGTCGGCGCTCAAAATCTTGCAATCCAATGCGGCGGCGTTATCGGCGAAGTTACGGAAGAAGCTGTCAGAATATTCTCTGAACAAAAAAGCGGTTTCTCTCGCTCTTTTGATATTGCTGCAAGCCTTGCTTCAAGAAAACTTGAAAACCATTTAACAATCTTAGGTACAATCGGCGGCGTTGCACCATTCTTAGGGTTGTTTGGTACTGTTGTCAGAATCCTTTATACATTCCAGGATTTGGCAACTCAAGGGAACCAATCTGCTGCAGTTGCAATGGGTATCGGTTCTGCATTGATAGCAACAGCATTCGGTCTTGGAGTTGCGATTGTTGCGGTTATCTGCTTCAACTCATTCCAGGCAATCGTTAAAAGATTTGAAGACGATTTCCAATTAATCAAATTATTATTCTTGAGTTTTGTTGATTCAGAAGATGAAACAAACACCGGTAAATCTCAAAGTATAGCATTATAAATTTATAGGAAAATACCAAAATGGGAATGAAAACAGGCAAAGGCAAAAATGCCATGTTTACAGAAATCAATATAACACCTTTGACAGATATCTTTCTGGTACTGTTAATCATTATGATGGTTGTTGCACCGACATTCCAATCAGTCGACAATTCGATTACCGTACCTGAAATAAACAGCGGTGTTTCAATTGAGCAGAAGAATGCTACAGTGTCTGTTACCCAGAGCGGTGCAATGTTTTTGAATGATACAAAAGTAAATCCTGATAATCTGGCATCTGCATTAATTGAATTAAAACCAAAACTAGAAAAAAAAGAAGTTGTTGTAAAAGCTGATGAACGTGTAAAAAGTGCAGAAATCATGAAAATAATGAATGCGGCACAGGAGGCTGAATACAAAAAACTAATCGTTGCAGGTGAACCGTTGAATAAAAAAGCACAAAAAGTTCTTGAACAGCAAAGTGATATTATAGAACAAAATCAAGAACAACTGGAAGGAGGTTACTAATGAGAGATTCTTTTAATGAGATTAACATTACACCTCTAACGGATATTTTTCTTGTTCTTTTAATTATCATGATGGTTATAGCACCGTTACTTGACCAGCAAGGGCTTAATTTGACTGTTCCGGAAAACGTTCAGGCCGAAAATGTAAAAGAAGCCAAAACAATTAATTTTGTAGTTACAAACGACAATAAATTTTTACTTAACGGCCAAGAAGTAACTGCCGACAATTTAGAAACAGTAATTGCAGACCAGGCTAAAACTCTTACCGACGGATTATTAATCCAATCAGACCCTGAAGCTACTCACGGTGCTGTTGTTAAACTTATGGACTCTGCAAGAAATGCAGGAGTAACAAATATTTCTGTTGTAGGTTTATAGGGCTGGGAATAAAAGGTATATTGCAGACTTGAGTTTCTTAACTGCAGATATTAGCGGATTTGTTTGTAAAGCTATATTTAACATTTTACATTATTATACAATATTATAATAATATTATTATGAAAACAGTATTTGCCCTCAATAAGATATTATTAAATAATTTTTTTAAATTTGATTTAACAAATACCTGCAAGCTTGTACTGTTATCTCTTGTGGACTGTTATAATCTAAACAAATATGTATTTCCTAAACAAGAAAATTCTCTAATTTTTATATAATAAATATAAAAGAAATTCTTAATAAGGTACAAATTGATATTTCTAAA
>CALUXV010000008.1 GCA_944324835.1 Candidatus Gastranaerophilales bacterium
TATCAACTTTATTGGCAAACGACTTAAAATTGTCTATCTCCAGTTGTTTTATATACATATAATTCCCTGTTGAGAAACTCTACTCCCAAATCTATCAACTACATATTAATTACACACTAAATCAACAGGCATGTCAAATTGTTAAGGGGTAAATGTATTTGGTTAGAATTGTGCTTACACATTTAAAGTTAAGAGGGAGGGTAAATGTAAGGGGTAAATATAAGGGAGGGATATTAGTATGGTAGACTTTAGTCTACCACTAGTATTAAAATTTAACGTTGATAAATTCCCGAAACGAATTCTGGATAACAGAAACAATTCACGATTCATTACTTAATAAAACCTACACCTCACCCTGTTTTCTCTTTAATGAGAGGGTTAATATTAAAATCGTGGTAACAGTAGATATTTTGCTTTATTAAGTAGTATGGTAGTATTGGTAGACTAAACCCTGCCTGTTATTTTACGGCTATTCAAAATCTAAATCTTTAATATTTTTAATGTCTTTTGTGTTTCCCCAGTCATTTTCATACAAGCCTTGTTTTACAAATTTATGAAAAGATGAATACTGCCAGTCACATATATTATTCACGAGTCCATGTTTAACTGGGTTGTAGTGAATGTAATCAATCTGGTTGTTTAATTCTTCTTCTGATGTAATTGTATGTTCAAAAAATCTTCTCTGAAATATCCCCTTTTCTCCTTTATTAACATAACCGTAGGTTGGGGTTTCTACCCCAACATTATAATTTTTAGAAAAATAGTATTTGATTGATGTGATAATTTTAGGATATTCTTCAATATTTTTAGGGTTTAGTATTACATGTATATGGTCTGGCAAAACACAAATTGCAATAATTTCAAAACTAAAGAATTGTTTTGCATTTTTAAATGCGTGTCTCAGTAATTCAATATTATCAATAAATATATTTTTTCTATTATATGAAACAATAATTAAATGCAGAAAACTGTTCTGAATAAATACACGCCTGTAATTCATTTTTCAATTTTATTACAAATATTTTTGTTGGGGTAGAAACCCCAACCTACAAGCTTCTGCTTTATTTACTTGAATTAACAAATGTATATGATCTTCTAACACGACTTCAGCAATTATTTTATAATTATAATTGTGATTTATTAATGATTTTCTTAGTTTATCAATATTTTCAAGTAAATATGGGAATCTATTATATGTAACTATTGTTACAAATACAACGTTATTATTTTGATAATATCTTTTAAAATTTGACATATTTGTATCATAAAGTATTGGTAGACTAAAGTCTACCCTACCTACTGATTGATTACGTTTTTAGGGGGACAATTCAAGAACCCCCAACCTACAAGCTAAAATGCTACCCTAGTCTAACATAAGGTAGCATTTGTTTTCTCTTTATTAATATTAGTTCAAATTACTGAGTTTCTGGCTTAGGTTTGCCATCTTCCTGAATACCAAATTCTTCCATTGCATCTTTAATTGTTTTATCCGGATTTGCCATAAAATATGCTGTAATTTTATTACTTAATGAATTAAGAGCTCTAGTTGCAGTTTCATCAGAACTAAATCGTTCAATTAAACTTTGTGTTTTTTGTTCTGCAGCTTCTTGGCGTTCTGCCTTTTGTATGGTTCTTTGAGAGAACTGACCCGGATCTGCTCCGAGAGTTTCTAATCTATCACCTGCTGCATTTTTCTGTTCATGAGCTTGTTTCATTAATTGATACTCAGCACGCTCTGATTTATTAAATATACCTTTGGTTTTTTGCCAGGTTCTGGACAACCAGTTGCCATCTTTTTTATCAGCAGCAGTATAGTCAGCACCTGCATCACTGATTTGTTGATTTCTCTTACCGTTAGCAACAACACTATCTGTTACCATTTTATCGTATACAGCTTGAGCGCCGGCACGTTCTTGTTCTAATTGTGCTCGCTTTGCGTAAAGAGTCTCAAGAGATTTTTTATTAGTGTTCATTGTTGCTTTCATTTCAGCTAATTCAGCTTTTTCTGATTCTATTTTATCTAATTTTGCATCAACTGATTTTTGCCAATCTAATTTCTCTGTTGTCATGTCTTCCTTTACAGTTACGTTGAGACCTATCATCGCTTTTTTAGCTTCTTCAAATTGTTGTTGCGCTTTTGCTTCTTCTTCTTTTGCTGTAGCCAATTTTCTGTTTGCAGCATCTAATTCTTTTTGTTTTGTTTCTTTTGCAGTCTTAACTTCTTCTTCTGTTCCGCAAGACTCATCAATAGAATTTAACTCCTGTTGTAAAGCATCTCGTTGAGTCGTTGCGTTAGCAACATTAGTATTAGCAGTACCTAGATTTGTTTTAGCCGTTTCATATTTTTTACTTGCCTGTATATATTTATCTACTGTTTCTTTGTTTACAGGAGTTCCATCACTTGTTGTTATTTTATTATTTACTTCTGCTTCTAAGTCTTTTATACTTTGTTCTTTAGCATCAATTTGAGCTTGTGATGTGCATTCACTCTCTAAATAACTTATTTGTCCATTAACTTCTGCCAGTTGAATATCAATATTTTGAAGAGCTGCTTGTGCCGTTTGTTCTGCTGTTTGTAGAGGGGTAGCACCTGTTTTGTCACCGCCATCAGCTGCTTTTCTACTTACAAGTCCAGCAATGAGCAGCCCACCGATACCTGTAGCCAAATTAATCCCGGCACTTAACATCTCATTCTTAGTAGAACTTGTTGAAGATGTTTGGTAGGTATTCAGTCCAATTAGATTAATTTCTCCAAGTTGACCAAATTTTGACGGTGTAACCATTTTGCTCTCCGAAATTAATTTTAGATAGTTTAATGTGAAACTCGACCAATTCTCACATTTTTACATGATATATGTTATTTGCTCTATCTCTTACAAACTAATAAAGTATTTCTAAATATCTAAATTTCAGGGATTACTTATTTTGTTACAAAAGTTCACATTCTTTAAAATTTTGTAAATATACCTGTTAAAAATAGCGCTTTTGTACTATAATATGCCAGTGGAATGTAATTGAAAGGGAATATTATAAATGGTACTTGAAATGACTTACCCTGAACTTGCCAGAGCAGTTAATCCAACTCACGATATCAAACTTTTTGCCGGCAGATCCAATACCAAACTTGCACAAGAAATTGCAGATTATCTCGGTACTACTGTCGGACCTATGGTAATTAAGAATTTCGCAGACGGTGAAATTTATGTTCAAGTTAAAGAAAGTGTCAGAGGTGATGATGTATTTATTGTTCAGCCTCTATGTAATCCTGTTAACGAAAATTTAATGGAACTTTTGATTATCATTGATGCTTTCAAAAGAGCAAGTGCCAAAACAATAACAGCAGTCATTCCATACTACGGATATGCAAGACAAGATAGAAAAACTTCCGGCCGTGAAGCCATTACAGCAAAACTTGTTGCAGATTTGTTAACAACAGCCGGAGCAAACAGAGTTCTTGCAATGGATTTACATACAGGTCAAATTCAAGGTTTCTTTAATATATTAGTTGACCATATATTTGCAACCCCTATACTTGTTGATTATATTAAAGAATTGAATATTCCAAGTGAAGAAATGGTTGTTGTATCTCCTGATACAGGCGGTGTACAACGCTCAAGGCATTTTGCAAAACAATTAGAATGCCCGCTTGCAATCATTGATAAAAGACGTGACAAACACAACGAAGCTATTGCTGCTCACGTAATAGGTGATGTTGAAGGCAAAATTTGTGTAATGTTTGATGATATTATTGATACTGCAGGTACTATTACCGAAGCTGCAAAACTTCTTAAAACCAAAGGTGCTAAGAAAATTTATATCGGCGCGGCACACGCTGTATTTTCTGGTCCTGCATTGGAAAGAATTGAAAATGCACCAATAGAAGAATGTATTGTTACAAACACAATACCTTGGGATGCTGATAAATTACCGGTTAAGGTTAAACAATTATCTGTTGCACCATTATTAGGTCAAGCAATTTCAAGAATCCACGATGATGAATCAATTAGTTCTTTGTTTGGGTTCGAAAAAGAAATGAAAGTTTAATCAAGTAATTAGTTACATTAAAAAAATTAATAGCTAATAACATTTTATAAATAATTAAGCAATTCAAACGGTGTATCAATAATAATTGATGCTCCGTTTTCTTCTAAAAAATCTTTTGTTTTATATCCCCAGCTTACACTAATACAATCCATGCCGGCATTTTTTGCGGTTTGGATATCAACTTCAGAATCTCCTATAAATACTGATTTTTCAGCAGTAGAATTTAATTCATCAAGAGCAATATATACAGTATCCGGAGCGGGTTTCTTCTTTGTATCTTTTTCTTGTCCAATAGCAACATCAATAAGTGTTTTAAAATACTTTTTGCAGAGTGGTTTTACTGCAGCATCAAATTTATTGGAGACAACTGCAAGTTTGTAGCCTTTTGTTTTCAATGTTGCAAGTGTTTCCAGTATATGCGGGTATGGTTTTGTATTTACATCCATATGTTTGGCATAATGTTCTTTAAAGATACTGAGACACACTTCAAAATTAGGATTATTTTTCCCGTCAGGAAGTGAGCGTTCGATTAGTTTTTCGACTCCGTTGCCGACATTATTTCTGACCATTTCAAGTGTTTGTTTCGGGTATTTGAAACCGTATAGAGCATAATTCACACTAACTTTTAAATCCTCTAAGGAATTTAAAAGTGTTCCGTCTAAATCAAAAATAATTGTATCTTTTTTATTCATTCTGATTAATCCATTCTAACTAATGATGTAAATATTTGATATCCGTTATCTTTATCAATTTCAATTATTTTATAGCATTTTTGAGTTAGAGAAGGTGTTACTATATAATAAATTCCATTTAAAGAAACTTCGTCATTTTTATTGAAATGCCCTGATACAACAGAGATTACATTGTCATATTTATTTATCATTTTTAAATATGCAAGTGCGTTTGATGTATAAAGCAAATCATTATTTGTTTTATTAGCAAGTGGAAAGTGTTGTAAAATAACAATTTTATTTTTTGGATACTGTTTAATTTGGTTTTCTATCCATTCCATTGTTTTATAATTGAAATACCCATTTGGCATTGTAATAAAATCTTTTGCGCCATCAGCAACTATAAATACAATATTTCCTTGTTTAAAAGTATAATTTAATTCTTTCGGAGATTTACTGCCAAGATATCTGTGTAGTTTTTTTGCATAAACTTCTTTTTCAAGATGTTTTGCCTTAGAAACATCTTTATCACCGACGACAACATAAAATGGTTTGTTAAGATTTTTTGCTGCCTTTGTAAAATCTTTTAACAAGCCAATATTAGCCGTCGCAGTGTTATCTCCTGTAAAGACAACAAAATCTATATCTTTCATTTCATTAATATCGTTTATTGCCTTTTCAAGAATATCTGCTGATTCTGCTTTGCCGTATAAAACATCTGTTATCTGTACAAATTTAACATTTTTAGCATATGCTGCATTACATAAAAGAGTAATTATAAATGTTAGTGTTAAAAATAATTTTTTCATAATATTATACCTTTTCATACATATCTATTATCTTATCAATTCCGGACTTTGCAATTTCAAAAATTTCCAGCATTTGAGATTTCTCATAAGGTTCTCCTTCTGCAGTTGTTTGAAAATCTACGATTTTCCCGCTTTTTGTCAGGATAACATTAGAATCGACTCTGGCATGTGAATCTTCTTCATAATCCAAATCAAGAAGAATTTCATCGTGGCATATGCCGGCAGAAATTGCAGCAATTGGTTCAATAATCGGGTTCTCGGTTAGTTTACCTTCTGCAATAAGTTTTTGTATAGCTTCTCTCATTGCAATAAATCCTCCGCAAATGCTTGCGGTTCTTGTTCCACCGTCTGCTTGAATAACATCTGCGTCAATTGTTATTGTGATTCCTGTCATTTTTTCTAAATTAACGCAGGCTCTTAAACTTCTGCCGATTAATCTTTGGATTTCGTGAGTTCTGCCTGATATTTTATTTCGTTCTCTTTGGCATCTTGTATTTGTTGATGCCGGTAAAAGAGAATATTCTGCAGTAACCCACCCTCTTTTATCGTCTTCTTCCATCCATTTCGGGCTTTTATAATCAACAGAGGCTGTTGTTATAACTTTTGTATCACCAAACTCAACAAGTACTGAACCTAATGCGTGTTTAGTAAAATCTTTTGTAAATTTTATAGGTCTAAGTTCGTTATTCCCTCTGTTATCTTTTCTCATAATATCCTCTTTTCTTATTTTATTTTGAGCCTTTTGGTTCATAGTCCCACATATAAATTTGACCGCAATAACGGCATACTGCGTGTTGATTCATAAACTGTAAATCAGGTATAAATGTATAGCCGTCAACAGATATTTCAATATCACCGTTTTTGTTGTATTTGTGCGTAAATTTTTTGCTGCCTTTATAATCTGCAGCAAACATAAGTTCAAATTTATCAATTGATTTACAGTTTTTACATATAAACATAGTTAATCTTTGTATCTGCTTTTTTTACGCTTTTTAACTTCCTGGTTTACTCTGTTCATAAACTTTTGATCTGCAATTTTTACAACATCATTATCATTGCAAAAGTTTTTGTACCATAAACAAATGCATATTGTTCTTAGCGGTAATAACATTTGAATTACGATTTTGTATATTAATAGAGTTACAATAAGGCTTGCAATATTTGTCGGATTAACAGGAGAGTGATTTATCGCTGACAGCATTAAATTCAGGTTATATAATGAAGATGTTTGAATCCCTTCGGCTATAAACGATGTTAAAAATCCGTTTACTTTTATTACATTCAAAAACGTATAAATAATTTGCGGAATTATACAGTAGGTCAGACCTCCGGCAAAAGTAATAAGCCAGAATAATTTCCAGAAATTTCCTTGTACGTATACAGTACTTTTTTTGAAACAATCTATCGGCGATAATTGTTCTTCAAATACAAATATCTGAAATACAAAGGTAAAATAGATAAGAAGTATTCCGCCAATCAACCAGAATATAGGTATCCAGGTTAAAAACATGATACTTCCATAAAGAAACCATAAGCACAAATATTTGAACCAGCGTCTTGTAACAAGTTCATTATGTGCAGGAAAATCATAAACTCTATCAGATTTTAAAAGGTTTTCTGTCATAGAGTTTATTGAACTGTATGCAATTAAGTATTTCCAAAGTGAAGATAAATAAACTATAAGGCCCGGAATTAATACAACGAATAAAATAAGATTTTTATAAAGCTGTGTATTAAGAACAGGATAGTTTACAATAAGTGCATCAAGGTTTTGGTTATAAAATATTATTGAATAAACGATAATTATTCCGCCTAAAACTCTGCCAAATACAGGATAAAACATGTATTGCAAAAATTTGTCGGCATTTGAAAAATAAAGCCCGATACCTTGTAAAAATATTTCAAAAAATGTTTTAATTTTTTTTGTCACAATTATCCTTCTTATTATATAATAATAAAGCAGTATATTTTATACAACCAATTATAAATAAAAGCAAACAAATATGAAAGATATCGAAGAAATTATAGAAACAGATTACGAAGAAAAAAATCTAGAACAAACTGATGAGCAGGACGAAGAAGATACTTCTGATGAAAATATTACAACTGATAATATTCCAGAAGAGCAAACGGAAGATATCAAACCTGATATAAAAGAATTAATCAAAAGTTTCCAGCCATTAGATTATTTTGATTATGTTAATCTTCACATTCATTCAAAATATTCAGACGGCAAAGCAGAGTTTGAAGATATTATAAAACAAGCCAAAGAGATGGGTTATCATAAAATAGCTATATGTGACCATAATACTGTTGAAGGACATAAGCTTTTTAAAGATGATGTTTTGATTCCTGCAGTTGAATTTGATTGCTGGTGCGGATATGTATTTTTACACCTTCTTGCGTATGGAATAGATGTTGATAATCCTGTACTGGATGAATTTTATGCAAAAACGAAAAAAGAAACAGAAGCTGATATTGTAAGAATATTTGCAAAACGTGATATTAAAAAGCTAATTAATGCAATTCATGAAGCAGGAGGTATTGCTGTTCTTGCGCATCCGGCATGTTGCTGGGCTTTAAATCTGGATAAATTTGTAGGGAAATTGGTTTCCTATGGGCTTGATGGGATTGAAGTTTATTATCCGTATCGCAGGCATCGAGCTATAATCCGTTTTGCTACATTAAGACAAATAAAAGAGATTGCTGCAAAATATAATCTTATTATAACCGGTGGAACAGATTGCCATACAAGAAATATTATGGCATATTAATTATTATTTGTTTTCTGACGGTATAAATGATGCTAAAATCGCAACCATACTCCAGAATATAATTTGGATTTGAGGTCTAAAAAATACTGTATCAACCATTCCGTGAATCATTACACCGCATATTGAAACAAGCGCAATGGATGCAAATATAACTTGTTTGGTGTTTGTAGATTTATAAATAAATTTTGCACCATCAATTAGTAATGTAATTAAGAAACCAAGAAATGCCAATAATGCAAAAATTCCGCTTTCCACTGCTGTTTCAAGATAGATATTATATGCACTTAAGGCATCAAATCCGGTTTTCATATAAAGACCATAAATTTCTCGAAAATTCTGGTTTCCCATTCCAATCCCTAATAACCAGTTATCTTTAAACATTTGAACAGCGGCCTGATAAACATTAAATCTGAAAGAATTTGAACTATCAGAACGCATTGCAAAAATAGAAAATACTCTTGCTCTTAATGAAGATACAGTAAGTATTGCAAATGTTGCTAATCCTACAATTGCTGATATAGCAGAAAAATATATTTTCTTATAAGTCGGCCAGAAAAATTTTAGACTTATCACAAAAATCAATGAAGTGATTAAAAATAATCCGATATAAGAACCTCTGCATCCGGTTAAAAATAATGTAATAGATGCAAGAATTGACAATAAAAGAAAGCTTATTCCTCTTTTATAATTAAGTTCTGAAAGATAATATGCACATAATCCGTATATTGCCGGAATTCCTGCAACTAAATATCCTCCGAGAAGGTTCGGATTTAGTGGTTGTAAAGTTCCATAAACCCTGGTCATAACTTCTTCCGGATTTAATCTTGATGTATCTTGCCAGCCGGATATCTCTCCCACATGAACAAAATTTTGACTCAAACCAACTAATGATTCAAACGTTACACATCCTGCAATACATAATAATATTGGTAATATATGCTTTTTATTATATTTAAGATGGTGTACGACTGATAAATAAAAACTTAAATAAATAAATGTTTTAAAAAATCCTTTTAAACTCAATGCTAATAATGTTGAACCGGCAACACTTACAATAGAAAGCATAAAGTAAATAAGTAAAAATATTTCAAATTTTTCACATTTAAACCTATCACCGGGTTTTGTTACTATCCGGACAATTGTTAATAAAAACGTGATAAAACATAGATATCCTGCGACATCTGAACTTAGAAACGTGGATAAAATATATGTACTTAGTATTGATATAAGAATAAGTTTATCTAAGCTCTTAAGAATAAAACTGGATTCATATATATTAATGAATGGTTTTTGAACAATATCTAATAATCTATTTATTATCATACTATCCTTCTACATTAATATCTGATACAGTACCGGTTAATTTATAAGTTTTACCTTCTAATGTTATTGGTAACCCTATTTTTATTTTATTTCCGCCGACAACAGCGCCGTCTTTTGTAATTTTTGCCGTATCTGTAACTGTTACTGCAATATCATAGGTATGCGGCTGCGATGCATCAGGAACAATTCTATAGCCCTTTGAATTATTAGCAGATATTGCTGTCATTTTAGGAGAATATACAACATCTACAACATCTAAATCCGTATAAGGAACATTACGAATACTAATAAATGTTGTATCATCTTTTTTTACAGGAATTTCACTATTTGTTAATGTAACTCCTTTTAAATAAACAACAAAATTAATCTTAGAAGTTGATTCAATTTGTTTTGATGCGGTTTCTCTATAATGTTTTATAGTTACAACCCCAACAAAAATTGCTAATAATAAACCCAATATAATAATAATATCAACTAATTTGTTATATTTCATAAATTTCTCCTAATTTTTATTTATTCTTTGTTCAATAACTTCTTTTATTTCTTCAATTTTAGTTGTAGCGCAGCCAAATTGCTTGATAACAATGCTTGCAGCGATATTCCCAATAATTGCTGCATAAACAGGTTCTGCTCCGCTTGCTAAGGCTAAAGTATAAACCGCAGTAACAGTATCTCCTGCACCTGTTACATCAAATACTTCTGATTTATTAAATACAGGTATTTTGGTAAATTTATCTCCTTTTTCAAATACAGCCATGCCTTCAGAACCGCAAGTTACTAAAACAAATTCAGCATTTGTATCATTTAAGAGTTTCTGTCCGGCACGTTTTAAATCATCAGTAGATTTAACTTCAAAACCAACATATTTTTGTGTATCCGGAAGGTTTGGAGTCATTGATGTAACATACTGATATTTATTCAAATCTTTTTGAGCATCTACAACAACAATTTTATTGTATTTCTTACAAAGTTCAATAGATTTTTTTATTATTTCATCTGTTAGAGTTCCAATATGATAATTGGATAAAATAACAGCATCATGTTCTGGTATTGCTTTTTCAAGGTTCTCAATAATTTTATTTTCAGTTTCTTTAGATAATGGTAAATCAGTTTGTCTATCAATTCTTACAATTTGTTGTGTAATTGATTGAAAACATGAACCTGAAATTCTTGTTTTAGTAACAGTTTTTCGAGTTTTATCCGTCACTAAATATTCACAATTTACATTTGCATCTTGAAAAGCTTTAAGTAAATCTGATGCCTGGTAATCATCTCCAATAACACCTAGCACACTAACTTTTCCATGATTTATAGCTGAAACATTATGAGCGGCATTTGAAGCTGCACCAAGAATTAAATTTGTATGAGTATGTTTTAGTATTAAAACAGGTGCTTCTCTGGAAATTCTTTCTGTATCACCATAAACCATTTCATCAAGAGCTAAATCTCCGACAACCAAAATCTTTGGATTTTTAAGATTTTCAACCAGCTCCAATAGTTTAATTTTATCTATTTTCATTTTCCCTCAACTCATTGAATAATTTGAAATTACATTGTATAATTTAATTATAATACAAACAGAGAGAGTTGAAGATTTGGATAACGAAAAAGATACAGATACGTCTAAAACGATAAATAATATGGTAAATTCTGATTCCCCGCAGTTACCTCCACCACAGCCAATGAAACCTATGACATTTAATGAAAATGATTCAATTGAGGTAAATAATCTTCTTACGCTTGCTAATTCTGATATAACCCCGGATTTGTTAGCACAATTGGAAAGTCGTGCAAGAGAAGAACAAAAAAAGATGGAAATGTCGGATGCAAAATCTGAAATTCATGACACGCAAGAAGATATTCAAATGCAAGAAGGATTGCCGGCAGAAAATGGTGCAGTAAACATTACTGCAGATATTTTGGAACGTCCAAAAGAAGAAAAAAAACAGATAGAACCTCCAAAACCTGCAGAACCAGCTTTGATGCCTTTACCTAAAACTCAAGAGGAGGATATACCTGAACCTGCTCCGGCAGAAACTTTATCTCCACTTGAAGAAGCCAAAATGAACGCTGTTTATAAAAAGTATGTTATTTATATTAATAAAGAGAACGAACCGTTTTTGGATTCTCTTTCGCTTGCAGAACGCAAAAAATTAATTAATGATGTTTTGCAAGAACAAAACAAATTGTCTGAAGAACAAAAAGCAGAAAAAAAACGTATTGAAAGAACAACAAAAACTATAATAAGTCTTGTTACATTTATTATTACTGTTCCTCTGATATATTTATTATTTAATGTTGCTTTGGAGGCAACAATTCAAAACTATAGACATTCAAAAACAAATTTTGAAGTACTTTATAAAGAAACAGGTAAAATAAAAATTAACCAATAATGTCCTTGTTTTGACCTAAATTTGAAGTATTTAATTCTTTTATTTTAGCTTGTTCTGCTAACATTTTTTTCATTTGAAAGTCTTTTGCTGTTGTATTATCTGCAATAGTCTTGCCTAATTTCCCGCCAAGAGCAAATCCGGTACAAGAGCCGATTACAAAAATTGCTGCTTTTAATATACCTGTAAGTCTATTTGTTGGTATATGCTTTAAGAATTTGTTAGTTGCGGCAAATGTTTTAATTCCTTTTGCTATTCCATTTAATGTTTTGTTATTAACATACGCTGCAGCTTTACCGTTTAAACCTAAATTATGTTTTATTAAGCCTTCTATAGCGAACATGCCGCCCATTGCTCCAACTTCTTGAAGTAATGCTGATTTTTTATCTTCTGCAGCTAATACTCTTGCTCCGGATGCTACACATAATATTGGATTAACTGCTTTTGATGCATAGTTTGCACCTTTGCCTGCCCACTCTAAAAGTTTACTTGTTGATTTAGAAGCATTTAATGTATTAGTTAGTGCATTAACGTATTGAGAACCTTTTGTAGTTTCTTTTACGACTTTAATAGCCTCATCTGTAGCAGCTATATCTTGGCAATAAGAAGTTATTTTTCTTTCCAAACGGTCAGCACGGGTATAATTATTCCCTTTTTCATTGTTTGTATAAGCAAACCAACCTTTTCTTAATGCATTTGCAAGAGCTACAGTCATTTTTACCTACTACAATTAATTAACACACACTTATATAAAGTATTTTTTTTTGAACTTTTTGCTATACTTAAGAAAATTGTTACAAAAATATATATATTAATGTAATGAAGTTGTAAAACCGGTTGTAATTATTACTTTTTCATACTTATCTGCTAATTTAATTATTTCTTGCGTTACTCCAGGAAGAATAAACATGGAAACTCTATTTTGAATTGCGGCATTGAAATCTGCAACAGTAATTGGTAAATCTGATGCCATAACAGCTTCTTTAGCGGTATCGCAAGCATAATTCATTGCAAATTCTGCTGCTTGACTTTGAAGCCCTTGCGCAATGGCAAGAGTTTTAAAATCTTTAGCAACAACAATTGCATTACTTTTAATATATTTAGCAACCTTCCAGGCAAAAATACTGTCCTCAACTTGTTCAACAGTTGGTTTTAATTTTGTTACAACTTTAAAATCATCTTTATTTAATTCTGATTTATTACTTTCTTGTACTAAAGTGCCAAAAGGTGTAATAATGATTTCTTCTTCTACGAAATTTTTAAAGTCTTTTAGAGGTGTTTTTAATTTTACGTACCTGATAGAATTTTTATTTAATATTTCCAGACTTTCATCATCAAATTCCGGAGCAATAATTAAATGCCCTTTATTTAATTGCATTGCTGTTTTTTTATCCAATTTTTGTGTAAAAGCTGCAACACCTGATAGGGCATCGACAGGATTGCAATCAATAGCTTTTACAAGAGCATCAGATAAATCAGAGCCTAAAGCAGCACCCGTTACCTGTGATGATTTTGTTAGGACTGCGCAATTTACATCAAAAAATTCTGATGCAATTTCTACCGCTTTAGTCATTCCAATATAATCATTATATGTTAGTTCAAATTCGGTTTCATAATCAACAATATCTTGCGTTTTATTTAGTGATGCAACCTGTTGTCTATTTGCGCCATATTCTAATTGTTTTATAAATTCAAAATTTAAATTATCCATTTGTAATTCCTTTTAGTTCATACTTGGTGCGGGTACTGGAGCTTGTTGTTGTGTTGTTGCCGGTACTGGTGTTTGTACCGGTGCAGTTGCAGGTGTTGTTTTTTGTTGTACCGGTTGTTGTGTTGTTTGTACTGCCGGAACTTCAACAGGATGATGGTTTACCGGATTTACAACTGTCATTGGAACTTCCGCAGATTCTTCGTCTTCTATTCTTGATTCATTAGATTGTATATTTTTATCAGAAGATGTAAGTTTTGGATTGCTTGTTTTTGGTGCACCTTCTAAAACAACTTCCGGATATTGAAAATCATCACTACCAATACTTTCAACTGCAACTTTCATAATATCACGCCATATTAGTGCTGGAACAGTACCACCAGTTAATCCACCCATTTTTGTATTATCGTCATTTCCAACCCATACACCTGTTACGATTGTAGGTGTGTAACCTACAAACCAGGCATCTTTATAATCATCTGTTGTTCCGGTTTTACCTGCTGCAGGTTTCCCTATTCTTGCTGCTGCACCTGTGCCTCTTTCAATTACAGTTCTAAGCATTGCAGTCATAATTGCTGCAGTATCTGTACTTAAAACTTTCGTAATTCTCGGACGGGATGCGGAATACAATACTTTCCCTCTTGAAGATTCAATTCTTTCAATACCGTATGGTTCAACTTTGAATCCGCCATTTGCAAAAATACCATATGCTCTTGTTAATTCGTATAATTTTACCCCGTTTGAACCAAGTGCAATTGTATAATCATACTCTAGCGGAGTTGTTATACCCATTATACGGGCCATTTGAATAACAGCACGTACTCCTACGTATTGAATTAATCTTGCGGCACAGACATTTGAAGATATCATTAAAGCTTTATATACCGGAATTTGGCCTCTATATCTGTTTCCATAATTATGCGGAGTCCAGGTTCCAGCTTTAAATGGTTTATCATCAATTAAATCATTTGGAGATACCCCCTTTTCTACAGCTGCGGTATAAATAAACGGTTTGAAGGCTGATCCTGGCGGTCTTACTGCTTGAGTAACACGGTCATATTGGCTTTTTGCATAATCTTTACCGCCTGCATAAGCTAAAATTTTACCATCTATAGGGGAGAATGAAAATACTGCAGCTTGATTTTTATCCCCTCTTAAGCCATAGGCATTTAATTCATTTACAATTGCTTCATTAGTTTTTATTTGTGTCTTGTAATCAAGCGTTGTAATAATTTTATAACCGCCCTGACTTATTTCTTGTTCCGTAAAACCAAGTTTTTCTAGTTCATTCATTATCATATCGCAGAAATAAGGTGCCTTATTTAGAAGATATGATGTTGGCATTGATGTCAGATGAATTTTTTCTGCTTGGGCTTTTTCCATAGTTGCTTTATCTATGTATTTCATCTTATACATTCTTTGTAATACCTGATTTCTCCGTTTAATAGCTAATTCAGGATTATTAAATGGAGAATATACTGATGGTGCCTGAGGTAAACCTGCAATAAGAGCCATTTCCGCTAAAGTTAATTGATCTAAATGTTTAGCAAAATAGATTTGGGCAGCACCTTCTACGCCATAAGCCCCGGAGCCTAAATAAACATTATTAAGATACATAGTAAGTATCTGGTCTTTTGTTATTGATTTTTCTATTTGTGCAGCGATTATGATTTCTTTTATTTTTCTTGAGTAAGATTGTTCATTTGATAAAAACAGCATCCTTGATAATTGTTGGGTAATAGTACTGCCACCTTGTACAACACGTCCTGCGATAGCATTTTCAACTGCAGAACGTGCAACCCCGCATAAATCATATCCCGGATGGTTATAAAAGTTTTTATCTTCGGTTGCTACAATGGCTTCTTTTAATTCTTTAGGTATTTGGTTTGCTTCAACTTTTGAAAAGGTACATGCATTGAATGTTTTAATTACTTCTCCGTCTGCGGATAAAAATTTAGTTACCATATTCGGTTTAAAATCTGATAAATTTGCAATCGGCGGAAGTATTGCAAGATATAATTTTAATGCAACAAACCCCGCAAGTACACAGGCTGTACCAACTATAAATAATCTTTTTATTGTATCGAACATTGAATCATCATTAGATACAGAATTAGATACTTTTGTATTATATTTTTTCATTCGTTTAGGAACGACATATTTTGACATAAAGCTTACCTTCTAAATACTCCTAACTAATAATTCATATTGTACCAAAAAAATTATCTGAGAGTATAATATTAAGCATGCTTGATTTTTTAGAAGTTATAAAAAATGAATTTCTTTCGTATTTTGTACCTGAAAAAGTG
This sequence comes from Candidatus Gastranaerophilales bacterium, assembly GCA_944324835.1. Lineage (GTDB taxonomy): Bacteria > Cyanobacteriota > Vampirovibrionia > Gastranaerophilales > Gastranaerophilaceae > UMGS1585. The sequence continues at coordinate 16,029 of CALUXV010000008.1, forward strand.
GAATACAAAATAGAAGGAGAGTGCAAAAAATGTGGCAAGTGCTGCAGATATATGTATAGTTTTGATACATATACAGAAAAAGAATTTAAATTTATGCAATTTCTTTTCCCTTCTTATAGAAGATTTTATATAAGAGGCAAAGATGAAAGTGGAAATTTAATTTTTGCTTGTAAATATGTAACAGAAGAAGGTTTATGTTCTGTATATGAAAAACGTCTCCCTATGTGTAAAAGATATCCTGCAAAAAAAATATATTATCCCGGAAAACTTCATGAAGGATGCGGGTATAAAATAGTAAAAAAGACATTTGAGGAATATTTAAAAAAATAACTTAATTACTAAAATACTCTTCTAACCAGTCATAAAGAGATTTTTGTATTCCAAATTCAATTCCTAACTCTTTTACTAATTCAAGTGTTCTTATATTATCTATATTCAAATTAAAAACCCTTGGCAGATTTTTATAATGGTTCTTTTCAATTACATCCATCAGGAGACGTTTTGTTTCTTTATCGTATACATTTGAATAATTTAAACCTAATTTTCCGCAAAAAGGGCCATTTACAGTTCCATCAGATTCTTTATTTAAAAGTCCAAAAGTCCTGCACACCAGAGCACGATTTGAGTAGACTGAACATTTTTTATTTATTAAAAACGGACACACGTAATATCCATCCTTATCTTTTACAGTTGATTTGAAATTTTCTTTTATTTTATTTTTTGTATCAGGTGTAAGCTTTTTATATCCTTCAATTAAGTACAAAAATTCTATTTCAGTGAATGGATACTCTCCATATTCACAACAATGTGAACATCCTTCTTTACAATAGATGTAGTCCTTTTGATGCTCAAACATTGCTTGAATATCTTGAGTAAATATATCTAAGAATTTTTCATAATTATCTAACATTAATTTTTCTCACTAAATTCTTTTAGCCAATCAATTAGTCGTTTAGATTCTCCAAAATCGAGTCCTAAATCTTTTACAAGTTTTAGATTAAATAATAAAGAGCGGTCTAAGGCGTAAAATTTAGGCTCTTCGCTATACCCTAATTCCTTAACTCGTTCTTCGGATATTTTATTCATTTCTGAATTATATACATTTGCGTAATTCAATCCTTTATGTGCACAAAATGGAATATTATATTCTTCTTTGCCATTATCATTTGAAAAAGTTAACAGTCCAAATGTACGACAGATTATTCCTCTGTATTTATATACACTGCAAATATTATTAATTAAAAAAGGACATTCTTTTTCAATCTCATTATTTATTAATTTTTTTATTTTATTATTAACAATATTTTTTGTTGTATCATCTAGTCGGTTATAACCTTCTATTAAATACTCAAATTCTAATTTTGAAAACGGTATACCAATGGTTTTGCAGCATAATGCACATCCTTTAGAACAACAAATATATTCTTTTTGGTTTTCAAATTTTTGGTTGATATAGTCCATTATAAAATCCAAAAATTTTTCATAATTTGATATATTCATAGCAACTTAAATTTTAGCATTAATTGGTTAATGAAATCAAATGTTAAGCGATAATTTTAATTAGTAATTACAAATAAATATATTCATTAGGCATAAGCGTATATGCTGTATTATAAAACGGAGAAGGCGGGATTCTCTTGGATTATTGGCAGTTCACAAGCTTTGTATTCCGTTACGATTTTGCATTTGCAAAATCTACACTCCATCAGCTTGTTCACAGGGACGTGGCTAGACCTCACTACGTTTGGTCGTCGCACTTGCCAAAATCCGCTCGAACCTGACCAAGCTCCGCTTGGTGGTTCTCATCCCTAACACCATATTATTTAAACTTTGTAAAAAAAAAACGGAGAAGGCGGGATTCGTGTCTTGTTCGGTCGCGTTTAACGGGTCTCCGGTTGTCGCCTGCAATGGTTAACACCATTTTGCCGACAAGCCTTCGCCCTCAGCTCCCTCACGTAACCCGCGAAATAAGTGGCTTCTCATCATTACCTTTTAAATAAAAAAGGCTAAGCAAAAAGCTTAACCTTTTTTATTCGGAGAAGGCGGGATTCGAACCCGCGGAGGAATCTCTCCCTCACAAATTTTCGAGATTTGCACCTTAAACCGCTCGGACACTTCTCCATCTATTTCATTTTACAAACATCTACCCACTTCAAACTTTTGGATATCTCAAATAATTCTTCACATGTTAATTCTATCGCTGAATTACTGCTTCCGCAAGCAGGAAATACTGTTCTAAATCGTTTCATTGATTCGTCACAATAAACTCTTATATCAGGATTCTTCAGCCCAAAAGGGCAAACCCCGCCAACCTCATGCCCTGTTATATCCTTTACTTCATCTGCCGATAACATTTTTGCCTTAATAGAAAACTCATCTCGGAACTTTTTGTTATCAATCTTCATATCACCCGCCGTAATTATAAGAATACAGGACGTTTCACTTTTAAATGCCAAACTCTTTGCAATTCTTGCAGGGATAACACCCAATGTTTCTGCCGCAAGTTCAACAGTAGCACTGGATGTAGAAAATTCCATAATATCTTTATCTTTATTATATTGTTTTAAATATGCTATTACACTATCTATAGTCATTAATTACTCCAACAACGCATCTATAATTTTGATATGCTTATCTCTGTCTTTTTTATCAAGTTTAAAATATACCAGTTTATCAGAATATTTGAACTGATGTTCCTTAAACTCTTTCAAGCATTCTTTGTTACAGTAACAAACTTTTTCTGTGTGCAATCCTTCGATATCTCTAACAATATTAAAAATATCCGCTCCGCCAATTTTAATACTACGATTTGGTTGTATTTCCGGTAAATAAATTTCTTGAATTGTACTCATAAATAGAAAACGATAATTCAAATTCTCATTCAATAATCTTTTATCTATAATATCAGTATTTAAAACAAATGCTCTTCTTACACCTTCTGCAACTAAATCCTCAATCTTAAACATTGCAGATTTAATACAAGTTTCATCATATCTGAAAACAGTACCAAATTTTAACAATGCCCTGTCACGCTCTGAATCAAATATGTACAAATCATAGTTTAAATCTTTAGATAATACCTTTAAAACTCGATTGATTACACCACGCCATTTTTTTACTTCTTTTTTCTTTCCGCCGGTGAATATAATTAATTTTTCTTTGGTATATTTTTTTCTTAAATATTTTATTGGATTATCGCCCTCAAAAAACATTTATTATCTCTCCATTATTTTTAACCATTATATTATAATTTTTTGTTTATGTTAATATTTAACTATGATTAAACCTGAATTATTAATGCCGGCAGGCAATTTAGAGAAGTTGGAATATGCCATAAGATACGGTGCTGATGCTGTCTATCTGGGTGTAGTTGATTTTAGCCTTAGAGCGATGAGAAAAGGTGAATTAATCACAATGGACAACCTTAAACAAGCCATTGACCTTGCTCATTCTCTTGGTAAAAAAGCATACCTTACCCTTAACATATTTGCATTCAATAAAGATATAAAACTCTTAGAATCCTGCATGGATAGAATAAAAGATGCAAATCCGGATGCACTAATAATTAGTGATATGGGGATAATACGTCTGGCACAACGATACATGCCGGATACCCCGATTCACGTAAGTACACAAACAAACACTCTAAACCATGAGGCTGTTAAATTCTGGCAAGATTTAGGTGCGACCCGCTCTATTCTTGCACGTGAACTCCCAATAAAAGATGTTGCAGAAATAAAAAAACATGTTCCGGATATGGAACTAGAAGTGTTCGTTCACGGGGCACAATGTGTTTCCTTCTCAGGCAGATGTTTGTTGAGCGATTATATGACTGATGGCGAACGACTTGCAAATCAAGGAAACTGCTGCCAGCCTTGCCGGTGGAGCTACAAACTCGTAGAAGAAACTCGTCCCGGACAATACTATGAAATAGAACAAAATGACAGAGGAACTCATATTATGAGTACCAAAGACCTTTGCCTTGTAAAACATTTAGGGAAACTTATTGATGCAGGTGTCGATTCATTGAAAGTTGAAGGCAGAACCAAAAGCCTTTACTATGTATCTGCCGTAGCCAAAGCCTATAGAGAAGCCCTCGATACCGTCTGGGAAAACAGAGATGCTGATTTAACTCCATATTACGAAGAACTTCTCAAAGTTGGCAACAGGGGATATACAACAGGATTCTACCTTGGTGACGGTGAGTATCCGTCAGACGGCTACAGCTACAATATATCAAAAGGCCTTGCAGGCGCAGATTTCTTATGCGAAGTATGGGATAAATGCGAAGATTACTACAAGGTAAAAGTAAAAAATAAGTTCTATACAAATACTGATATTGAAGTTATTTCACCATCAGAAAAATTTATAACCCAAGCGGTTGAAATAATCAAAGATGATACTGCTCAGGAATTTGCAAATACAAATGACGAACTACTTATCAAATTCCGTGATGAAATTAAAGATTACAAGTATGCAATAATCAGAACTGTCGGGATAAAAAACAATGATAATTAAGCCGGATTATAATCTTAAATGTGTATACGATATAAACTTTGATGACCTGGAAAATCAAGGAATAAAGGTTATTATGTTTGATTTGGACAGCACTATCATGATTTCTAAATCCGGCTGCTACCGCCCTGAAACAGAAGAATGGCTTAAAGAAGTGAATGAAAAATTTACTGTTGCCGTTATTTCTAACAACAAAAGCGAAGAATATATCGAAAAGGTTCAAAAAATATCTAATTTTACGGTAATCGGACACGCCTCTAAACCTAATCCTAAAAAAATGAAACAATATCTGGATAGCTTAGGTGTTACCCCACAAGAGGCTGTAATGGTGGGAGATAGACCGCTAACTGATATTGTTGCGGGAAAACTTCTGGGCTGCAAAACAATTCTGGTGGATTCAATTAATGCAGAGAATGAAAACATCCCGACACGCCTTGTCCGTTGGCTGGAAAGAAGAGTAATACGTTAATTTTTATTTGTAACACAAAAACTTATGTGTCGGCGATATATGTTCATAATCGGGTTTTTTATTTGAACATTTATCTTGCGGGGTTTTACATCTTGAATAAAATTTGCAGCCTGATGGAATTTCTGTTGGTATTTCTGTCAAATCAACTTTTTCTGGCGTTTTATTAATATTGGGTATAGAGTCTAAAAGCAGTTTTGTATAAGGATGTTGCGGCTGGTTGAATATTTCTTCTTTTGTTCCTATTTCAACCAGTTCACCTAAATACATAATCCCGACTCTATCAGCGATATATTTAATTACATTCAAATCATGAGATATAAATAAAATTGTTATCTGATATTTTTGCTGTAAATCCTTGATAAGATTCAATATCTGAGCTTGAATACTTGCATCCAAAGCACTAACAGGTTCATCTGCAATTACAAATTCAGGATTTAATACTAGTGCTCTTGCAATTGCTATTCTCTGGCGCTGGCCTCCTGAAAATTCATGCGGATACAATGATAAGTGGTATTCTGTTAAGCCTACCTGTTCTATTTTTTCTTTGACAATATTGTTTATTTCTTTTGATGATAATTTTTTATTTATCTTTAATGGCTCAGATAATATTTCTTTTATTGTCATTTTAGGATTTAAACTAGCATAAGGATTTTGAAATATCATTTGTGCTTGTTGACGAAAATTTTTTAAATTACACTTATCAAAGTGTAAAATATCTTCATCCTTATATAAAATTTTACCTGACTTGGAGTCAATTAAACGCATGATTGCTTTTGATAAAGATGATTTCCCGCATCCTGATTCACCGGCAATTGCTAAAATTTCTCCTTTATATATATCAATTGAAAAGTTATCAACAGCTTTTACTGTAGTTTTCTTTTCCAGTTTAGAAGATACATATTCAACGTTTAAATTTTTTATTTCTAAAAGTTTATCGGACATATTAATATTAAATTATAATTCTCTTCTGCCTTCAATTGCCTTGGCAAGTGTAACCTCATCGGCATATTCTAAATCTGCCCCTACTGGTAATCCAAATGCAATTCTTGAAATTTTTATTCCAAATGGTTTGATTAATTTGGTTAAATATAGGCTTGTTGCTTCTCCTTCAACAGATGGAGAGAGAGCAAGAATAACTTCCTGTACATTATCATCTGTTAATCTTGTTAAAAGTTCTTTTATACGGATATCATCAGCACCAATGCCATCCATAGGAGATATTAGACCTTGTAATACATGATACAAACCGTGATATTCATTAGTCTTTTCAATCGCAATTAAATCTTTTGTTTCTGCAACAACACAAATTACTGAACGATTTCTATTGTTTGATGAACAAATTTCACATGGACTTGTTGTTGAAAGATTAAAACAAATTTCACAAGCTTTGGTTTGTTCTTTGGCAACAACAAGAGCTTCCGCAAATTTTTGAACCTCAGTCATAGGCATTTTAAGAATATGAAATGCCATTCTTTGTGCTGATTTTGGTCCTATTGACGGAAGCTTTTGAAACTGTTCTATTAATGCTGCGATTGCCTTCGGATAAATCATACTAGCAAAGACCCGGAATACTGATTCCGCCTGTTACAGCTTTTAATTTTGTTTCCATTTCTTTAGAAGCTTTTTCACTTGTTTGCAATATTGCAGTTGTAATCAAATCTTCTAATGTTTCTAATGTATCATCATCAACCGCATCAGGATTTTCAGGGTTCAATAAATCTTTTGACAATTTGATTGATTTAAATTTCCCTTGACCGTCACAAACAACCTGTACGGAACCTCCGCCTGCTTCCCCTGTTATTTCTGCAGATGCAAGTTCTTCTTGTACATTCTTTAATCTCTTTTGAATATTTTGTGCTTGCTGCATCATTTGCATCATGTTCATAATAAATTACCTCCTGAGTATTTTTTATTATACAATAAATATTATGAAACTCAAAACTTATCTGAATGAAAGTGTTAAAAACGGGTATCTCTTAAAATGGCATAGAATGCCAATCAATGTCTATATTGCACCTATGAAATTTTATTCAAAGCAAGGGCAGGATTTGGTTTATAGAAAAATGGTTGTTCAAGCGCTTGAAGAATGGGAAAATGCAAGTGACGGACTTGTACAGTTTCATCTTGTGAATACACTTCTGGAATCCCAGATTAATGTTGACTGGAAACGTGTAGATAGAAGTGCATTAGGACACTGCACTTATAATTACGATAATTATAAAAGATTATACGGAGCCGAAGTTTCAATAGGATTAACAGACGGACTCATTCACCAGCAATATAATTCTGAAGATGAAGTATATCACACAATTTTGCATGAAATAGGCCATTCCATCGGTCTGGGACACAGTCCTTATGATACTGATATTATGTATACGCCGCATAAGTATGGGGTGGTTTCATTGTCAGACAATGATTCTTACTCTGTTCAATGGCTGTATAAATTACCTGCAGGAACAGAAATACGTGCTATCGGGCAGCAGTTTTCAATCATGACAGATTATGATATTGATATGATAATATCAAAACTTGATGGCTCTGCAAAACAAGAAGATATTCCGCAGTATGAAACAACAAACAACAGAGATTTGTTACATGAAACTACAAATATTGCCAATGTTAAAAGATACAATATGATGCTGCAAAATGTGGGCATATCGGAAGATATGCGCCGGTTTTTTATCAATAAAGGCAGGGGTAAGAAATCGTGATTAATGAATCACTAATCACTTGAAACAGATTACTTCACTTCGTTCGTAATGACGAAAACACATTCCCCCCTTCAGACCGGTGTTATAGACTGAAATTCAACGTTGGTAAAATTCCGAAACGAGTTCCTCAACTGTCTATAATAATTTTATTAAAATTTTATAGAAATGTATAATTACTTATTTTTATCACCATTATCAAAAGTCTAGACATTAATTTAATAGTGGGGCTAATGCCGCCCCACACCCGGCACATTATTTCTTTCTTTTTAATTGCGACGTAAAAAGAAAGAAATAATGGAAAGAAAGAAAAACACGCCGACTTAATACAGCCACTAGGATTCAACCCCAGACACGTTAACTCGCTACGCTCAAACAAAACGTGTCTTGTTCCTGTTTCATCAAGTGGCTGTAATCGAAATTTCACAATTCGTTTGTTGAAAAAAATATCATGGACAGCAGTGGAAACGAGTTCGGGATGACATATAAAAAACGATTCTCAGTTCAAGATTCACCTGCTTAATCCCTTGTTATCCTTATTTCCCCCCGCCTTTAGCCATTTCTCGGAGTTTTTTTAATTGGTCACGAATTTCTGCGGCACGTTCAAAATCAAGTATTTTGGCGGCTTTATGCATATCTTTTTCCAGTTTATCAATAAGTTTTGGCAAATCCTTCTTATCGATATTCATATCAACCATTTCTTCCGCAATAATATCTTCCAAATCCCTATAGCTTGCAACAAGTGAAAGCAGATTATTTTCAATAGGTTTTTTGATAGTTTTCGGAATAATTCCGTATTTTTTATTATATGCAAGCTGTACTTCACGGCGGCGGTTGGTTTCATCAATAGCTCTCTGCATAGAGCCTGTAATTTTATCTGCGTACATGATAACTTCACCGCAGGCATTTCTTGCTGCACGTCCGATTGTCTGAATCAAACTTGTATCAGAACGTAAGAATCCTTCTTTATCCGCATCCATTATTGCAACAAGTGAAACTTCCGGGATATCAAGACCTTCTCTTAAAAGGTTAACACCGATTAGTACATCAAATTCTCCAAGTCTTAAATCTCTTAAAATTTCTACCCTTTCAATTGATTTGATATCGCTATGCAGGTATCGAACTTTTATATCTTGCTGCAAAAAATAATCGCATAATTCTTCCGCCATTTTCTTTGTAAGTGTTGTAATAAGAACTCTTTCATGGCGTTCGACACGAATATTTATTTCTTTTATCAAATCATTTATCTGTGTATCAATTGGTCTTACGCTGATTTTCGGGTCAACAAGACCTGTCGGCCTGATAATTTGTTCTACAAGCTGCTGTGATGTGTTCATTTCAAATTCTGCAGGAGTTGCTGAAATATAAATCTTTTGATGAACTTTTGCAAAAAATTCCTCATCCGTTAAAGGTCGGTTATCTTTTGCACAAGGAAGTCTGAAACCGTAATCGACAAGCACATTTTTTCTGGCTCTGTCACCATGAAACATACCTCTGAGCTGCGGCAGTGTGACATGAGATTCATCTACAACAGTTAAAAAATCGCCTTGAAAATAATCAAGTAATGTTGCCGGCGGTGAACCGACAGGACGGCGTTCTATAATTCTGGAATAATTCTCAATTCCGGAACAATACCCCATTTCTTTTATCATTTCAATATCATATTTAACACGTTGCTGTAGTCTTTGTGATTCTAGTATTTTATTTTCGTTTTCAAGTTCTGCAACTCTGTTTTTTAATTCTTGTCTGATAATAGAAATTGTTTCATCGACATTATCATCATCTGATAAATAATGTACCGCAGGATAAATAATTACTTTATCCGGAGTTTCAAGGATTTCGCCGGATACCGGATCTATTCTTACAATTTTTTCTACCTCATCACCAAAGAAACAGATTCTATTAATAATCTTTTCGTATGCCGGCATGATTTCAACAACATCACCTCTGACTCTAAACATTGCTCTATCCAATGCGACGTCGTTTCTGGAGTACTGTGTACTGACAAGGTGCTTGATTAAATCATCACGTTCTATTTCATCTCCGACATTTATTTCAACAGAACCTTTAAAATAGTTTTCAGGGAGGCCTAAACCATAAATACAGCTTACTGATGCAACAACAATTACATCATTTCTTTCATACAAACTTCTTGTTGTGTTATGGCGGAGTTTATCAATCTCATCATTTATACTTGCAGACTTTTCTATATATGTGTCGGTTCTTGGGATATATGCTTCCGGCTGATAATAATCATAATAACTTATAAAATATTCAACTGCATTATCCGGAAAAAGTTCCTTAAGTTCGCTATACAATTGAGCCGCAAGAGTCTTGTTATGAGCAATTACAAGTGTCGGCTTTTGAATTTGTTCTATAACATTTGCTATAGTAAATGTTTTTCCGGAACCTGTTATCCCGAGTAAGGTCTGAGAATCATATCCTTTATTTACCCCGTCTACTAATTGTTCAATAGCCTTAGGCTGGTCTCCTGCAGGTTTATATTTTGAATGTATTACAAACTTTCTATCCATAAAAGTATTATACACTTGTAAATTTTTTTTACCAAAAATAGCAAATTATTTTTTGTTCATGTTTATATCTAAATTAGCAGGACAAATAAGGAGATTAGATAATTGTTAGGAGTAAGTAAATCATTCCGTAGTGTGGAGAACTTTAAAAGTAATAACAAAATTGTTGATAATAATTCAACTAAAGAAAAACAGGCTAAAGAAGATATTTATATGAAATGGCCGCTAAGGGGTCTTGCTTATTCCAACGAACTGGGAGAAATTGTTCGTCCGATGAGCGGTTTGGTAGCAAATCTTTTGTGGATTCCGGCAATAGGATATATTGCAGCCGATGTAGGAGATAAGTATAAACATAACCGGTACGGAGAAGTTGAACCGAGTAAAAAAAGAGCAGGGAAACAACTTTCATTCCAAATGCTTGCAAGTGTAATACTGCCGACAGCAGCGGTAAAAGCAGGTCAAAAAATAACAAACATAATTTCATCAAAAGGTAAAACAAAACTTTCTATTAATGATAGAGAAAAATATATCAGAATGATTACGCAATCGATGAATAAAGGTTCTCACGAAAAATTTATTAATGAAGCAACAGGATTCGTTGATAGAGAAAAATATACTCAGCATATTATGGAAAACATTGCAGAAATGGATAAACATAAAAAGACCAGAAATAAAATGTTTTCACCAATTGCAGGTATTATTGATTTTATCAAAAAACCATTTGAATCAAAACCAAAAACAGAGAATATTCAAAAATATGTATCATCTACAATTAGCGATATAATGTATACCAGAGATTTTCTTATTCAAGGTCATAAACCTAAAAATATATCGGATAAATTGTATAAAGCATTTGAAAAAGAAGCCAAAAATGGGACTTTAGAACAGAAAAAAAGTGCAGCCTATACTGTGGTTAGAAAAATGCAAGGTAAAAAACTATTTAAAAATAATGCTATAAAATCTCTAGGCGGGTTAATTTCACTTGCAGTAATGATGAAACCTATTGATAATTTTGTAGAAAATGTTCTTATTCATAAATATATAGGCCCTACAATTGATAAAATGCAAAAACCTTGGAAATCTTTGCAGGAAGTAGCAAAAGAGTCATCATAATTGGTTATAATTAATCAAAATATTTTTTATAAAAACTAAAAGCTCCGATAATATATCGGAGCTTTTATGTATGCTAGTGCGAATCTTAACTATTATGAGAACAACTTGAATGTTCTGTCTACGTTGTCTTTCGCTACTGTTTTTAATGTATCGATTTCTGTCTTGATTGCATTCCTTTCTTGTTCTAGTGCTGCTAAGTCCGTATCGAACTTTTTATCTTTAGCATCGATTTTTCTCATATCAGCTTCGTATTTTGCTTCCGCTTTTTTGAGTTCTGTTTCGTCTTGTACTTCTTGCAAGCTTGTATCCGTTGCGATGTTTACTTCTGTAAATGTATCATTACCATTTGCGTCTTTCGTCGGTTTCTTGAATACAATGAAACCTGCTTCAACCATGTTTCTCAAGGTTTCTACTTTACCCAGTGCATCAGCTTGTATACCCGTTGCAGCTGTAATCTCTCCAGCATCCGTACATTCTGTCCAACCGCCTTGATTATCTTGTACAATTACTTGGTATCCTGCTGCTAAAATAGAATTTAGCGTTGCGTCTTGGTACTCTGCTGAACCATCCGGTCCGATGTGTTTTAATTGAACTTTTTGTTTGTTTAGAGCATTTTCATACTCTTTGTACACGTGAGTTGATTCGTTAGCCATTTGCAGCTTTTGAGCTTCTAGGTTTTGAGCCTTGTACTCAATATCGTGCATTCTAGCTGTTAAATTCAACAACCGTGCTTGTGATGCCGATAAACCCATTTTCCTGTACTCCTTTTTCTTTTCTGCGGAATGCTAATCTCAGGCACACTTTGCCTGTCGACGAACATCCCAATATCTAATTCTATACTTTGTACTACGGCATACTTTTTATATAACTTTAATTTTTTTAAGCAGTTTGTTACAATTCGTTACAAAAAAACAATTTTTATCGATGATTTAACTTTATATATATAAGGTTAGTTATAAATTTAGGTTAAAAATGACAAGTATAGGTAAAATCGGCAGTGCATACTGTGACTTCTTGTTTGGCAGCAGCGCAGATGCAATGGTAAGCAGAGTAATTGATTCCTGCAAAAACTATAAATATTATAAATATGGATTGCCTGAAAGTATTTATCATGGGATAAAACAGGGATGCAAAGATTCATACAATCATACCCGGAAAAATGGCGGCTTCTTTACTTCCATGTGGGGAAATATTAAAGATATAAAGACCGAATGGAATAAAGCTAAAATCCCAAATGCATCTTTGTTTAAAAATATGAAAACTTGTTTCCCAAAAATTATTAAACCTCTTGGGAAAGCTGCGCCGGCTGTTCTTGCAATCATCGGACTTGCAACAGAACTCCCTAATATATGGCGTGCTACAAAAGAAGATGGTATTTTGAGCGGATTAAAAGAAACAGGAAAAACAGCAATCAAGCTTACATTTGGTGCTCTTTGCGGCGGTTTTGGTACAAAGCTTGTTCCGGTTATCGGTAGTACATATGGTTTCATGCTCGGGAATGTAATTGGTGATCAGGTCGGCAGCTTTTTAGGTAGTAACGCCGGAGAATTTGTCTCCCTTAAAGCTATGGGAGATTCTTATACTGCCAAACACAAAAAACTTGAAAAACTAAAACAAAAACAAGAAGAACTTGAAAAACAAAGACAAGAACAAGAACAGCTTAAGCAGAAACAACTGGAGTATGAAAAATACAGACAATTAGCCATCCTTCAAAATATAAATAAATCGGCTTGATATATAAATAGTATATATGATTTTAGCAATTGTTAATATTTTGATTTAAAAAAGCAATTCTTAAAAAATAAAATACTTTATATAAATGTAAGTAATCAGTAAGTTGGATTTAAAAAGATAGAAAAATATTTGGGGAATTAAGTAAAATAACAAAACAGTTTAGCAATTATTAAACACGTTTTGAACAATAGATTTCTTTTTATACTCTCTCTTAATATCCTCGTGTTTATTTAATGTTTGCCACGTTTCTTTGGCAAACTTTTTTTTATTACGGTACATCTGCAGTACAAAACATCCGGATAAAAATTACTCAAATATCCATCCGTTAGTTAAATCAACCTTAATCGTATCAAGGAGTTTTACGTAAACAGTTCCATCCGGAAGAACTATAATTTTTTCACCTTTAAATATTTTACGTATCCAGGTCATAAATTTGCTTTTTTGAACGGTTACTTCTGCTGTACCATGCTCAACTACTGCTTGATCATTAGGTGTTACAATTGTATCGGTTGATAAAGTTAGAACACCGTTTCTTATAAATAATCTACCTGGTTTTGCTTGGCAAACTTGTCCTTTTACATCAGTTCCTTTGTATAAAAGAATATATTTATCTTTTGTAATGAAGTGTTCCGGTGTCTTGGCAATAAATTGATCTCCGTTTTTAGAAATTTGAGAGCCCATAACATTAGCAACTTTGATTGGAACAACAGAACCTGCAGGAATTGTACCTACTGCACCTTGTACGAAAGCATTTTCTATTACATAACCATCTCCGGTTTTTTTGCGCATTGCTTCTGCAAGCTTAGCATTAGGATTAAGTTTCGCTTGTTCCATCATGTTGTATAGTATTGCTGTAACTTCTGCTCTTGTTGCAGGTCTGTCTGCTTCCATTACACCCATTTTTTGAGGCGGGCAAACAATCATACCCAGTATTTCAGCTTTTCCTGCCGGTACAATAAACCAGTTTGGTATATCATTTGAATCTTTATATACTTTGGATAAGACATATTTTGCTTTTTGTTCACTTATTTGTTCTGTTGTTAATGCATTAACCGCTATTGCAAGTGCTTCTGCTCGAGATACAGAATCGTAAGGCCTAAATTTCCCATTTTTATCCGGATCTGATATCAAATCAAAATAAATAGCTTTTTGAATTGCATCATATGCCCAGAAATTTTTATTTACATCTGTAAATTTAACAGGTTGGGCAACTGTTGCATGCTCTTGCCCAAGAGCCTTGATTGCCATTGATGCAAATTCTGCTCTTGTTACATCTTCATCAGGCTTGAATGAACCATCCGGATATCCCACAACAACGCTTTGTTCTGAGAGTTGTTTGATTTGTTTATGTGCCCAATGATTGGAAGTCATATCTGAATAAAATGCAAAAGCAGGAACAGATGATGTTACAAGAACTGCAATTACTATCATAAAGCTATTAATTATATTTTTCATCGAATGGCTCCTTAATTTATTAATATAATATAGATATAGTACATAAAATCACAAATTAAAACAATTAATTGATACAAAAATTAAACATTGATTGTAAAATAATATGTAATCATTAAAAATACAGTAGAGGTTTCTATGAAAAAGTTTGTTATATTGTTGTTGTGTCTATTTATTTCTTCTATATATAATTCCTCAATGGCTTTTTCGCTGCCGGAAGCTAATCCTGCAGCGGTAAATATGATGCGTTATTATCCGCAAAGAAGTCCATATGGCGCCAGAAGATATAATCAAAATAGACTTCCTTATGTATATTCGCCGCAACAAGCAAGATATTATGGTATAAATGTAGCGAATCCAAATAATCAATACCGTCAGTACGGTCTTTATCAACAAAATTACTCCAGAACAAATGATGGGTATGGCATGTGGTAAATAAAATATATCAGCAGCCAAGCATTAATGTTCCGTCAAGAGATAATGTCGTGGTTTCTTTTAACTGCGGATAACTGTCAATTTTCTTTTCGGCTACAAACTCGATAGCTGCACTTCTTGCAAGTTCAAGAATCTTTGAATCTTTAACAATATCAGAAATGATTAAATCCGGCAACCCGCTCTGTCTTACTCCGAGAAATTCTCCAGGACCTCTTATCTGCAAGTCTTTTTCTGCAATTACAAATCCGTCGTTTGTTTCTGTCATAATAGAAAGCCGATTCCTTGTTTCCTGAGATTTAGATGAAGTGGAGATAATACAATAAGATTGCAGCGAACATCTTCCGACACGCCCTCTTAGCTGGTGTAATTGAGGGAGTCCGAAACGTTCAGCGTTTTCTATAACTATAACAGTCGCATTTGGAACATCAACCCCGACTTCAACAACTGTCGTAGAAACAAGAATATCGTATTCTTTGTTTTTGAATTTTGCCATAACCTCATCTTTTTCAGAGTTTTTCATTTTTCCATGCAATAAACCGATTCTAAGATGCGGGAATACCGTTTTTTGAAGTTTTTCAGCCTCAATGGTTGCAGCTTTTGCAGCCAGAGTTTCACTCTCATCTATCAACGGGTAAACAACGTACGCCTGATGACCGGCATCAACTTCAGACTGTATAAGGTTATAAATCTGTTTTTTAGGGACTCCCATTTTCGTTATAATCGGTTTTCTTCCTTTTGGAAGTTCATCAATAATTGTTAAATCCAAATCCCCGTTCATTGTAATCGCAAGAGTTCTTGGAATCGGCGTTGCTGTCATTGTTAGTATTTGCGGATTATTGGCTTTTTTTCTTAGTGTCAGCCTTTGTTTTACACCAAACCTGTGCTGTTCATCGATAACGACAGCCCCGAGATTTGCAAACTCAATATTATCCTGAATAAGAGCCTGCGTGCCGACGGCTATATTAATCTGCCCGTTTCTTAAACCAACCTCAGATATTTGCCGCTGCTTTTTACCGATACTACCGATAAATAGTCCTACACTTATCCCCATAGGTGTAAGCCAATTAACAAAATTGTTGTAGTGCTGCTGTGCAAGAATTTCGGTTGGAGCCATAATTGCTGCTTGATAACCGTTTTCGATTGCAGCAAGAAGCATTATACAAGCTACAACCGTTTTACCGGAGCCGACATCTCCTTGAAGAAGCCGCTGCATAGGCTCTTCTGAATTCATATCTGTCAAGATATCATTAACAGCTCGTTTTTGCGCCTTTGTAAGTTCAAACGGAAGCTGCTTGATGAATGTATTTACAAGACCGTCTTCTTTAATTTTTAGAGGAACAGATTTTATATCATGCCGGTTCTTTTCACGGATTAAGGCAAGTTTCAACTGGATAAGGAAAAACTCCTCAAATATGAGTGTAAATCTTGCCTGTTGAAGAAGCTCCATACTGTCAGGGAAATGAATTTGTTCTATCGCAACTTTTTTATCCAGCAAATTATATTTTTCCCGCAGGTAATCAGGAACAACGTTTACAATAGAATCTTTATAAAGTTGAATAGCATTATAAATCGCCTTGCGGAGAGTTTTGACATTTAGATTTTCACAAAGCGGGTAAATAGGTACAATTCGACCAATATTAAGATTAGTTTTGGTCAAAAAATCCTCTGACATGATAGAATAACTGATATTATCAAGAGTTTTTGAATAATCGTATTTGTTAATCTTTACTGTTCCGGATACGATTATTCCGGCACCTTTCGGGAACTGGGATTTTGTTCTTTCAAGAGTATATTTACTGCTTTTTGCAGAAAAGAAATTAAGTATAAAACTTCCTGTTTCGTCCTGAATTTTTACTTTTACAACTCCCAGCCCTTTAGGAGTAGTAAATGCTTCAACCGCTTTGATATACCCGAAAACGGTTGTATCCTCTCCCTCTTGCAGATTCCTTATGAGTGTTCTTTTTGAATAATCAATATGTTTTCTTGGCAGGTAAAATAACAAATCACTTGCAGTAAAAATCCCGAGTTTGTTTAAGATTGCCGCAACTTTTGGGCCTACACCTTTAACATAGGTGACGGAAGAAAACGGATTTAATCTTGCATCCTGCTGTTTTTTATCTTCTTCTTTCTGCAAAAGTTCAGATTTTATTGCATTTATCAGGTATTCAATAGATTTTTTTCTATTCGGCATCGTATCCATTGAATACTGTTCAAAATGCGCCAGAACAAATTTCCAGCGCTCAGGAATAGAGGACGTTTTTATAAATTTTCTGATTTCACTTCTTATAAATGCAGAAAAACTTTTGGTTCGACCTCTTATATCTATATATTTATACTTAGCCTCTATTTCGATGGCTTTTTTTATTTGTTCAATCGTATTATCCAATTAAACTGATAACCTCATACAAGTCCATTTTCTTGGATTTGCCCCTGATTGTTACGTTTGATATTTTTATTACATCCACGATATTTTTTACGCAGGCGTATGTAGAACTGCTTATCAAAAAGTTTGTTTTATAAACCTTGTTATAACTTTCAATTCTGCTTGCAAGGTTTACGGTATCACCGATAACTGTATATTCCATTCTTTTTTCGGAACCTATATTTCCGACAAAAACTTCGCCTGTGTTTATTCCGATACCGATTTCTATTTTGGGTTTGCCTTCACTCAACCATTTTTTCTGAAGTTCGTCAACCTTCTGCAGCATTTCATAAGCACATCTTATTGCGTTTACCGGATGGTGCTCGTCATGAATAGGTTCACCGAATATAACCATAACAGCATCTCCGATAAACTTATTTATTACTCCGTGATGTTTTGTTACAATGGGTTCCATTTCGGTAAAATACTCATTTAGAATAACAGATACTTCGTCCGCAGAAAGTTTTTCACTCATGGAGGTAAATCCTCTGATATCTGAAAATAAAACAGTAACATTAGCTTTTTTCCCGCCGAGTTTTAATTCGTCAATATTTTTGACAACACTTTTCATAATATCTTCTGATATGTATTTACCCATTGCTGTTTTAATTTTTTCTTTGTTTTTTCCCTCAAGAATAAATCTGTGAGAATATGCAAATATCATTGTAATCAATACTAGAGATATTGGTGTAATAACGTTGATTGCAATTCCATTATAAAATAGGTATCCACAAAGTATTAAATATGACATTGTAAGAACAAAAAGTATTGTTGCGGATACAAATAATGAAAAGTTTCGTATCAATAAATATGTAATTAACATCAATACTGCGGTAATCAAAAGATTGTGCGAAGGTTTAACCGGATACATAAAATCATTTGATATTAGATTGTCCAGAGCAGTTGCTTGAATATCTACTCCTGAATGTTCGTTGCTGACAGGAGTTCTTTGCACGTCAGAAAGTCCTGTTGCGGCTGCTTTTACATTTGCCCCAAAGAATACTATTTTCCCGTTAAAAATTGCAGGATTGATTGTTGGGGTTTCTCCTGATTTTAGCTGGTCGTAAGATTCCATGATATCAAGAGCGGAATAAGTTTTGTGGGTGTAACCGGTATTTCCGTAACGTTTATAAAACTTGATTAAAGTATAGAATCCGCCTAAATCATTATTTCTAGGAATTTTTATGCCGGACTTTTCTCCTGCAATCATATCTTCATATACGTTATATCCTTCGTTACCGTTCAAATAAGAGAATGTCCTTAAAGAGAGGGCTGGATAAAGTTTGTCATTATATTGAATTACGTAAGGGATACTTCTCAAGAAACTGTCACGGCTGACTGGAGTTTTAACCGAGCCTGCCATTTTGATGGCATTAAAATAAGGTCCCGGAAACGGTATCAAACTTTCATAGTCAGATTCAGGGATAAATGTTCGTTTATCATTAATCGGAATACCGAATTTTTTATCAAATTTAGAATTATACGATGCTGACAGATTCTCATCTTTATTCAGAAGCAAATCAAATCCGACAACCAGATTGTCTAACCGGCTGATTGATTTGAAATATTTTCTGTCAGATTCCGGATTTTCGGTATCCGGTGTCGCAAAAATTGAATCATTTACAACAACCGCAGGTTTTGCATAGTACTTGAAATAGTCAAAAATTTTGCAGTAGAGTTCTCTTTTCCAAGGCCAGCGGTATTTTCCGATGGATTTATCATCAATTACAATAATAACTATGTTATCACTGCCGTAATGAGATGCTGTAAAATTCTTCACCATGAAGTTGAATGCTTTGGGTTCAAAAAAGTTATTAGAAAAAGAATATGCAATTAACATAAAGAATACGATTGATATAAATATTAAAAGCCCTTTTAAAAATTTCATATTCCAAACCTTTTTCTTTTTTTATGATATAATAATTTTAACAAAAAGGGTAGATTATGAGCAAAAATTTAATAAATTTAATAACAGAAGAGAAAATATATCCGATAATCAGATGTAACGATACATCCAAAGCGGAAGATATTGCAAATGCACTTATTGAAGGCGGAATAAAAGTTCTTGAAATAAACATTGAGAATGCCGGATTGTATGGTGTAATCGAAAAAGTATCTAAAAAAGCAGTTGTATGTGCGGGAAGTATTATTACTAATCTACAAGCGAATCAAGCTTTTAAATCCGGAGCAAAACTGTTTTCATCACCGATATTTCAAATGAACATGGTAAAAATTTCTAAAAATATAGGCGTTCCGTTTATCGCAGGAACTTCTACTGCAAACGAAGCTTATACAGCCTGGAAAGCAAGAATTCCTTTGATTAAATTATTCCCTGTAACAGCAATGGGCGGAGTCCAATATTTTGAAGAACTAATCAGACAAATGCCATTTTTAAACCTTATGCCTATGGGAAATATTAAACTTAATGAAGTAAGTGAATATATCAAAAACGGTGCTGCGGCAGTAGGTGTTGGCAGAGATTTTTATGAAAATCTTTCTTTAACAGAAATTACAACCAGAGCCAAAAATATAATAGAAGAAATCAGGGAATTAGCTTAATGGAAAAAACTCTTGATATAATTGCAATTGGAGAATGTTTGTTAGAATTATCAACAAACGAATATTTTGAGAATGCAAAATCTTTTAATTTATCCTTTGGCGGTGATGTGGTTGCATCCGCAGTTGCAGCCAAAAGGTTTGGCTCAAGAGTTGGTATAATAACATCAATCGGCGATGATTATTTTAAGAATGTAATAATAAATAAACTTAATGAACAGGGATTTGATATCTCTAATATTAAAATTTGCGCAGAGAAAAATGGACTTTACCTGTGCGGCCATACTGAAAAAAATGAATTAATAACTTATCGCAGGAGAGTTGCAAGTAATTACCTGACAGAAGAGGATTTTAATGAGAGTTATATTAAAGCTTCCCGGGCAATATATTCTACAGGTATAACACAATCTCTTTCAATTGGTTCTAATCAGCTTCTGAAAAAAATATATCAAACGGCTAGAGAAAATGATATTATAACAGCGTATGACCCGAATTATACATCATCGTTTATGACGACATATGATACCAAAGAGTATCTGGAGGATATTATAGAAAATATTGATGTATTATTTATGAGTTTAAAAAATGACGTTGAAGCATTGTATAATCTTATATCTGTAGAAAAAATTGTTAATTATTTTACTGATTACGGAGTAAAAGTTATTGTTGTAAAATCTCATTTGGATAATGGCTATTATGTGTATAACAATGGAAAAACTGAATTTTGTCCATTTTATAACACTGAAAAAATAGATTATACAATGGGTGCCGGAGATGTATTTAACGGCGGTTTCTTATCTGCTCTTACAAATGGGTATACGGCATTTGAGGCTGCCCAGATTGCAGCAAAACAAGCCGGTCTTTTTATAGATAGATTAGGCGTAATAGAAAATATTCCTACTTCTGAAGAATTATTGAGGGTGTAATGAAAAAAGTTTTAATATCAGGATACTATGGATTTGATAATTTTGGTGATGATGCTATTTTGGGTGTATTACTTAACCACCTAAAAGGACAGGATGTTACCGTGTTATCTGCTGATCCAGAAAAGACTGGAAAAATGTATAACGTTAATTCGGTTAATTCATTTAATACTGAATTAATAATGAAACGTTTACAAAATTTTGATGTTTTAATTTCCGGTGGCGGAAGTCTTTTACAGAATGTTACAAGCAACAGAAGTCTGTTTTATTACTGCGGTTTAATTTATATGGTTGCAGCTTTAAAAAAAGATGTTGTTATTTTTGCGCAAGGGATTGGTCCAATAAACGGATTTTTAGGTAAATTTATTGCAAAAACAGCACTAAAAAAATGCAAATACATATCAGTTAGAGATGAAAAAAGTCATGAACTTTTAAAAAGCTGGGGAATAGAATCAAATCTTGTATGCGACCCAATATTTGAAATGAAACTTCCGCAGCCAAATAGAACAAGAAAAGTAGGAATACAACTTAGAAAGTTTCATACGTTAACAGATAAATTATTTGATGAAATAATAAAACAAATTGCTTTAAAATTCTCGGATAGAGAGATTGAATTAATTGCGTTTCAGGATTCTGAAGATGTAGGAATTTCTCAGGTATTTTTAAACAAACTAAAAAATAAAAATCCTACAATTAATGCAAAAATTGTTCAGCATTTATCAAATGAACAAATTATAAATAGGGTTTCAGAGTACGATTATTTAATTGCTATGCGTTTTCATGCCTGTCTTTTAGGGCTTAAATACGGAATAAAAACGTTAGCTATATCATATGACCCTAAAGTAGAAAATCTTGCAAAAAACGCAGAAATTCCGTATTTGGTAATGGATTCCGATAAAAATGATTATAAAAAAGCTTTTGAGGATTTAGATAATTTGACACCATTTAAATTATTAAATTATGCAAATTCTCAAGAATTTGACTGGAGCAAAACAGGAATTGATAAATTATTAAACGAATAAAATATCTAAGATTCAATTTAAATTATTTATTCGTTGATTTTAAAAATTTTGCAGGGTTTCCGCATACAATTGTGTTTGCATCAACATCTTTGGTAACGACAGAACCGGCGCCAATAACTGCACCATCGCCTACTGTTACCCCAGGTAGAATTGTTGAATCAGAACCGACCCAAACATTTTTTCCGAGAACTACCGGTTTAGGAAACATTGCAGCCCTATTAGCAGGGTTGGGGTCATGGTTAAGTGTTGCGATTGTTACGTTATGTCCTATGAAACAGCCGTCGCCGAGAGTTATTCCGCCTTGATCCTGAAATCTGCAGCAGGCATTGATAAATACGTTTTTGCCGACTGTAATATTTATTCCGCATTCGGAGTAAAACGGAGGAAACATTCTAAAGGACGGGTCAACTTTTTTATGTGTTAATTTAGAAAACAGTTCAACTATTTCTTCCGGTGTATGGTATTTGTAATTCATTTCAGAAGTTATTTTAAGAGCTTCTTGTGCAAGTTCATGAAATGTTTCATACAATCCGGATTCTGCATCAACCTTTTTTTGATTATCAACGTAGTCAAAGAATTTTTCTAAATTCATATAAATTCTCCCTATATTAAAACACACACATTTTTATGATTACCCAGCCGCTGTCTGGCTTTATGAGAGTTGTAAGCTCGAATAAATAAAGCCCACATTTCTGTGAGCCTTTTTTATAACTGCCCTTGGCCAGACTTGAATAGCGAATGCTCGGAGTGAAGGACGAATTTGGCGGCGGGAGCCGGCAAACTGAGTCCGAAACTCAACGTCTGCGGCGTAGTAATCTATGATTACCCAGCCGCTGTCTGGCTTTATGAGAGCTGTAAGCTCGAATAAATAAAGCCCACATTCCTGTGAGCTTTTTTATAACTGCCCTTGGCCAGACTTGAACTGGCACCGAGGGATAACCCCGATTGGATTTTAAGTCCAACGCGTCTACCGATTCCGCCACAAGGGCAAGCAGTCATTTGACATTGTTTATAATAATACAGACAAACTAAATTGTCTAGTAACTTTTTTTTCAATATGATATAATCTCTGTATGACAAATCAGGATGACTTTATATCAACGGTTTCACACGAATTAAGAACCCCTTTAACAAGTATTAGAGGTTTTGCTCAAACCATGCTTTCATCATGGGATAAGCTTGATGATGAGAGTAAAAAAAAGTTTTTGATGATTATAGAACAACAGTCAAACAGATTGATTAATCTGGTAGAAAATATTCTTTCTGTCACAAAATTACCGAAAGAAACGCTTATACTAAAAAGTATTGATATAAATATAGCAATATTACCTGTAATACAAATTGTACAGCAGCAGTATAAGACTCATAAAATAGTGAGAGATTTTGATTCTGCTAATCCAGTGGTATCACTGGATTTAGAAAAATTCCAGCAAATAATGATTAATCTTGTTGAAAATGCAGCAAAATATTCTGATGAAGGTTCTACAATAAAGATTATTACCTCTCATAATGACAAGTATGTATTAATTAAAGTTCAAGATGAGGGGATTGGCATTAATGAAGAATTTGCAGAAAAAATCTTTGAAAAATTTTCAAGGATAGATAACCCTTTGACACGCAAAATACAAGGCAGCGGCTTAGGATTATATATTACAAAGACACTTGTTGAAAAGATGCATGGGGATATTTCTTTTAAGAATTTGAGTAAAGGTACAGAGTTTCAGGTGAAATTTCCTGTATATAATATAGAGGAACATGTTAAATGCTCAGTAACGCAATAATTATTGATACAAGAAAAGAATTATCTACCAAGTATAAAAAGGCTCTTGAGTCTTCTGATACTTCAGTTTCTATTGTTAATAATTTAATGGATGCGTTCAAATATATTCAAGAATTTGAACCTGATTTGATAATTATATCAGACAGTATTCCTGAGTCGCTGGCAGATTTTTGTAACAAGATAAGGGTTTTGACTTATAACATGCGCCCTATTATTGTTGCCATGTCAAAATCTGCGGAACTTGAGGATAAGATAAAAGTATTGGAAAGCGGTGCTGATGATTTTATCAGTGAACCGGTTAATATAGAAGAATTTAAAACCAGAATCAGGGCACATTTAAGACGCGAGATTGAATCAAATCTTGACAATAAAACACTTTTGCCGAATAAAAAATATTCGATGAGAGCATTAAAGCGTATTTTGGCAAGAAAGAACGATTGGGCGGTTTTGTTAATCGGGATAGATAATTTTCTTCCGTATAAAGAAGTATATACTGAACTTGCAGCAGATAGGGTTGTTCAGGCGTTTATTGCGCTTATGAAATCGACACTTTCAGAGAAAGATTTTTTGAGCCAGATAAGTGATAACGAGTTTTTGATAATAACACATCCTGCATCTGCGGAAAAGATTGCAACATTTTTATCATTTGCATTTGATACTGTTGCTCCGAAGTTTTATTCAAATGAGGATTCCAAGCGTGGTTATATGCTTCTACAGGGTGATGATACTGCCGGAATAAGGGTACAGTTTCTATCTGTAAGTATAGGTGTTATATCAAGCGAATTTGATACTTATAATGACCCTGAAAAATTATTCACTAAATTGTACCAGTTAAAATCTATGGCAAAATTGCCTTCAAAATCCAATTATGTTGTGGACAGACCAAAATTATCAGGAGAAAATTCTATTCAGAATGAAAAATTTAATAATAAAATTGCAGTTTTTGAAAAAGATGAGGCACTATCTTTATTATTAAAAACAACATTAGAGTTACAGGGGTATGATGTTATCTCAACGCTTGAAGAAATTGAAGATATCCATCCTTCAATTTTGTTAATTGATTCCGGCGATGATATGAAGGGATTGGAACTATGCAGACAATTAAAGAATACAAGAGAATTTTATAACGCAAAAATAATTGCAACATCAGTACAGCATGATAAAACGTTGGTTTTAAATTCCGGAGCCGATTTATATATCCCGAAACCTTACGAAATATCTACAATTATTAAATGGGTTGAATACTTTGTTAATCAAATAAAGTATTAGTTTAAGAGGTCATCAAGTATTTCAGCATTGTATGATGCTTTTGCGGTATTTTGGTGTTTATTTTTACGCAGATAATGTCTTAGAGCTTCTCTTATAAATTCACTTCTGCTTCTTTGTTCTGCATCGGCTAATGAATCAATTTCTTCTAAAAATTCAGGACTTAGTGATACTAATACTCTTGCCATAATCTCTCCTCTTTCTTAGTGAATAGTGACTAGTGAAAAGTGAAAAGACGTTATACATAACTATCTTTTCACTTTCATTATACTTTTAATGTGTAAGCGGAGATAAATCTAAATTACCTTTACCCCTTATTCTACTTTTAATGTGTAGACAGAGATAAATCTAAATTATATTTACCCCCACTAGCTTTCGATTTGCTGCGCAAGTTCAAAAGTTTTGTGTGTTAACTGCATTGTTTCGTGGTTAAGGATTCCACGGTTCAATTCAGTAAAGAAAGCTTTTTTAGAATTCAGTTTATTTTTCAAGAATTCATAAGCCACTTTAGGGTCGCATTTTGTACCGCAAGTAAATAAATCTACTGCAGCGTAGCCCAATTCAGGCCATGTATGTATTGATAAATGACTTTCGGCAATGATAACAACTCCACTAACTCCGAATGGTGAAAACATGTGGAAACATTTTTGTACAACTGTTGCACCACATTCAATTGCCGCATCTACCATATTATTTTCAATTCTGTCTTTGTTGTTTAAAATATTAGGGTCGCAGTCAAAGAATTCTGCTAATACGTGTCTTCCCAAGTGTTCGTCTGTTCCGTTAAAGTTATTAGTTATTTCCAATTCATTGGGCTCCTTTCTATATATGTAAGTCACAATTTATATCATATAATAAAAACGAAAAATTATAAATTTGCTAGTTAATAACGTTAAGATTGTTTAACTCTTTATGTGCTCTCTCAACAATTTCAATTGGTGGAATATAGCTTTCTTCTTGGTTTTTGGTTGAGAAATAAATAAGATATTCTATATTTCCTGCGGGACCTTTTATTGATGAAAATGTCAGACCAAGAATTGTATAACCAAGGTTATGTACACAATTGATAACATTTTCAATAACCATTATATGTGTTTTGGGATTTTTTACAACCCCGCCTTTTTCTATAAATTCTTTTCCTGCTTCAAATTGAGGTTTAATAAGGCAAATCATTTCATGAAATTCAGGATTTAAGAGTGTTTTAAGATTTGGCAGAGTCCTTTCCAGTGATATAAATGATAAATCTGACACGAGTAAATCAGCCATTGGCTCATTTTTAGAATAAATATCATCAGGTGAACAAATTTTAAGATTGGTTTTTTCAATTGTTTTTACTCGTTTATCATTTCTTATTTTCCAGGCCAGTTGTCCGTAGCCTACATCTGCGGCATATACAAATTTTGCCCCTCTTTGTAACAGACAATCAGTAAAACCGCCTGTTGAAGCTCCTGCATCAAGGCAGATACGATCTTGAGGTGAAAACTCAAAAGCATCAAGAGCTTTTTGGAGTTTAAATCCCCCTCTGGATACGTATGGCATTGTTTTTACCATAAACTCATACTCTTTTGTCGGATCAAGCTGGTATCCTGCTTTGGTGATTATTTCGTCACCAATTCTGACATCCCCTGCAATTATTGCAGCCGATGCTTTGCTTTTGTTCTCAAAATAACCTAAATCTACAAGTAATTTATCTAACCGTTCTTTTTTCAAATTTTGAATACTCTTTCTGCATTTTGCGATGTTTTTATCATTATATCGTCAACATTTTCATTTCTCAATTTCGCAATTTCTTCCGCTACAAACTTCACGTATGCCGGCTGATTTTCTTTTCCTCTATACGGAACAGGGGTAAGGTACGGTGAGTCTGTTTCAAGCATAAGATAATCAAGAGGTATCTCTTTTGCAACATCTTTCATTTTCTTCGCATTTTTAAATGTTACAACACCGCCAAGTGCTATGTACCATCCGCTTTTTACACATTCTCTCATCATTTCTACACTTCCCGAGAAACAATGAAATATAACATCTGATGTTTTATTAAATTCTTTTATAATATCTATGGAATCTTTGTGGGCTTCTCTATCGTGGACTACAATTGGCAGATTAAGTTCATTTGCTAATAGTATTTGTTTTTTGAATATTTCTTTTTGTTCTTCAACAAATGACTTATCCCAGTAATAATCAAGTCCTATTTCTCCTATTGCAACGACCTTAGAATTTTGCGCAAGTTCTTTTATTTTGTATTCTGTTTTATCATTCCAGGATTTGGCTTCTGAGGGGAAAATCCCTAACTGGCAATATATATTTTCATAAGATTCTGCAATTTTTATTATTTTTTCAAAATATTTTTCTTCAACTGACGGAATAATAATCTTTTTTACTCCGTAAGCCAATGCATTTTGGATTATTTCATCAGGATTTTCTGCCATATCAATATGGGCATGAGTATCAATTAAATACGGTGTTTCCATTTTATTCTTGTACCATTCTTGCAGGGAAGTGATTTCTTCTTAGTTCATTTGTAAGGTTTTGTGCTTTTGTTACATCGCTATATGAACCTACTTGAATAGTGTATGCTCCATTGCTTCCTGTTTTTACAAATGATGTAACACCAAGATTTGCATCTTGAATAATGCTTTGTGCAACGCGGGCTTGTTCAAGTGTACTATAAGAACCGATATAAACCTTATAAACTGTTGTATGAACGGTTGCAGGAGCTTGTGATTTTACACCTTCAGGATGTTTGATAGTATTTTGTTGCTCTGTTTGTGTCGGGAATGTAGTTTCTGAAGATGTAAATGAATTGTTTTCTCCATAAGGGTGAGAATAATCCTGGCCTCCAAATGTTTGTGTTTGAACTTCAGCATCATTATTATTTTGTGCTGCAAGTTCTTCTTCTTTTGTTTGAATAATATTTGGTGCTTGAGTTGAAGGAAGTTTATTATTATCTTCCATTTGTATAAATTTAAGCCTGTTGTCTATGAGGTGTTTTACTCCAAGTCCTGATTCTTTGATATCTCCTTCATCATTTTCACCAATTGCTGTATCAACACTGGAGAAAAGATGAACAGCAATTACGACAAACAAAATCAGCATCATGAAAAATGCGCCGAAAAATAGTTTTATATAGCTAGGTTTTTCTTCTATTTGTTTAGAATTCTTTTTATAGTATTGATTTCCCATTTTATACTCCCCGAACTTTAGTACTAGCCAGTTCAATATCTTTGAGTTCTTCTGCATAAGCATTCATAACTTCTTGCGCAAACTCTTTTATATCTGTAATTCCTAGTTCGCTGGTTAGACCTGAAGCTTTAACAGGTGCACCATCTGAAATAATATTTAACCCTGTATGAATAAGAATTGATGTTGTGGATTTTGTTGCAATAGAAACAGATAATTTCTTATCTTCTATCATCAAATCATCACCATTTCTAACAACAAAAATTCCACGCTTTTCTAATAATTCTTTTATTATACAGATAAGTAATCTTTGTCTAAATACTCCTTCTACAAGATTAATATTAAATTGTTCAGTGATAAAGCTGAGCATTAATTTACTGTATATTGGTTCATTATTTATAACATCTTCTATATCAACCATTTCAGTAAGCTTAACTTCGCATTCACCGACAAAGGCAACAATTGCGTCACCTTGCATTTTAAAATTTTTATAAATCCAATGAGGTTGCAGTTGTGAGCCTATATATTTAATCTCCTCGTCAATAAACTTAGTTAACATCATCAAATAAAACCTTTATATATTTCGTATCCCCATTTGCTAGCAATGCTTCTTTTAAATGTTTACAGGATTCACACTTCCCGCAATTTTTTTTACTTTTATTGTAGCAGCTTCTTGTTAATTCAAGAGGCATCTCCTTTTCTAACGCTAACTTTACTATATCATTTTTGTCCATGCTTATCAATGGGGCTACAACTTTAGGATTGCATAATGTAGAATATTTAAAACAATCGGTCAAATTATCTGCAAATTCCTTGGTATTATCCGGAAATGTAATCCCTTCTTCTTTATTTGCCCCAAATATTATGTGAGTAAAATTGTATGTATCTGCATATGATGCTGCGATATTTAAGAAAAGTCCGTTACGATTCGGAACCCACACTGCTTTGGCGCTGTATTCCGTATAGAGTTCATTTTCCGGAATATCTTTATTATCAACAAGAGCTGTTTTAGTAATAGCTTTTAAAAACGGAAGCTCTATAATTTCATGATTTATATTATAATATTTTGCAAGCTTCTTAGATGCGTTTATTTCTTGTTTTGCGGATTTCTGTCCGTAGTCAAATGTGAGTGCCAGAGTTATGTTGTATTCTTCCTTTACGGCTCCGAGACAAACAAGTGAATCCAGTCCTCCGGATAAAAGTATTATAGATTTCTTATTCATCTTCTTCCTCGTATTCATCAATTAGATTTTGGGCTTCTTCCTTCAAATATTCGGAGTACTCTTCCGATTGTATAACTTCATCCAGTATATCTCTGCCTTCAAGATTATACATAGCAATTAGTGCATTTTTTTGAACTTCTTTATCTTCATCTTTAAGGCTGTCTTTAATGATTTCAGATGCGTTTTCTGTGTCTGAATTCATAATCGCTTCGATTGCATTTATTCTTACCATTGGTGAGGAATCAAGTAAGGACTTTTTTAAAGCTTTTTGAACTTTTTTATTATCAAGATTGAGTTTCCCGAGTGCTTCTATGACACGTTCTTTCAGAAAAGAAAATTTATCCAGAAAACCTTGTTTTGATTCTAAAATTGAAACAAGAGGATCTACAGCTCTCAAATCTCCGATTGCACCAAGTGCAGAAGCAGCAGATTCTTTCAAATAAACAGATTTCTCATCTTCATCTTGTACCAAATCAATTAAAGGCGCAACTGCATATTTATCTCCGATTTTGCCTAATGCGTCTGCGCAGGCAAGCCTCACCTTGTAGTGTTCATCTTTATTATTAAGGCAGTATAACAAAGCTCCTACAACAGATGTATCTTTGTAGTTTGATATTGCTTTAGCGCATAAAACTCGTACATTAATAAGATCGTCTATTTCAATTTTTTGGCTTGCTTGATTTTTAGTTAATAATAAATCAACTAATGGACCTAATGTAGATTCATCTCTCAATTTATCTGCACAGGCAATAACTATTGTTAATATCTTTGGATTATGAGCAATTGTTAAAATGTGATTATATATTTGAATTAATTCATACTTTTCATAGGAATTTTCAAGATTTATAATATTTTGCACCACTTTATCTTGGTCGACATTCGTATCATCAATACCACAATCTTTTACAACTAAATCCACATCAATAAATCTCTTATCACTCACACCATAAAGATACAATAAACGAATGTTTTTATCAAGATTTTTTGCACAAAAAAACGGGAAATCGTGAGTAATTTCCCGCTTTTTATATTTGATAATTTTATGCTAATGTTTTAGCTTCTTCAACCAATTTAATTAATGTATTAGCTATTGTTTCTTGTTCTTCTCTTGTAAGTTCAGGGAACATTGGAAGTGACATAACAATTTCTGTATTCTTTTCAGTAATCGGAAGAGAACCTTTACTCATGCCTAAATAAGCATTAACTTTTTGCAAGTGTAATGGGATTGGATAGTAAAGCATTGTACCAATACCTGCTTCATGCATTTTTTCAAAAATTTCATCTCTGTTAGGAATTTTAACAGTATATTGGTGATAGATACAATAAGTATCATCAAGTTCTTTTGGTGTTATTATATCTTCGCATTTTGAGAAAAGTTCATTATATATTGCTGCTTTTTCTCTGCGTTTTTTGTTCCATGAATCAAGATGCGGAAGTTTTACTCTTAAAATTGCGGATTGAATTTCGTCGAGTCTTGAGTTAACCCCGATTTCATCATGGTGATATCTAACTGCTCCTCCATGGTTTCTTAGTGCAATTACGCGGTCTTTTAGATGTTCAGCATTTGTAGTAATTAAACCGCCGTCTCCCATTGTTCCAAGATTTTTTGTCGGATAGAAACTAAAGCATCCGAAATCTCCGAATGTTCCAACTTTTTTACCTTTATATTCAGCACCCATAGCCTGACATGCATCTTCAATAACATATAAATCATAACGTTTTGCAATATCCATAATTGCATCCATATCACAAGGCTGCCCGTATAAGTGAACAGGAATAATTGCTTTTGTTTTTGGAGTAATTGCTGCTTCAATTTTCTTAGGATCAATATTGAATGTATCAGGATCAATATCAACAAATACAGGTTTTGCATTTACAATACCTATTGCTTCTGCAGTTGCAACGAAGGTAAATGCTGTTGTAATAACTTCATCTCCTGCTCCTATATCTAATGCTCTTAGTGCTAAATGCAATGCATCCGTACCGGAATTCAATCCGATTGCGTATTTAGCGCCTGTATATTCGGCTAACTCTTTTTCTAATGATTTTGTGTTGTTTCCTAAAATATAAGATCCAGATCTTAATACTTCGCAAACAGCTTTTTCTATGTCAGTACCAATTTCTTGGTATTGGCGTTTTGAATCAAAAATAGGTATCATAAAACTTCCCCTTTTCTTAAACTAACCTTACTATTCTAGTTTATCACATGATATCTAGTTCTTTATATAACTTTAATATTTAGTGAATAGTGAAAAGTGAGGAGTGAATAGCTTCTGTTTTCTAGAATTTTTTCTATCAAACGGGAGTTTGGTGCAAAACTATTCCCCACTTTCAGGTTTTGTAAAACGAATATTTTTAAATATTCTTAATTTAAACGTCTACTTACTACTCACTATTCACTAATCACTTTTTATAACGTAACATGATTAAAAACAAAAAAAACTCCTCGTTGTTCGCAAGGAGTAAAATTTGGAATTAGGAAGGGAATTAGGGTTTTGTCTCTCATTATTTAAACGTAATTCTTTTGTCTACTTAACGTTTAAATTTACATCTTACATATATATAAAGTATATACTTTTATCCTAATTTCACTTGTTGTTTATATTGTTACAAAACTTAATATTATAAAAATATGTAACAATATATTTAATTTATGCAATTTATATATAACAAAATACTTTATATATATGTAAGCGTTGAGCTTAGAAAAAAGATTTCATACATAACCTACACACACTAACCTTCTACACACGAGGAATTACACAAAAAATTCCAGCCTTCCTTTTTCGGAAGGTTTTTTTTGTGCTACGCACGTAGACAGGTTTCGTTTTGTTTCTAGATTCCAAGTTATATTTTTTTATCTTGTTACGTTGAAAGTTCGGTTTTGCGTTTTTACAAATGATTAAGTTATTAAGCCGTTTTTAGAGTACTATCTCCTTGAGAAGAGGGATAGGTGAGGTGTAAAACAAACCGGCTCGAAAACAAAATCGAGCCGGTTGTTATTTTTATTTAGAATGAGTCAGTTTGATTATTACATCATACCGCCCATACCGCCGCCCATGCCAGCCATTGCAGACATATCAGGTGCAGATTTTTCTTCCGGTACATCAACAACTGCAGCTTCTGTTGTTAATAACATTGAAGCCACTGATGCAGCGTTTTCTAATGCTGAACGTGTAACCTTAGCCGGGTCAACAATACCTGCTTCAAACATATCAACATATCTGTAAAGTAGAGCATCATATCCGTATGCATCTTTACCGGAGCGAACGTTATCTACAACAACATCAGATTTAGCGCCTGCGTTATAAGCGATAGCTCTTAAAGGAACATCTAATGCAGCTGTTAAAATTTTATAACCGCTCTTTTCATCATCAGAATCAAAGTTGAATGAATTCAATTTGTTTTCCAATTCTTGTTGTACTCTTATAAGAGTAACTCCGCCGCCAGGAACAATACCTTCTTCATTTGCAGCTCTTGTTGCGTTTAATGCATCTTCAATTCTTAATTTTCTTTCTTTAAGTTCAACTTCTGAAGCTGCACCAACTTCAATAACTGCAACACCGCCTGATAATTTTGCCATACGTTCTTGGAGTTTTTCTTTATCGTATTCAGAATCAGAAAGTTCAATTTGTTTTCTGATTAAGTTTACTCTTTCTTGAACAGCAGCTTTTGTTTCATCACCAACAACAATAGTTGTTTCATCTTTTGTTACTGTAACACGTTTTGCTCTACCCATCATATCAGTTGTGATGTTTTCCAACTTGATGCCTAGTTCTTCAGTAAACATTTGACCGCCGGTTAGAATAGCAATATCTTCTAACATAGCTTTTCTTCTGTCACCGAATCCCGGAGCTTTAACTGCAACAGCTCTTAAAACTTTTCTCATTGTGTTAACAACTAATGTTGCTAATGCTTCACCTTCAACGTCTTCTGCAATTAACAATAATGAACGACCGTCTCTTGCAACTTGTTCCAATACAGGAACCAAATCAGAGATAAGGTTAATTTTTTTGTTAACACAAAGAACATAAGCATCTTCCAAAACTGCTTCCATTCTTTCTGCATCAGTTACGAAATAAGGTGAAATATAACCTTTATCAAACTGCATACCTTCAACAACTTTTAGATTTGTTCCGAATGATTTTGATTCTTCAACTGTTATAACACCGTCGTGACCTACTTTTGACATTGCTTCCGCAATAAGTTCCCCGATTTCAGGATTGTTGCCTGCAGAAATTGTTGCAACTTGTGCAATACCTTCTTTAGTGTTAACAGGTTTTGACATTGATTTGATTTTTTCTGTAGCAACTTCTACAGCTCTGTCAATACCACGTTTCATAGACATTGGGTTTGCACCTGCAGTAAGATTTTTTAAGCCTTCTCTTACGATTGCTTGTGCTAATACAGATGCGGTTGTTGTTCCGTCCCCTGCAACATCGTTTGTCTTAGATGAAACTTCTTTAAGAAGTTGTGCTCCTGAGTTTTCTAGACCGTCTTGAAGTTCAATTTCTTTAGCGATAGTAACACCATCGTTAACGATTTGAGGAACACCGAATTTCTTTTGTAATATAACGTTACGACCTTTTGGCCCTAATGTAACTTTAACTGCGTCAGCTACCGCATCAATACCTTTTAGTAATGATTTGCGTGCTTCTTCTTCAAAAACTATACGTTTTGCCATTTTATTTTCTCCTTTTTTGTTAGTGATTAGTGAAGAGTGATTAGTGAGTAGCTATTCACTCTTTTTTGTTTTTAAATATCTTTTTAATCCACTGAGTAGTTTAAATAAATCATTTATATCTTCAAATAAATTATCTAAGTTCGTGATATAACCTAATTGTTCGGATATGATTAACTGTGTTTCAAGTTCTGCAAGAGAACCATATGCAATATCAAAAAATCTTATACTGTCTTTATCTGAATTTCTTGCACAACCTTCTGCAATATTTGATGGAATGGAAACTGCAGCTCTGCGCATTTGGCTGGATAATCCAAATTTTTCATCTACAGGAAAAGTTTGAGTGATTTTGTAAATCTTAGACACAAATTCAATAGATTTTTTCCAAACATCAAGTCTTTTATGGTTCATATTTTCTCACCATATAGGTCTAATCACTATTCACTACTCACACGTCACTGAATAACAGCCAATGCGTCTTTGATTGATAAGATTTTATATTCAACACCGTCCATTTTGATATCAGTTCCGGCATATTTAGCATAAAGAATTACATCACCTACTTTTACATCCATAGGTTCTCTTTCACCGTTGTCATTAAATTTACCTTCTCCTACTGCAACAACTTCACCTTTTTGAGGTTTTTCTTTAGCACTGTCAGGAATAAAAATTCCGCCTGAAGTTTGCTCTGTATCTTCTATAACTTTAATAACTATTCTGTCCATTAACGGTTTAATGCTCATAATATCCTCCTTTTTAATATAACAATATAAATGTATACCAAAATCCTTAAAATCTTAATTATCTTAATGAAAAATTAATTATTAATACCTAATGTTAAGTTTTGTAAACAAACATAAATCAAAAAGTCAATTTTATAAAATAAAAATACTTTATATACATGTAAAAGGTTATTTAAAAAGTTTTAATTAGGTTAGTAAAGATTATAAAATTACTTATAGGT
>CALUXV010000009.1 GCA_944324835.1 Candidatus Gastranaerophilales bacterium
ATAGCAAGGGAGAGATTCGAACTCTCGACCTCACGGGTATGAGCCGTGCGCTCTCACCAGCTGAGCTACCTTGCCATGTTTTATACTATTAACTTTTCACTTGGCTGGTGTCCTATAGAACTACCAACTGGGAAAATTATCGCATAAGCATATTCAAAATTCAAGTTATTTTTGTGATAAAAGAAACTATATTTATTATATCAAAATATAATCTAACTTTATATTAATGCTGTCAGCAATACAAACTAGTATACAGAATATCAACTACATACATTTACCCCTCTTGCTCCTGTCAAATCGAAGATTTGAAACGTCGCAAACGTAGTGCTTAACCTCAGTTTCCTGACTCAATGCTAATTTGAAATATGAAGCTAGTAAGCTAAATTCCAATCAAATATATATTTACTCCTACCCCTGTGCTTCGGCACCGGATACGATTTCTATAAGTTCTTGGGTAATTGCACCTTGACGGGCTTTATTATAGTTAACAGTTAATGTATCAATCATTTCTTCTGCGTTATTAGATGCGGCTGACATTGCAGTCATTCTTGATGCAAGTTCACTTGCGTTTGCTTCCAATAATGCTTGATAGATTGAATTTGTTACATACATAGGTACAAGTTTTTTCAAAATGCTGTCAGTTGAAGGGATAAATTCCATAAGAGGATCAGGTTCTCCTTTAGTTTGTTCAACTTCTTCAAGTTTAACAGGGAGAACAGTCCAGTCTTGTACCGCATAAGACATCATGTTATTGAATCTTGTTGTGATAATTTCAATTTTATCAATTTTTTCACTAATGAAATCATCCGCAACATCTTCTGCTATCATACGAGCACCTGATGGTGTAGGGTCATTTGCCACTGCAAGATATGTTTTTGCCACTTCAATGTCATCGTTTTTGTGTTTGAAAGCAGAAACACCTTTTTGTCCGACGATGTACATTACAACCTTTTTACCTTCGTCTTCGTATTCTTTTATTTTCTTCAAAATAGTTCTTACAACGTTTGCATTGTATGCACCTGCAAGTCCTTTATTTGAAGAAATTAAAACAAGTCCGACTGTTTTAATTTCACGTCTTGTTAGTAAACCAAAGTAGTTATTAAGGCTGTTTTCAACTTTTTCTCCTGATTGAGAAATTTCGTTGACTGTTGAAAGCATTTTTCTAAACAGAGATAAAAGTTCATTAGAGAAAGGTCTTGCAGCTTTAACAGAGGATTCTGCTTTTTTTACTTTTGCTGCAGCAACCATTTTCATTGCTCTTGTAATTTTTTTTGTATTTTCAACACTCTGGATTCTGCTTTTGATATCTTTTAAATTTGCCATAACTTTTCCTTTGATTTATTAATCACAGGCGGGATAACCCCGCCTGATAAACGATTTTATAAACTAGCTTTGTAGTTATCAAGTTCTTTTCTTAACGCTTCCATATCAGCATCTTCAAGGTTAGCACCTTCATTAAGTCTTTGAACCAATTCCGGAAGTTTAGAATTGAAGTATTCAAACCAACCTTCTTTGAAGTTTTGAATTTCTTTGTTATCAACGTCATCAAGATAACCTTCGTTGGCTGCAAATAGGATAGATACTTGGTTTGCAACAGTTAAAGGTTTGTATTGTGCTTGTTTCAAAACTTCTGTCAATTTTTGACCTTTAAGAAGTTGTTTCTTAGTTGTTGCATCTAAATCGGATGCGAATTGAGCAAATGCTTCTAATTCTCTGAATTGTGCAAGGTCAAGTCTTAACTTTCCTGCAACTTTTTTAATAGCTTTAGTTTGAGCAGCACCGCCAACACGGGATACTGAAATACCTGCGTTGATAGCCGGTCTTATACCTGCGTTGAATAATGATGATTCAAGGAATATTTGACCGTCTGTAATAGAGATAACGTTTGTTGGAATGTATGCTGAAACGTCACCTGCTTGTGTTTCAATAATAGGAAGTGCTGTAATACTTCCGCCGCCTAACTCGTCAGAGAGTTTAACCGCTCTTTCTAATAATCTTGAGTGAAGATAGAATACATCACCAGGATATGCTTCACGTCCAGGCGGTCTTCTAAGTAACAAACTCATTGCACGATATGCTTGAGCTTGTTTAGTCAAGTCATCATATATGATAAGAACGTGTTTACCTTGTTCCATAAATTCTTCTGCGATTGCAACACCTGCAAATGGAGCAATATATTGTAGCGGAGCAGGTTCATTTGCTGTTGCGGAAACAATAATTGAATATTCCATTGCTCCGTGAGTTTCAAGAGTTTTTGCTAACTGCGCAACAGTTGATGCTTTTTGACCGATTGCAACATAGATACAAATAACATCCTGACCTTTTTGGTTGATGATTGTATCAATTGCAATAGCAGTTTTACCTGTTTGTCTGTCACCGATAATTAATTCACGTTGACCCCGTCCGATAGGTGTTAAAGCATCAATAGCAGTTAAACCTGTTTGTAATGGCTGATGAACAGATTTTCTTGCAACAATACCTGGAGCAATTCTTTCAACCGGTCTTGTTTTTTCGTAAGATATATCGCCTTTACCATCCAGTGGTTTACCTGTTGGACTGATAATACGTCCGATTAGGCTGTCACCAACCGGAACAGATGCAATTCTGCCGGTTGTTTTTACTGTCATTCCTTCTTTAATTTGGGTATATTCACCTAAAATTACAACCCCGACGTTATCTTCTTCAAGGTTTAAAGTGATACCTAAAGTTCCGCGTCCGTCTTCAAACTCAACAAGTTCGTTTGACATAACGTTTCTTAAACCGTAGATTCTGGCAATACCATCACCTACTTCAAGAACGCTTCCGACGTTTGATATTTCTGTTTTTAATTCGTAGTTTTCGATATTCTCTTTTATTATCGAACTAATTTCATCAGGATTAATAACTGCCATTGTTTTCCCTCTTTATTTAATTATATTTCTACCTATCATTTGTAATTTTGATTTTAAACTTGTATCAACAATACTGTCTCCAACTATGAATACAAGTCCTGCAATAATATCTTTATCAACAGACCAATCAACTTTTAATTCTTTTTGAAGTTTACCGGATAATCTGTCTTTGATTGTTTGTTTCATATTGTCATCAAGGTCAACTGCAGATACAATTTCAATGTGTACGATATTGTATTCTCTGTCAATAGAGTTTTGAAATTCTGCTAAAATGCTCGGAATAATATTGAAACGATCTTTTTCAATCAGATATAATAAGAAGTTTAAAGTTATTTTATTAATTTTTCCTTCAAAAACTTTTGTTGTAATATTTTGTTTTTCAGCTTTTGAAACTTCAGGATTTTTCATAAGATTAATAAATTCTTCTGAAGAATCAATTACTTCTTTTATATTTTCAAGGTCTTTTAATACTTCTTTTCTTTCAACCATATGTGATTCGCAAAGTTCGCTCAATGCTTGAGCGTATCTTTTTGCAACCGTTTGAAATTCTATTTGTTCTGCATTTTTCATTATATTACTCCGATTCCATCAATTGCATCAATGCTTTCATATATATATCTCTGATGCAGATTAGGATCTCTTTCTAATTCTGATTTAATATGTGCCTCAGCAAGTTTCATTGCTTCTTCAGCTGTTTCTTTTAAAATATCATTTTTAACAGTTTTTATATTTGCATCAATAGCTTTTTTACTGTTTTCTTTTATTACATCTTTTTGAGCATTTGCTTCTTCTATAAGCTTTTCGCCGACAAATTTTGCTTTTTCTTCTGCTGATTGGAAGATTTTCAACATTTCTTCGTCAACTTTTACAGCATCTTCTTGAGCTTTGTAGAGTTTAGTAATACTTTCATCTTTGGCTTTTTCAGAATCTGAAATATTTTGTTCTATTTTTTTTCTGCCGGCTTCAATTTTGCTCCCTAAATCAAATTTTTTAACCATCCAAGCAAGTAATAAAATCATTACTATAAAGTTAAACAAGTTTGATTCGCAAATTTTAGCCCATATTTCAATTAGTTGTTCCATTTATGCCTCTATATATTAGTTTCATAACCTAAGATTTTTGAAGAAATTATGCTTGCAAGCGTTTTAACTTCAGATTTTAGACCATGCCTTGCTTCAATCACTTCACCTTCTGTTTTTGCCTGAGCAATAGCAATTTCTTTTCTTGAAAGATTTTTTTCAGAATCAAGCATTGCATCTTTTTTAGCTTTATATTCTTTTAAAATCTTTTGATAAGTTTCTCTTGAAGACTTTTGTGCTTTTTCTATACTTGCAGCCTGCCATTTTTGGAGCGTATCAAGTTTTTCCAAAGCAACTTTTGATTTCATATTATTATTATCTATTAAATCTCTTCTTTCTTTAACAATTCTTTCAAGCGGTTTATAAAGAATAGCGTTCATAATAATCATGAATATTACGAAACTAACCATTGCTATGAAAAAAGTTGCATTAAACTCTAACATGTTCTTTCCCTTTTGACTGTTAGTGATTTGTGACTAGTGAAGAGTGACGAGAAAAACTCAATTCACTTTTCACTAATTCACATTTCACAAAAAATATCTATTTAGCGAATACTAACAATAAAGCGATGAATAACGCATAGATTGAAGTTGCTTCTGCTAAGCCGGCACCGATAATGAAGTTTTTGAACGCTTCACCTTTAATTTCAGGTTGTCTTGCAACAGCATCCAAAACACCTTTGGTTGCAATACCAATACCGATACCACCACCGAATACGCCTAATGCAGCAAGACCTGCACCTAATTGTGCTGCGTTAAAATCAAATGATGTTGCTAATTGTTCTACTGCCATAAATTTTTCTCCTTTTATATTGTCGGGAATAACCCTCTCTTAACTTTTCAATATTTTTAGTACTTATTTTACTCTCGCTACTCTTCTTCGTTTACTGCCATTGTGATGTATGTTGTAGATAACAAAGCAAATACTAATGCTTGGATTAATGCAACAAACAACTCAAATAGCATAAACGGTAAAGGAAGGAAGTAAGCTAACATTCCTAAGAATGTCATAACCATAATTTCTCCGGCTAATATGTTAGCAAAAAGTCGGAGAGCAAGTGAAAACGGACGAACAAATAATTCAAGCCCGTCAATCAATGTAGTCATAATTCCGCCGACAGACCATCCGTGGAAAAAGAACTTCATTGCACCATGTTTTTTAATACCGTAATAGATATAATATATAGAAACAACAATTGCCATAGCGGCAGTCATGTTAATATCGTTATTAGGAGAAGCCAGTTCACCGGATTTTAAATGAATTATTCTTAAAGGAATTTGTCCGACAAGGTTTGCTGTTAAAATAAACATAAACAGGGTAAGAATAAGTGGATTATGTTTTTTAGACTCTTCTTCACCCATTCCGCTGCTTGTTATTTGCGAGAAGTAGTTAATAATACTTTCTCCTACATACTGTAGTTTTGTTGGTATTACAGATGCATTTCTAATTATCATAATTGCAAAAATAATAAGAATTCCCATAGATAACCACATGGTTAACAGGGTATCCATATTACAAGAAATGCTGTGTCCGGCTAAAACCTTTGTTACTATCCAGTGGGTACTTTCGCTCATAAAAACACTCTTTTCATCTTCTTATTATTGTAACATTTCGCTTTGAGTGTAGCACAAGAAAATTCATTTTGCAATAATCAAAATCAGGGAATAAATATTGAATTGAAATTCTTCAGGCTTTGCCCTCAGAAAGACAAAAGTCTGGTCACTAATCACTACTTACTCTTCACTATCTATAATATTTTTTATGTAAAAAATAACTTTTAACAGATTATAGTAATTTTATATTGTTATTATTAATCTTCTTTATTTTCCCATTTTTTGGGGTCAAACTTAATATCTTTAAGAGTAATCCTTAAAGATTTCATATATGGTTTCATTTTTTCTATTATCATTTGTTTTCTAAGAGCCAATTCTTGTCCGACAATTGCATTTGCGCAGGATATAATCATGACGCCGCCGTATGTCATCCCGTAGGGTTTTGATTTTGCTCCGAATTTTTGTCCAACAACTTTATTCCAAAACTTATACAAATTACAACGAGTAATGCCTTTTTTGATATCTTTATTTTCCAACAAATCGGCAATTACGTTGTCAATCCCTTCAAAATCAGTATATAGAACCTTCTTCGTCAAAAAATTATACCTCTGTAACTTTTATAATTATTTGTGCTAGTATTATATAATGAAATTTAATCAACTTGAAGAACTTATAAAAAAATCAAAAAAAATATTAATAATGTCACACATAAACCCGGATGGAGATGCTCTGGGTTCTACCAGTTCACTATTTACAACTATTTATGATAATTTTAAAAAGAAATCAGATATTTTAATTATTGGTCATTTGCCCAACTGTTATAAATTTTTACCAAGTATAAGTAAAGCAGAATTCAAGTTTAATGATTCAATGGTTTATGATTTAGTCATAACGTTAGATGTTGCATCGTTAGACAGGCTTTCTAATGCAAAAATTCTTTTTGATAAGGCGTTAAAAACAATAAATATTGACCATCACAAAACAAATAATGGTTTTGGAGATATAAATGTAGTATCACCTGATGCGAGTTCTACAGGTGAGGTTTTACTTGGAATTTATAACGAACAAAATTGGGAGATTTCGCTTGATTCTGCTGTTGGGTTATATACGGCAATTCTTACGGATACCGGTGGATTCAGATACGAAAATACTTCTGAAAATGTTTTTAAATCTGCTGCACAGCTTGTAAAAATAGGAATAAATCCTAATGAAT
Source organism: Candidatus Gastranaerophilales bacterium (assembly GCA_944324835.1). Classification (GTDB taxonomy): domain Bacteria; phylum Cyanobacteriota; class Vampirovibrionia; order Gastranaerophilales; family Gastranaerophilaceae; genus UMGS1585. The sequence continues at coordinate 6,737 of CALUXV010000009.1, forward strand.
TATACAAGAATTGTTATGAGAGAAAATCTAAAGATTTTGTTATGTTTCAAAATTATTGTATAAATAAAGCGGTTTTTGTTAATAATAATCAAGTAGCATATTCAACTGTATATAAAAAAGATATTGAAAAATTTCATGGAGAAGAAGATTATACGGAAGGTCTTGTTGAAATTTTGCGAGCTATTGATACAACGGATATTGCTTTTCTTGCCAAAGAAATTGATTCTAAAACTACAAAAATATCTATGCGTAGTAAAAAATCTGATGTTGCAGCAATATGTGCAGAGTTTGGCGGCGGCGGTCATACATTTGCTGCAGGTTGTACAATTAAATCGAATGTTGAGGTGTCAATAAAGAAAATTCTAAAAACTATAGAGGAGAAATCTAATGGGTAAAGCAGTGGATTTTCTTGTAAGAACAATTAAATCTATTATAGACAATGATTTTTCCGGTATGGCTGCAGAAATGAGTTATATGCTTGTTATTGGAATTTTCCCAATGTTGTTATTTTTAATGTCTTTATTTAATCTTATCGGGAAAAATTATTTTATGAATCCGTTATTTATTTTTATGGAACGGGTTATGCCCGATGATACAATAAGACTTATAATAAGTGTTCTCAATCAAGTTTTAGGATTTCAGAAAGGTACAACTGTTGCAATTGCCGGTCTTTTGATAACACTATTTATGTCAATGAATGCATTATCTGTAATTATTAAAGGGCTTAATAGGGCTTATAAAGTTGAGGAAACAAGAGCATTTATATACACAAGGTTTTTATCATTGTTAATGGTTATTGTTAACACTCTTGTTTTATTTTTAAGTATAAACATAATAATTTTTGGGAAAGTAATTATTAGATTTTTAACGGCATTTATTAATTTGGCTCCGGATATTGCAAATATGTTACTTGTAATAAGATGGCCGATTGCTTTTATGGCATTATTTTTGATGGCCTTTTTACAATACTATATTTTCCCTGACGTAAGCTGGTCTGACAGATTGAAAAGACAAAGTGCACTTCCAGGAACAATTTTCTTTTGTGTTACCTGGTTGATTGCATCGGGTGGTTTCTCAATATATGTTAACAAGCTTCATACATATAACTTTGTGTATGGAACAATTGCGGCATTTGCAATGTTAATGGTATGGTTTTATTTTACTTCAATGCTTATTTTAATTGGCGGAGAAATTAATTCCCAAGTACATGATAAATTAGAGCAGGAAGAATTAATTGCAATTATGACTGCAGAAGAAAATAATAAAGAATAATTATTATTAGATTTTATAAATTTATGATTCTAAAAATCGAGGAGTTTTTGACACCTCGATTTTTAGAATTAATTTTATTGTTCTGTAACTTCTTGCAGTTTATCGCAAGCATTGCAATCCGGCATTGGTTTACAGTTATTATCGCAAGGAGTAACTGTTTTTGGACAAGGGTTGCAAGGATTGCATTGTGCTTTTTGTTCGCAAGGATCACATTTTGGTTTGCAGGTATTGCATTTATCCTTTTTGCAAGGATTACATTTATCTTTGCATTTGCATTTTGGTTTGCAAGGGTCAGAACAATCTTTTTTACAAACCTTTTCACATTTGGAACAGCTTTTGTTTCCCCAATTTGCCGGGTTTAAACTACTCCAGCTAAATGCATAAGATGATGTTGTACTAATTGCAATCGCAGCTAATAATGTTGTAGCTAATAATGTTTTTTTCATAATATCTCCTTATCTTTTTCGACTATATCTGTCGCACATTTTCATGTTACAAATTTTAAAAAGAATAGCTATTCTCCAACTGGAGATATTATAGAGAATAATTTTTTCATTTGTTGTATAATAATTTCAAAAATGAGGTTTAGAAAATGAGTAAATATTTATTAGAAATAGGTGTAGAAGAACTACCATACAAATTTATACCATCTGCAATTAAGCAATTAAAAGAAAGTTTTGGGAATTTTTTAAAAACTAATCATATAGAATTTGGGGATATAAATGTTTTAGCAACTCCAAGAAGATTAACAGTTATAATAAATGGTTTAGCGGATGCACAACCGGATTCTGAAAAAATATTCAAGGGTCCGATTAAAAAGATTGCTTATGATGAAAATGGTAATCTTACAAAAGCAGGAGAAGGTTTTGCAAAGAAAAACGGAATTAATCCTGATGATTTGTATGTAGAAAATGATTATGTATTCGCAAAAGTATTTACAAAAGGTAAGGATACTAAATCAATCCTTACTGATAATATTTCAAACCTTATTTTAAAACTTCAAGGCTCACATTTTATGCGATGGGCTTCTCATGATGAAAAATTTTCACGTCCTATAAGATGGATTGTATCTGTTTATAACAATGAAGAATTACCTGTTCAAATATTGGATATAAAATCTTCAAGGTTCTCAAGAGGGCATCGTTCTTATACGGAGCCTGTAGAAATCAAAAACATAGATGATTACAAAGATGAATTAAGAAAAGCTTATGTAATTGTCGACCAGAATGAACGTCAAGCAAAAATAGTTGAACTTGCAAAAGCAGAATCAGAAAAAATAGGTGCTACAACCAGAATTTCTGATGATTTGCTGGAAGAAGTTACATATATCTGTGAATGGCCGGTTGCGGTTGTATGCAGCTTTGATGAGGAATTTTTGACTATTCCTGATGAAGTAACCATTACGGTTATGGAATCTCACCAAAGATATTTTGCATTATTTAAAGATGGGAAACTTACTAATAAGTTTATAACGATTACAAACTATATCGGGGATGATTTCTCAAATATCCAGGCCGGAAATCTCAGAGTTATCAAGGCAAGGTTAGATGATGCAGTATTCTTTGTGAAAAATGATACGAAAAAACCTCTTGAAAGCTATGTAGAAAATCTTAAAGGGATGACTTTCCAAAAAGGAATGGGTTCTGTATATGATAAAACTCAAAGAATTATCAAACTGTCAAAAATTATTGCCGGCTCATTAAGTATTGAAAATCAGGATAATATTATAAGAACGGCATATTTATGTAAAGCAGATTTAGCAACCAACCTTGTGTTTGAATTTACTGAATTGCAAGGCTATATCGGTTCTGATTATGCAAAATTAAACGGTGAGCCTCAAGGTGTTGTAGAAGGGATAAAAGAACATTATTTCCCTCTAAATGCTGATAGTGAACTTGCAAAATCAATTGAAGGTCAGGTTGTGGGTATTGCTGATAAGATAGATACAATTTGTGCAGTGTTTGCATCAGGTAAAAAACCTACCGGTTCATCCGACCCTCTGGGCGTAAGACGTGCGGCGCTCGGAATTATAAAAACAATTGTAGAAAACAAATTGAATATCAATATATCAGATTTGATTAAATCAGCAATAGAGCTTTTGCCGGTTCAGGCTGATTGCCAGAATGATATTGAAGAGTTTTTCGTTCAAAGATTAATTATTCTGCTTGGTGATGAATACAAAAAAGATGTACTTGAAAGTTGTTTAAATAATAGTCCGCTTTCTAATCTTTCTGATTACATGGTTAGAGTCAATGTGATTTCACGTCTTGATAATCCAATGATTATAGAAAATGCCAACAGAGTAATAAGAATTCTTAAAGATACTTCTTTTGACAAAGTTGATGAATCTTTATTTATTGATGATGCTGAAAAGAAATTGTACGAAGGTATAAAAGAAACTAATTTCTCCGGTAATTATGATGATTATCTTAAACAATTGATTGGTTTAAATACATCGATAGACAATTTCTTTGAAAAAGTTCTTGTTATGGATAAAGACGAAAAAATTAAGAATAACAGAATCGGGCTTTTAACAGAATTAAAAAATAATTATGAAAAAATAGCTGATTTTTCAAAATTACATTAGTATTTAAATTAGATAAATATAATTACTATAAATAGATTAGAAATGTTGCAAAGTAAATATTTACGATGTATAATATATTGTTGGTAATAAATATATTTACTAGTCCGTTTAAGAGTAATATTATTACTAATTTGTACATTATTAAGAAATATGAAAATAATTTCACAAGCCTAAAACTTAGTTAAATAAAGGGTTATAGTTTTTAAGTGTTATAAATACATTTATTTACTAGCAAAATTATTTTTTTTCATGCTTTTTATAAATTGCGGTAGGATATGCTTATATAAACAGAGACACATCACTGAGCAGGCAAACGCAACGAGAGGTAACTCAGATGGTAGATAACAGGGCCGCTGGCTTCTACGGTATATCGGGTGCTTTAAATTTTAAAAGTGGTGATATCTCGGGAACGGCAGCAAAAACAAATGAAGAAAAAGCGGGAACTGATGCCGAATATATGCGATTAGAAAAAGAAAACGGCAATCAAAAAGATTCTGCTAAGTATAGCGATAAGAGTGCACAATTAAATGCGGCTCTTAGTTCTCTTGCTATGCTTAATATTTCATCTATTATAAGTTCAAAACTTCCAAAGCTTAAACAATCAACTATGCGATTTAAAGAATTGATAGATGAAACAGAAGAACGATTGGTTACTTTAAACGAAGAGCACGAAAAGAATAAAGAAAAAAAGAATCCGTTTAAAAAAGAAAATCCTTTTTCAATGCAAGATGAAGAAGATGAAGAAGAGGAAGAATATTATTAATATATCAAAATAAGATATATGTGGTTTGTAATTGCTATCAATCTCTCTTGGGGTATAATAGATGTATGAAAAATACAAGACAAACACAGATTAATATTCATAGAGATGCTTGGGTAGAAATAAATTTAGATGCGCTTGCGAATAATGTGGCAGAATTTCGCAAAAATATATCAAATGATATTAAAATACTTGGGATAGTAAAGGCTGATGCTTATGGTCATGGGGCTGCAATGGTTGCTCCGATTATGCTGGCATCCGGTATTGATATGTTGGGTGTGGCTTCTATTGATGAAGGACTTGACCTGAGGGCTGAAAAAATTGATTGCGATATCCTTGTTGTAGGAGCTGTACCGGTATGGTCCTTTGATGTGGCTGCAAAAAATAATATCTCAATTGCAATATTTACAGAAGAACATATTGATGCCTGCAAAAAGGTTTATGAAAGATTTCATATAAAACCAAAAGTTCACATATCGCTTGATACCGGCATGAATAGAATAGGACTACAACCTGATAAGGCGGTTGAATTTATACAAAAAGTTCAAAAAACTGATTTTATTGATTTACAAGGGATTTTTACCCATCTTGCTAATGCAGAAAAAGATGATAAAACACAAGAACAATTTAAACGATGGAATCAGGTAATATCCAAAGTTGATACAAACGGCTTAATGATTCATATTCTAAATACTGCTGGAAGTATGATTTATAATCCTAAAGATTTAAATTCAAATATGGTTAGGATAGGTATTTCTTTATACGGAATGTATCCTGATTTGCCTGAACAGCTTAAATTTTATCCTAAGCTAAAACCGGTGATGGAGTTAAAAGGAAGAATTACCAATATTCATCAAATGCCGGTAAACGATGGTGTAAGTTATGGACATACCTATATTGCCGATAAATTAACAAAAGTGGCTACTGTTCCTATTGGTTATGCAGATGGCGTGCCAAGAGCTTTATCTAACAAAATTCAGGCAATTCTTAATGGGGAAAAAATTAGACAAATCGGGAATATCACAATGGATCAGATGATGTTTGATATTACAGGGGTTGATGCGAAACTTGGGGATATTATTACTTTACTGCATCATAGTGATTCAGATTTGTCACTTGATAATTGGGCAAAAATTATTGGAACAATTAATTATGAACTTCCTTGCAGGCTGAAAGTAAGACTTCCAAGAGTCTATACGAGGTAGGTTCATAACACAATTAGTATTATGTTATGTAAAAATTTAATATGATTCATAATTAATTTTTATATAATGAGATTTTATTAAATTATATTGGGGACTATGCATTTCCAACAACTGCAATCACACATCAAATAATTTCTCTTTTTAGCCTTCAATATGTAATATCAAATAAAAGCGGGGTTTATGCACCCCTGCACCCCGCACCTGCATTTCTTTGACCGCAAAGAAACGCAGGACAAAGAAACTCTCGACTTGAATTCCGTTCGCTAATCAGTACTAATTTCAACCCCAGAAATGTGAACTCGCTACGCTCAGACAGCACATTTCTTGTCATTGTTTCAATAAGTACTGATTGCTCACTCCATAAAAGTCGAAAGGGTAATGTTGTTTCACTAACATTGATGGCTTACTCCGTGAAGAGTACGAAGAGCAAGGACTATATAATTTTAACGTCACTTCACTCCTCACAATTCACGAATCACTTAATATAACATAATACTAATTGTGTTATATTTTTCCCCTTTATGTGGCATAATTAATGTATGGAATTGAAATTTATTGAAGATAAATCTGATAAATTAATCGTTTTTCTTACCGGCTGGGGATGTGATGACAGGCAGTTTATTCCGCTTACAACAAGCGGATATAATATCCTTATTGCCTATGATTACTCTACTCTTGATTTTGATTTTGATTTCTCTAAATATAATGAAATTTATCTTATAACTTTTTCTGCAGGAGTTTATGTTGCAGGGCTTTTAAAAGATAAACTTCCGAATTTTAAGAAAAAAATTGCAATTAACGGTAATCCATACGCTCACGATACTTACTGGGGATTGTCAGATGAAGTTACAGAACAGTTTAAATCAGTATCAAAAGATAATGTTTTTGAATTTAGAAGAAAATATCTTGTCTATTCCGATAAAGAACTTGAACTTTTAAACAAATACCAGCCGCATCGTTCATTAGAAAGCTGTGTTAATGAATTATATGCACTTCAATCATATTTTTCTCCGAATTATACGCCGATGAGTTATGACCTTGCTGTATTGTCTGACAATGATAAAATTTTTAGGTTAGACAGACAAAAAGAATATTTCAAAAACATTAAAACTAAGATGATTCCTAATGCAGGGCATTTTCTGTTTTATAAATTTAATTCGTTTGAAGATTTACTTTTTGAATAATTTTTTAATTCCTACTGCAGCTAAGACTGTTGCAGTAATTGCCCCTATTGCTTTTATTCCAATAGGTGTTTTATGTTTATCTTTTTTTTGATATTTTTTGTTTTCTAATTCTATAGCATATTGCGCTTCCCTGCGTATTTGTTTTAGCCGCATATAATTTTGTGTTGAATTATCTTGAACTTGCAGTGCTCCGGGAATTGATACTCCGGTTACACAAGGAGGCGGGAGTTGCATATTTAATCCGGTCATATATTTCCTTTACAATAGCATTCTGTACATCATTAACTTTTGGATATTTTCTTTTGGCAAATACATCAAACCGGTTTCCTTAGGTGCTAAAATGCTTTTGTTACTTCGTATCCAATTATTGAGTGTTGCATTTTTTGTTGTATCTGCGAATCTGAAACCAAGTTTATAGAAAAAACCTGCGGCGGATGTTTGTCCGTCAATTATCTTAACTTCTACGATTATTCTACCTTCTGTGTCTTTATCTGCTAAAGATTTTTCTAATAATGATTTTATAGCTTTTGTTCCTTCTCCTTTATTACGTATTGGAGAGGATATCGAATCTATTTGATAACAACTTTTAACATAATAATCGTGTGATTCATCAGGGAGTTTGAATGAAACCAGTTTATACTTGGATGTTAATTTTATTAGGTTGTCAATATTTGTTTTTGGAACTTGTATATCTGAAATATAATATTCCGGGATGTCTCCTCTTATTCTGTATTTTTCATGTTTTCGTATTTTATGGTACTTAATTAAACTTTTTGGGATTTCTGCCACCTTTTCTTCTTTTTCTTGATGGACAGGCCCCTTAACAGGAACAGCACCGCTTACTTGCGATTGCATCCCTGAACCTATTGTTAAGATTTCTCCGGATGAAAGTACCATTTCAACCTCTATTTCCCAGTAACTTACATATATATAAAGTATTTTTTGTTAACTTTTTTGACTAATTGTGAAGTTTTGTAACTTTACGCTTCCTCTGTTTCTGCTATAATCTAGTCAGAGGTAAAAATTTATGAAAGATATGTTAGATAAAATTCTCCAAATAGAGAAAAATTATAAAGAACTTGGTGAAAAGTTATCTGATCCTGCAATTATCCAGGACTACAACAAGTTTAGAGACCTTTCAAAGCAAAGAAAAGCTATGGAAGAAACGGTAGAACTCTACTATAAATGGAAGGATGCAACTGAAGCTATAGCAGATGCCAAAGAAATGATACATTCAGAATCTGATCCTGAAATGAAAGAGTTTTTAAAAACTGAAATGGAAGAAAATGAGGCTAAAATTGCTAAATATGAAGAAGATATGAGAATACTTCTTCTCCCTCGAGATCCTATGGATGACAAGGATATTATGTTAGAAATCAGAGGCGGTGCAGGCGGCGATGAGGCAAATATTTTTGCCGGCGATTTAATGAGAATGTATATAAGATATGCTGATAAAAAAGGATGGCAAACTCAAATTCTTTCTAAAACAGATTGTGAAGCCGGCGGTGTGTCCGAAGTAATTATTTCAATGAAAGGTGACAGTATTTATTCACGTTTGAAGTATGAATCCGGAGTTCACCGTGTGCAAAGAGTTCCGCAAACAGAATCACAAGGGAGAGTTCATACATCAACTGCGACAGTTGCTGTAATGCCTCAAATAGATGATGTAGAAGTAGAACTTAATATGAATGATGTCGAAATTACAACAGCACGTTCAGGCGGTGCCGGCGGGCAAAATGTAAACAAAGTTGAAACAGCGGCAAGAGTTTTTCATAAACCTACAGGTATTATGATTTTCTGTACGGAAGAACGTTCGCAGCTTCAGAATAAAGAGCGGGCTTTAGAAATTTTAAAAGCAAAACTTTATGATATGGAACTGCAAAAACAAAATAAAGAAATTACCGATTTAAGGCGTTCTCAAGTTGGTACCGGTGATAGAAGTGAACGTATTAGAACGTACAATTTCCCTCAAGGAAGACTTACAGATCATAGAATTAACCATAACTTAAATGTTTGGACTGTAATTGACGGGGAATTAGATGAGTTGATTGATTTGTTAACTGAATACGATCAGAAACTAAAACTTGAAAAACTTGCAGAAACGACAAATTAAAGGAATTGATGAAATATAGAAAGTGTGTGGGTTGTGGCGAGATTAAAGACGCAGCCCAGATGATTAAATTAACAAAAAATTATCTTACTGGAAAGGTTGAAATTAATCCAAATTCAAAAATATTTGGTAGATCAGCATATCTTTGTTATAATAATCAATGTATAGAGCGTGCTCTAAAAAAAAATAAATTAAACAGGGCTTTAAAAACCTCAGAAGATCTGAAAGGAATTTTAAATGGACAATATTAGAGTTAGTGAACTTGCCAAAGAATTAGGCTTAACAAGTAAAGAGGTAATTGAGAAATTTGCTCAAATCTCTATAAGTGTTAAGTCTCACTCTAATACAGTTACTCCTTTGCAAGTATCAAAATTAAAGGATTTTATTGCCGGTGGTTCAAAACTTCCAAGTAAAAAACCTAAAGCATTTGTTGTTAAAAAAGCTAAAGTAAAAAAAGAAGAAGAAAATGTAGAAACTGCAGTTGAAACTTCTGTAAAACCTGAAAAAACAGTTGAGGCTAAACAAGTTAAATCGAAACCTGCAGTAGAAGTTGTGAAATCACAGCCAAAGAATAGATTAGAAATAGTAAAAAAAGCTCCTATTAAAAGGGTAGAATTCGATAAAAACGGTAAACCGACACATACAAGTGCGGATAAAAAAACAGAATCTTCTGAAAAGAAACCATTTAATAAAGAAAAAAATGAACGTGTAAATAAAAAACCTATAGAACGTCATATTATTCCTCAAGATATATATGAAAACAAAGGATTTAGTAAGAAAAAAGCGGATCAAAAGAAAAAGCAAAAAGATTTTAATGATAAAAAAGAAGAACAAGAACGTATATCTTTAGAAAAAGCTGCAGCACAACACCATAAAAAGAAAGTTCAAAAAGAAGAACATGTTGAACAGGTTACTTCTATTGTTGTTAACAAAGCTATGACTATCAGTGAGCTTGCGACAAAAATACAGAAAACGCCTGCAGAAATTGTTAAATTCCTTATGTTTCAGGGAATTATGGCAACAGTCAACCAGCTTATTGATGTTGATGTTATAAAAAAAGTTTGTGCAGAATATAATCTTGAAGTTCTTGATGAAGATTTGGATGCTTATATTGAAGAAGAACTTCAAAAAGAAGAACAAAAGAAAAGTATTACAGAAGTTGACAAAAAATTACTTAAACGTCGTGCTCCTGTAGTTAGTATTATGGGACACGTTGACCATGGTAAAACAACGTTATTAGACAGTATTAGAGCATCTAAACACAAAATTGTATCTACAGAAGTTGGCGGTATAACGCAATCGATAGGTGCATATACTGTTTATCTTGATAATAACAAAGAAAAGAAAATTGTTTTTGTTGATACTCCGGGTCACGAAGCATTTACAGAAATGCGTGCAAGAGGTGCTAAAGCTACAGATATTGCAATTCTTGTTGTTGCTGCTGATGACGGTATAATGCCGCAAACAATAGAAGCAATTAACCACGCAAAAGCTGCTGATGTGCCAATTATAGTTGCGGTTAACAAAATTGATAAACCTGGTGCAGATCCTGACAGAGTATTGCAGCAATTGACCGAGCACGGACTTATTCCGGAAGAATGGGGCGGTGATACTATTACCGTTAAAGTTTCTGCCCTGCAGGGTACCGGTATTGATGAGTTATTAGAATATATTTGGCTTTTAGCTGATATAAAAGATTTGAAAGCTAATCCAAAAGCCGAAGCATCAGGTGTTGTAATAGAAGCAAATCTTGATAAAGGTAAAGGTCCTGTTGCAACATTATTGGTTCAAAATGGTACACTACGTGCAGGAAATTGTGTTGTTGTAGGTACTGCCTGTGGCAGAATAAGAGCTTTATTATCTGATAGCGGTGAAAGAATTCAAAAAGCGGAACCGTCTACTCCGGTTGAAATTCTTGGTTTATCCGAAGTTCCACAAGCTGGTGAATATTTTGAAGTCGTTCAAAACGAAAAAGAAATGAAGCGAATTGTTGCAGAGCGTCAAGAAAAAGAACGTGACAAACGTCTTGATGCAATGCTGCCGGCTCATATTAGAAAAGAAGCTGTTGCCGGTGATGATAACATTCCGCAATTAAATCTTATTATCAAAGCTAATACTCACGGTGCAGCAGAAGCGGTTTCTCAAGCTATTGCACAATTAGAATCTAAAGAAATTACTACAAAAATTATTCACGTTGGTGTCGGCGAAATTTCAGAAGCTGATGTTATGTTAGCTGCTGCGTCAGGTGCAATTATTTTAGGATTTACCGTCAAAGAAGACAGTAACGCTCTTGCTGCTGCAGAAAGAGAAAATGTTGTAATTAAGAAATATGATATTATTTACCAAATCCTTGAAGATATTGAAAAAACAATGATTTCATTATTGTCACCTGAAGTGAAAATTGTTTCTGTCGCAAAAGCTGAAGTAAGACAAGTATTCACAATTGGTAAAACAATTAAAATTGCCGGATGCTATGTTACTGAAGGCAAAATTAATCGAAACAATACCGCTATTATCAGACGTGACGGCAAAGAATTATTCAAAGGTGCTATCGACCAGCTTAAACGATTTAAAGATGATGTTAAAGAAGTTGCACAAGGGTTTGAATGCGGTATATCATTTGTGAAATTTAATGATATTGAAGTTGGCGATATTATTGAATTTACAAAGACAGAAGAAGTTGAACGTTCCGAATTAGAATAATCTTTTGATAATATTAAATTATTTGATTTGTTATACTAATCCTTCTTTTAAAGCTTTTACTGCAGCTTGTGTTCTGTCGTCAACTACAAGTTTTTGAATGATATTGCAGACGTGAGCTTTTGCTGTATGCTCACTTATTGTTAGTGTTTTGGCTATTTCACTATTTGTTTGCCCATCTACTACCAGTTTAAGGACTTCATATTCTCTTTGAGTTAAATTGGCATGAGTTTCTCTGAATCCGGCACGTGAAAGCTGGCGTGGCGGTATTACTCCACAATTTTTATCTTTTATATATGGAACAACATGTGAATCAATCCACATTGCACCATGTTTAATTGTTTTAAGTATTGTCATTAAATATTCAGTATTAATATCTTTCATAATGTACCCAAATGCTCCTGCAGATAGGGAATTAAAAATTTCTTCTTCTGAAATATGTGCTGTTAGCATAATTACTTTAACATTGGGGATATTCATTTCATTAATTTTTTTAGTTGCTTCAATACCTGTAATATCCGGTAATCCAATATCCATAAGAACGATATCAGGTTTTAGTAATTTTGTTTTTTCAATCGCTTCTTGTCCGTTTTGGGCTTCTCCTATAATTTCTAATTCGGGATAATCATCAAATAACGATTTTATACCTATTCTCATAAGTTTTTGATCTTCGACCAGTAAAATTCGTATACTCATAATCAGTCCTCCAAACTAATTCTATTTTGAGTTAATAAAATTAGTATCGGATAATTATTTTGTTTATAAGCTAATATTATAAACTTAGTATTTTGAATTCTTATTTGGTAATAAGTTATGAATGGAATAGTATATTAATGTTTTATTCAACAGTAACCGATTTCGCAAGGTTTCTAGGCTGGTCAACATCTTTTCCTAAGAATTCTGCGATATAATATGCTAATAATTGTAATGGGATTATTGCAATTATCGGAGATAAATATTCGTCAACATCCGGAATTCTTATAATATTTTCAAACAAATCATTGAGTTTTTCATCTTCAGAATTTGTTAATGCTATCATTCTTGCATTTCTTGCTTTTGCTTCTTCGCTGTTTGAAAGAATTTTTTCGTAAACCATACCTTTCATCATAATAGACAGTACCGGCATGGATTCATCAAGCATTGCAATCGGGCCATGTTTTAATTCTCCCGCAGGATAGCCTGTAGCATTTATATAGCTTATTTCTTTTAATTTTAAAGCCCCTTCCAGTGCTGTTGCATAATTTAATCCTCTTGCAACAAATACAAAGTTTTTAAAGTTGGCATATTTTTTTGCAATTTCTTGAATATCTTTTTTATGATCAAGTATTTCTTCAGCTTTTTCCGGTAATGTTATTAACTCATGTTTTAATGAAGCTAATTTACTTGTATCAATAGACCCTTTAATTTCCGCAATATGCAAGGCCAAAAGATAAAAAGAAACGAGTTGTGCCATATAAGATTTTGTTGCTGCAACAGAAACTTCGATACCTGCATTTACAGGAATCAAGCTATCTGCTTCTCTTGCCATTGTTGAATCAGGCCTGTTTGTAATAATTAAAATATGAGAGCCTAATTTTTTGGATTGTTTTACAGCTGTAATTGTATCTGCAGTTTCACCTGATTGAGAAACACCAATAACAAGAGTTTTATCATTTGTGGTTGTTTTCCTATAGATAAATTCGCTTGACGGTTCTACATCAACTGATATTCCACAAAAGTCTTCAAGAATATATTTCCCAACCATTCCCGCATGTAACGATGTTCCGCAGGCTACAATTTGAATTCTATCAAGATTTTTTATTGTATTTAAATCAAGTTTTACTTCATCAAGTTTAATTGGTTTATTATCTGATGAAACCTTGCCTGATAAAAGATTTCTTATTATACTTGGCTGTTCATGAATTTCTTTTAACATAAAATGTTTAAATCCCATTTTACTTAAAGAAACGGATTCCCAAGGTAATGTTTCAATATGCGGTTGAAGTTCTACACTAAAGTTATTGATGAGTTTCATAGAATTAGGTGTTAAGGTAACAACTTGATTTTCATCAAGATATACAGCTTTTTTAGTGTAATCAATTATTGCCGGAACATCAGATGCAACATAGTATTCACCTTCTCCAACCCCTATAAGTAAAGGAGCATTTCTTTTTGTTGCAACAATTGTATCTGGAACATCCTGATGCATAACACATATTGCATAAGCACCTTCAACCTGCCTTGTTGCAAGTCTTACTGCATCTGTTAAATTATGAACTTTTCCATACTCTCTGGCAATTAAATGTGCTAATGTTTCTGTATCTGTTTCAGATTTGAAAACACATCCGTCTTTTATTAGTTCTTCTTTCAATTCTTTGAAATTTTCGATAATTCCGTTATGAACAATAACAAGTTTTCCGCAAGTACAAGAATGTGGGTGTGCGTTTACTGTTGTTGGAGCACCATGAGTTGCCCATCTGATATGCCCTATACCCATAGTCGCTTTTTGAAGATGTTCTATTTTGGGTGCAATAAGATTTTTAAGATTTTGAAGTTTACCTTCTTCTTTATACATTTCAATTTTATTATCAACATCAACAGCGATACCGGCAGAATCATATCCACGGTATTCAAGTTTTGTTAAACCATTTAATAAAATATCAACAACTGATTTTCTTCCTACATATCCAACAATTCCGCACATTATGTAAATCTCTCCAATTAATAACTAAATTTCTCACAACATACTATCACAAAGTGATAAATGGGTAAAGAGGTGATAAAATAAATAAATTTTATAATACAAATGGTTAGTCTATTTACAATAATAATAAAAAGTTGTATAATAATTTCACTTATTCAAGGAAAGTATGGGTGAAAGTCCCTCACTGGTCCGCAGCCGTTACAGTCGGAATACTTGCTTAAGTTGTACTGACGCGACAAAGGAGATTTTTGTATGAAAAATGTTATGAGAAGAGAAGGCAATGTTATTGGGCTGCAAAATTATGTATCAAACCCGAAGCAGCACATGGATGAAAGTATTTTACTTGTTGAAAAATACTTGAACAAACTTGATTGGAAAGTTAATGAAAATTCAAATATGGATTATTCGATTCAGGGTTTAAACAACTATATTGCATCAGAAATCAGTAAAAAATACTGGCTGAATAAAATTTATACGCCTGAAATCAGAAACGCACATATAAAAGGTGATATCCACATTCACGACCTTAATATTATATCGGTTTATTGCGTTGGCTGGGACTTAAAGGATTTGTTGATGGAAGGATTTACCGGAGTTAAGGGCAAAGTTGAATCTGCACCAGCAAAGCACTTTCGCTCTGCGCTCGGTCAAATCGTAAATTTTATGTATACAATGCAGGGAGAAGCTGCAGGGGCACAAGCGTTTTCTAATTTTGATACTCTGTTAGCTCCGTTTATTTATTATGACAAACTTGATTATTTACAGATTAAACAAGCATTACAGGAATTTATTTTTAATATGAATGTTCCGACCCGTGTCGGATTCCAAACTCCGTTTACAAACATAACAATGGATTTGACAGTTCCTTCTTATTATTCGGATTCTGCAGTTATAATAGGCGGTGAACCGCAGGAAAAAACTTATAAAGAATTCCAAAATGAAATGAATTTGTTAAATAAAGCGTTCTTTGAAGTAATGATGGAGGGTGATAATTCAGGAAGAGTGTTCACATTCCCTATTCCTACATACAATATTACAAAAGATTTCGACTGGGATAATCCTGATATAAAAGGTCTTTGGGAAATGACAGCAAAATACGGTATTCCTTATTTCTCTAATTTCATCAATTCGGATATGAATCCTGAGGATGCACGTTCTATGTGCTGCAGATTAAGAATAGATAATAGAGAACTTGAATACAGAGGTGGTGGTTTGTTTGGTTCAAATCCTCTTACAGGCTCCGTTGGTGTTGTAACGATTAACCTTCCGAAAATAGCTGCAGCAGCGAAAAATAAGGCTGAATTTTTTGAAATACTTGCATCTAAAATGGATATTGCAAAAGAAAGCCTTGAAATTAAACGTAAGGTTTTAGAAGATTATACGGACAAAAACCTTTATCCTTATACAAAATTTTACTTAAGAGATATTAAAGCAAGATTTGGTGTATATTGGAAAAACCATTTTTCAACAATAGGTTTAATCGGAATGAACGAAGCCTGCCTCAATTTCTTGAATGAAGATATCGGGACTCAAAGAGGTAAAAACTTTGCACTGGAAGTTATGGATTTTATGCGAGAAAGGATTATAGGGTACCAAAAAGAAACCGGCAACAACTATAATCTTGAAGCAACTCCGGGCGAAGGTACATCATATCGTCTTGCACAGCTTGATAATACGAAAAAGTATGATTATTTTACTAATTCAACTCAATTGCCGGTAAATTATACTGATGATGTATTCGAAATGCTTGACCATCAGGATGATTTGCAGACAAAATATACCGGCGGAACGGTTGTACATATTTTTGCAGGCGAGAGAATAACCTCATCTGATGCGGTAAAAAACCTTGTGAAAAAAGTATGTGAAAACTACCGTCTGCCGTATTTTACGTTTTCTCCGACATTCAGTACATGTCCAAATCACGGGTATATTGCAGGCGAACATTTCAAATGTCCGACCTGCGGTTCTGATTGCGAAGTTTATTCCCGTATTGTCGGGTATATTAGACCCGTAAATCAATGGAACAGGGGAAAACGTCAGGAATTTAAAGACAGAAAGACTTATAAACTATGTGTGTAAAAATAGGCGGAGTCCAGAAGTTTTCACTTCTGGACTATCCCGATAAAATCAGTGCAATTATATTTACCGCAGGATGCAATTTCCACTGCGGTTACTGCCATAATCCGGAACTATTTTCATCTCATTCTGAATTGGATGAGGATAAAGTATTGGGATTTTTACAATCCCGTCAAGGAAAGCTGGATGGGGTTGTAATAACTGGCGGTGAACCTACTTTGCATAAAAGTTTACCGGAATTTATCAAAAGAATAAAAACTTTAGGATTCCTTGTAAAACTTGATACAAATGGTACTAATCCCGATATGCTGCAATCTTTAATTGATTCTAAAATGGTTGATTACGTGGCAATGGATATAAAAGGACCTCTATATAAATACAAAATGATAACCGGTGCAGAGCCTGTAGGTGTTGAAAACAGTATAAAGCTATTGTTGGCTGGAAAAATCCCTTATGAATTTAGAACGACAGCACTATCTTCACAATTAGATACAAATGATTTTGAAAAAATCGGAAGGTTAATATCCGGAGCAGATAAGTATTTCATACAGAAATTTGTACCTTCTAAAATTCTTAACCCAAAATTACTAGCTGATAAGGGGTATACAAATTCTGAAATCAATAGTATAATAGGGATATTAAATAAGTATATAAAAAGTGTAGGTATACGTTAATATATACTTTTGTAACAAAAAAGTAAAAAACTATTGCAGAAATAGCAATTTTTATATATTATTATACTTATAAAGTATATACAGGGTATACAATTAAATAATCGTCGACTAGATATAAGGAGAAAAATTTATGGCAAGAGTATTAATTTCAATGCCTGAAAAATTTCTGGATGAAATTGACAATGTAGCAGACAATGAAAATCGTTCTCGTTCAGAACTAATCAGAGAAGCATTAAGAACTTACATCCACAGAAACAGAGTAAGATCATCTAGTTATGCAAACAAAAATGCCCAATTATTGGAAGCATTGTTAGATTAGTGGCAATGTAAAAAAGGATTCATTAAAGGCGAAACATTTGTTTCGCCTTTTGTGTTGTGTTAATATTGCTGTATGGTTGAATTCAGACATTATACAGTAATGAAAAATGAAGCGGTGGACGCATTGGAATGCGAACCCGGTAAAATCTATGTAGACTGTACACTTGGCGGCGGCGGACATAGTGAACTTATATTAGAAAGAATATCGCCGACAGGGAAACTTTATGCTTTTGATATAGATGATGATGCTATTAATTACGCATCAGAACGACTAAAAAAATATGATAATTTAACGATAATAAAAGATTCATATACCAATATAAAATCTCAAATGGCAGCTCACGGTGTTGATAAAATTACAGGCGGTGTTATTCTTGATTTAGGTGCATCATATCATCAGTTAACAAAGGCAGAGAGAGGATTTTCGTTTATGCATGATGCCCCTCTTGATATGAGATTTGATATGGGAAGTGATTTTTCAGCGTATGATGTTGTAAACGGATATAGCGAAGATAAGCTTGTTGAGATATTTTCCGAGTATGGTGAAGAGAGATTTTCTAAACGGATTGCAAAGGCAATTGTAACAATTCGGCAAAAACAGCCAATCAAGACTACGCTTGAATTAGCGAATTTGATAGTTGAATCAACTCCTCGGATAAAAACTTCTATACACCCTGCAACTAGGGTATTTCAGGCGATAAGGATAGAGGTTAATGATGAACTTAAAAATGTAACTAAAATCTTAACAGATGTCTTGGATTTATTAGGGTATGGTGCTATAATATCTGTAATCAGTTTTCATTCCTTGGAGGATAGAATAGTCAAAAGACTGTTCAAATATGAGGCACAGAACTGTAGATGTAATAATCTGATATGTACTTGTGCACCACCAAGAATAAGGCTTGTAAACAAAAAGCCTATTATGGCGTCGGAAGAGGAGATTAAAGAAAATCCACCGTCAAGGAGTGCAAAGCTCAGAGTCGTTAGGTGTATTAAAAAGTAGGGTATTAACTTTGACTAGAAACTATACGAACAAATCAATTGCTGAAGAATATAATGCAGTTCAATATTATAATGTTTTAACTAATCCGATTCAGCAATCAACCAATGAACGTATTCAACATAACAGCGATTTGGGTTATATTAATACTAAGGGGAATAATTCTTCAGAAGTTATTGACGGATATTTTCCAAAAGAAAATTTAGTTAGGGCAATGGCAATAAAAAAAGTAAATAAAACATTATGCGGACTTTTATTATGTCTTATTTTCGTTTCGATTATAAGTTATTATTTTGTTGTCTCAAGTGAAATTAAACTTAATGAATATAGCCGCCAGACTATAATGTTGAATGATGAGAATGCAGAGTTGCAAAACCAGTTAGACCGTTTGAAATCATTCAGTAATGTTGATATGACCATGCAAAAGAATAATTTACTCCAAAAACCGGATCATGTAATAGAGGCTCCGGAAGTTACAACAAACCAAACAAAACCGGTTAAATTTGAAACTGAACGGCCATTTTCCTGGTCAATCGGGTATTAATACAAATTTAATTAAATTTGATAAAATAAGCGGGCATAGTTTGTAAACCATGCCCGCTTATCATATTAATCTATATTATTTATTATAGAGATTCACGATAAATTGTAGCAACAGATTCTTTATCTGCTTTTGTTGGTGCAATACCTAACAATCCATCTAAAGAAGGTGTTGTAAATGCAAGATTTGTTAATTTGTCAACATCTGTATCTGTAAACCCTTCATCTTTAAGTTTGTTTGGTACATCAACAGATTTTAACCATTCATAAACTCCTGCAGCAGCTTTTTCTGAATCTGCAGCATCAGGTTTCAAGCCTGGAACAATTGGTTCTAGGATATATGCTAATGTATCAGCTTTTGCAGCATAGATATTTCTGATAACTGCCGGAAGTAAGATAGCAAGCCCTAAACCATGTGAAAAATCAGGTTTTACAGCACTTAGAGGGTGCTCAAGTGCGTGAGTATAATGTAATAGCCCATTATCAAATGCAACACCTGCCATCATTGCTGCATAACATAAGAAGTATCTTGCTTCTAAATCTTCTGCATTTGCAATAGCTTTTGGTAGGTATTTCCCAACAAGTTCAATAACTTCTCTTGCTAAAGATATTGAATAAGGTGATGCTACAAGTGATGTTGCTGCTTCAACAACATGGTTTACTGCATCAATAGAAACATATCTTGTTTGTTTAGGTGATAATTTTGCCATAAGTTTAGGGTCATCAATAGCGTATGTTGGATAAATACAATCATACGCTATTGCCGGTTTATAATTTTTTTCTAAAATAGTTGCTACCGCAAATCTGTTTGTTTCAGAACCGGTTCCGTGAGTAAGGTTTATGGCAATAATAGGAGCAGCTTCTGCTGGTGTAAATTTAAATTCATAAATATCTGCTGCTGTTTTATCAGGGTACTTTAAAAGAATAGCAACTGATTTTCCTGCATCAGTAGGTGAACCACCGCCTATTGTAATAACAGCTTTAGCTCCAAATTCTTTTGCGATACCTGCAGCTTCATCAATGGCTTGAGTTGTCGGATTAGGAGTAACTTTGTCATAGTTAACGTATCCGATACCATTATTTTTAAGAGCTTTTTCAACGTAATCCCAAGCTCCGGTTGATTTGTATGCATTGCGCCCGGACATAACAATTAATTTGTCTATCCCTTTAGATTTAAGGTCTTTTGAGATATCTTCGATTTTCTCAATAGCGCCGCATCCAAAATATACAAGAGTTCTTGTTCTAATTTCGCGAACCTGGTTAATATCTATGTCTTTTTCCCACATAAAACTCTCCTTTCTTTTTATTTCAATAAAATTATAACATAAATGAGTATAATAAAACGCTGGTAGATTTAAACCAAATCGTACTTTCAATATTTATATACGGTTCGCCGAACAAGTTCGGGCTCACCTGTCTTAGATTATTGGTAGTTCAGGGGTAAAGGGATAAATAAAGAAATATTATGTATAATGAACAGAATGGTTTGGTGTTGATGTCTTGTAGCAACAAATTAAACTAGTAGAATTAAACCAAACCGGAAATAAAACGTAACCTGTCTACGCACGTAGTGCAAAAAAAAGGACAAAGATTGTCCTTAATAAATGGTAAGTATTATTTATTATTTTATTTTTATTACATATAATTCAATAATGACATTGACATAATAGAAGAAGATGCCTGCATGCTTGCTTGATATGCCATTTGGCTTGAGTACCAATCACTAATTGCTTCTGTTAAATCTAAATCTTGTATCCCTGAAATATAATCTTTAAGATTCAATTTATTGTCTGCCAGTGATTCATCTGACATTTCAAGTTTATTAATATCGGCACCAAAACTTTCATTCACTTGAACCATTTTATCCATAGCGGTAGCGAATCCATCTAATAATCCGTTAATAGTGTCATAGCAAGTACTAATTTCATTTGCTAAAGCATCTTTGTCGGCTTGTGGAGTCCCTTCAGGTAAATTTTCCTGTTCTTCATATTTTTCTATTGTATCGCTTATTGCATTTCTAAGATTTATTAATTCTCCCATAATGCCGTTTGATTCATTTACTTGGTATGTCGGATTTCCTTCTGCATCGAGTACCGGTGTTGTTCCGTCTGCTTGGAATACAGGTTCGACATCACAGTTTCCAAAGGCTTCTGCCCCTGTAACGTTCATTGTTTCAAATACGCCATCTGCAATTTCAAGCTGTCGCTGCCATTCTCCATCAATTGGTGTTCCGGTATATTTTATCCCGATAATTTCTTCTGTCGGGTTCCCATCTGCATCAATTCCGTATTGAATTTCGTAAGGCGGAGTTTTGGTGTTTGTTCCTCCAAAAATATAATTTCCATTATAACTGGTATTGGCTAAATCAACTACTGATTCTATAATTTGATCTAATTCAGTTAATGTTGCTTGAAGGGTACTTTTTGTAGATGTTCCATTCGCAGCGGTTGTTGCTAAATCTTTTGCACGTTGTGCTCTTTCATGGATTAAATCAATTGTTTCTGATGTTTGGGTAATTTCATTTGTTAATGAACCAATATTAGCACTCCATATATCAATTCGGTTTATTAATCTGTTGGAATTAAATATATTGATTGCTTGAATAGGATCATCAAATATTGAATTAATTTTTTTCCCTGTAGATAATTGTTCGGTTAATTTTGAATAATCCGCATAATTTTGTTGGATATATCCGACTAATGAATTATTTACTGTTGTTGAAGTTACTCTATCTATCATTTAATTATCCTTTATAATCCTAAATTTACAAGAGTATCCAGAAGAGTATTACAAGTCGTAAATACTCTTGCTGATGCTGAATATGCAGTTTGGAACTTTACTAAATCAGTTAATTCTTCATTCAAATCGACGCTTGTTTGTTCTGCAGTTTTGTTGTCGAGTGATTGAACTACAGCATCTTGTGCATCAGCAGCATTTGTGCTGGATGTCAAAGCGGCATTAACTTTGCTTATAATTCCGCTGTAGTAATCTGATAGCGGAATATTACCAATCCCATCGAATGCAGGTGATGTAGCATTTGTTTTCGTATCAATCATTGCTATAATATTATTTGCATTTCCAACTGCATTTAAATCAATATTTGCCAGAGGATCAGGTGCTGTAGGGTCATAATCCTCAAAATATGCCGCCGCAATTTTGTTATAACCATCACCTTCTGTTAAAAGGCTGTTTATACAAATATTACCTGCTGTAACTTCTGCAGAACCATCGTTTGTTGTAAATATTACGTATTGTTCTAAATCAGTATTTGATAATTGAACTTTTCCGTCGACACTTTCAAGATAAAATGCTCCTTCACGAGTTTGTAGTTCATTAAATACGTCTGCAATTGTTTGAGCCAGTGTATCTAAATTTTCAATCACCGAATAAACATTTACTCCATCTCCCGGAGTTGCAGCATCAATAATTCCTCCAATTTTACCGGCATCAAATCTGTTATTTACATTTTCTATAACACTGCCATTTTCTTTTATAAGTCTAACGACAGCATTACATTCATTTTTATTTTCAATTCCGTTTTGCTGACAGTATTCATCATATTTAGCAGCAGTTTGTAAATCAAATGTTGCAAGAACTTTATTGCCGCTGACAATTTTTGTTCCCCCAAGGGTAAGTGTTACAGAACCATCATCATGAATGGTGGTTTTAAAGTCCGCAAGTTTTGCAATTTCATTTAACAATACATCTCTGCGGTCTAATAAATTATTATTTTCTAAAGTCCCTGTGTTAGAATTACTAAGTTGTTTGTTTAAATTTGCTAATTGCTGTAAATAATCATTAAGACTATTTATTGAAGTATTAAGTTCTGATTGTTGTAATAATTCAGGGGATGAACCATCTCCTACACCAAGATTCTTCATATTTTCCAATTTTTTGGAAATATGATTCATTGAATTTGTCAGAGTACCTGCTGCTTCAAGAAAATTTATTCTTGCACTCATATCTGATGGGTACTGATTAAGATTGTCGAGGGCTTCATAAAATCCTTCTAGCGCAGAATCCAGCCCATTGCCTCCAAGTTCATCAAACATTTCTGCTAAATCAGATATTGCTTGTTTTTGTTGATCTAAATATGCCTGATCTGTTAATTGGTCACGGTAATATGAGCCAATAAAATTAGTTGTATAACGTGTAACACTAATTGCTTCAACTCCGGCACTTGTTTTAACCTGATTATAAACATTATTACCAATAGGTAAATCCAGAGTTAAAGTACCAAGGTTCAGTTTTTGTTTATGGTACCCTTCAGTATTCATATTGGAAATGTTATTTGAAACAATATTAATCCCAGCTTGATGAACTTTTAATGCTGAAGATGACATATTTAATGCTGAAAATAGGTTCGCCATTTAAAATCCCCGATTATACATCTTTTATTATTGTACTCATTTCCATATTGGAAGTTTCTTCTTTGCCGTTTTGAGAATAACTTGTACCTTTAGGCGCACAAGCATCAATAATTATTCCAAGTGACTTATCTGCAAGGGTCATACCATGTTTAATTAGTTTAATATTAGTAAGGTTAAGTACAGATATTGCACTTGAAATACTGTTTAATTTTGCTTGTTGTTCTTTTAATTTACTTGAATATTTATGACAATATTTTTCTGATAATTCAATTAACTTTGTCATACTAGGTGCATCTTCACCAAGCATTTTTATTGCATCAAGTCTTAAAAGATCAATTTTTTTAATATTTTCATAGTTCTCAATGATTTTAGTATCAACTTTGGAAAGAGACATAATATCGTTCTTTACAAGAATTGCTCTTTTTTCTGTATACAAATCTCTCATTTCTGTATAGAGTTTGATTTCTTTATCCAAGATTTCTACTAAATTCTTAAAAATTTCTTCGTACATAATTTCCGCCCCTTTATGCTATATAATCTGCAATTACACTCCTGCCATAGGTTAAACCGTATTTTATATCATCATCTGTAAGATTTGTTTCCCCGACTTTTTTTGCACAATCTCTTATTTCTGTCATATTAATATCTTTTAATAAGCTGTCATTATCTGATAGATTAATCCCGTTTGATGTATTTAAATCAGTATGCACCGGTTTATTGTTTACGGAGGATTCCGATTTAAATGCATTTAATGCACTTATCATTTGTAATGAACTGTTACCGCTTATTGATGATACCATTTTATTTTTTTCCTTTATTTTTGTCCAAGTCTATTTAACGTATTTTTCCATTTGTGCATAAATTTGTTTTGCAAAACCAAATGATGTATTCGGATTGCTTGCCAAATCATGTCCCATTTGCTGATACATATATGGTTTGAATGAATCTAAGTAACCTCCGGATTTTTCTTCAAACAGGCTGCCTGTTTTATCAACAGTTTCTTCCATTGATGAAAGTATTTTAGTAATAAATATTGATTCAAATTCTTGTGCCGCTTTCATCAACTGTTCTTTGTTATCTCCGGAATTTTTAATTCGATTATAAATCTCTTGTTCACCACTTACAGCACTTGTATTAAGTGCATTTGATGTCATTCCGTTTATCATATTAGAAGATGTTATATCCATGTTTTATCCTTATATAACTACTAAATCTGCTTGCAGGCTTCCTGCTTTTTTCAATGCTTGTAAAATTGATATCAAGTCAATCGGAGCAACACCGATTGCATTCAATGCTTTAACTAAATCATTTAAATTGCTGTTTGCCGGCATGTTAACCAAGCTTGCATTTGATTTTTGAACGTCAACTGTTGGATTGGCAAAGCCAACTGTTGCCCCTGCAGCAAACGGATTTGGCTGCGAAACTTCGTTATTCGGAGTAACCGTTACCGTAATATTCCCGTGTGCAACCGCAGCCGGAAGAAGTTTTACATCACTGCCTATAACAACTGTACCGGTACGTTCGTTAACAACAACTCTAGCCGGTTCAACTGTCGGATTTACTTCAATATTTTCAATGATTGATAAGAATCTTACTCTGTCATTTTGATATTTAGAAGGAACATTTATTACAACAGAACTGCCGTCAATGGCTTTTGCCGGACAAACTGTATTAGATATTGTTTGAGCAATTCTTGATGCCATTGTGTAATCTGATTTGTCCATTGACACTGTAATGGTTCCTTCATCTCCGATTTGTGTATCAATATCACGTTCCATAATTGCACCGCCAGGAACTCTACCGGTTGAAGTTATTGCCGTTCTTTTTGAAGCAGAACCTGCAATTTTATTTATACCGCCGACTGATACGGGGCCTTGTGCTACTGCAACAGCTTCTCCGTTTGGAGCTTTAAGAATTGTTTGTACCAATACACCGCCTTCTAAACTTTTTGCATCGGCTATAGTTGAAACAGTACAATCAATTTTGTCCCCGTTTTTAGCAAACGGCGGAACAGTTGCTGTAACAATAACAGCCGCTGAAGAACCTTTTTGGATGTAGTTTTCCTGATCAATTACCGTTCCTAAGTTTCTGATTAGCATTCTGTTTGTAATTTGAGTTGAACGAGAGTTGTCACCTGTTCCCGGCAGGCCAACTACAACACCGTAACCTACTATTTGGTTTTCACGAACACCTTTTACGTGTACCAGATTCCCGATTCTGACAGGTGCTGCAGCTGATGCGGTTAATATTGGTGTTCCTATCCAGCTTAGTAATATTAATGTTATTGTTAGTATTTTTTTTATCATTTTGTTATTTATCCTTTGATTATTTTTATTCTTTTCAATATCTGTTTGAATTGAAACTTTACCCATACATTTACCTCTAGAACAGGTATTTGATAAGTCTGTTGAATATACCTTCGTTTTGACCTCTGGAGATAGTTCCTCTGCCTGATAGTGCGAATTGAAGATTCGCTACATTGTATGAATAAACTTGTCCGTTTTGGTCAATCCATCTAGGGTCAACAAGCCCTGTTACAATTAAATCTAAGCGTTCGTTTCCGTTAATAAGTGTTTTTTTCCCTTGAACGGATAAATTACCATTAGGCATTTGTTGTACTACTTGAACAGCAATTGTATCCCCGTAAGAAAAAGTTCTTCCTCCTTGTGCTGCCGACGTAACTTCATTACTTCCGCCATATCCGTCAGCATTTTTTAAGAAATTTAAACTTAACCAATCTCTAAGGAATGATGTAAAAGTATCAGTTGTTGTACTTGTTTTTGATGTTGAGTAGTTCAAATTGTCGTTAATTGTAATATCTTCGCTCATAATGATTGATATTAAATCTCCGATTTGACGGGCTTGAACACCGCTGAATAAAGATTTTGGCGCACCTCCGTAATTTGCGTTCGCTCCCAGTACAAATAATGATTCTGCATTTGCAGTTGTGTATATATTTATAAGTACTGTTACTATCATTGCTATTAATACTAATACTTTTTTAATCATTTTCTTCTTACCTAAGTTTTTAAATGTTTACTAATACCCTGTTTTCTCCTATAACTTTTGCGTTATAGACTTTGTTATACATTTTGTTTTCGACTGTAACATATTCGCCGATTGTGCCGTCGGTTCTTGCAATCCCATCTATTGATATTTGAAATCCGTTATCAGAATTTAGAATTATTCTGACTTCTGAATTTTGTGTTACATCAGGTCGAACTTTTACAAATCTTTTATCAATTATTTCACCTTCTTTGAATTCTTTTTTTGCAACCATTTCTTTATTCATAAAAGCTTTTGTAACAACAAAATCGCTTTTATTTGTAATATTCATTTTTTTGAAACGAGTCTTGTTAAGGCTAATCGGCTGTTCTCTTGAAATATTTTCTGCAGCAACCATTACTTCATCATAAGCATTTATTTCTATCGGAATGTTAAGTGTCCGCTGTAGTTTGTTGTTAACAAGAATATTTATGCGTTTTACATCTCTTGAAACTAGTTTAATATCATCAGAATTGTTAATAAGAGTATAGGTTATTTCTCCATCCGGCAGATTAAGAGTTTGAAACGGCAGCATTGAAATTTTTATATCTAAATCTGCAGAAGTTTTTGTTTTGTAGTCGTTAAGAATAAGGTTTTGTAAATCTTTTTTTAGAGTTTCTGCACTAATTGATTTTGCAGAAACGCTTCCTGCAAAAAGAATTAATGTTAAAATTGTGCTTAAAACCTTTTTCATTTAACTACCTTTATTATCTGATTAAGTTATTTGTTTCTTGAAGAATATTGTTTGATGTATTAACTATTTTAGAATTAGATTCAAATGCACGTTCTGCTTTAATCAATCCGATAAGTTCATCGACTATTTGAACGTTAGAACCTTCAAGCATTCCCTGTTGTAGTTTCCCTAAACCGTTTTGTCCCGGTGTATCTTGAATCGGAACACCTGATGCTTGAGTTTCAACATAAAGGTTGTGCCCGATAGATAAAAGCCCTGAAGGGTTTTGGAATTTAACCAGCTGAATTGTACCAACAACTGATTGTTGCGTTTGTCCCGGTAATGTTACTGATACGTTCCCATCTTGTGTAATAGTAATTTCTGTAGCATCACGCGGGATTGAAATTGCCGGTTGTACAATTAAACCATCATTGGTTGTTAATTGCCCCAATGAATCTAATTGGAAACAACCATCACGGGTGTATGAAAGTGTACCATCTTGCTGCATAATCTGAAAGAAACCGTCACCTTCAATTTCAACGTCAAGGTTTCTTCCTGTTGACATTGTTACACCTTGAGTAAATACTCTTGTTGTTGCAACGGTTTTTACACCTAATCCGATTTCTAAACCTACCGGTTGGAATGTACCCTGGTTCATCATTGCACCAGGTGTTTTAATCGCTTGAGACAGTAAATCTTGAAATTCTGCTCTCGAATGTTTAAATCCTGTTGTATTAACGTTTGCTACGTTGTTTGCAATAACATCAAGGTTATTTTGTTGAGCTATCATACCTGTTGCGGCTGTTGTTAATGATTTTAGCATGTTTTATATTTCCTCACCCTGTTTTTAGTCTAGTTATACCTAACCCCTGATACGACCAACTGATATCGCCGAATCCAATAAATCGCTGTTTGTTGTAATAACTCTGCTTAAAGATTCATAGTTCCTGTTTGTACTAATTGTGTTTAACATTTCTCTGATTACACTGGTATTTGATGATTCAAGCATCCCCTGCTGTATTGTAAATTTCGCAGGAGGTGTTCTTAGTTCTTGATTATCAGCACTTCTCGGTGCAAATCTGGAAAATCCTATTGAACGTAAATCTTCTTTATCACTAAAGTTATATATACCAAATGTTCCTAATGGGATTCTGTTTCTGCCGTCAAATGCTTCGATATTACCCTGTTCTGTTACCAAATATTGGTAAGTAGTCGGCTGCTCTTCCATTTCATCGTTATAAAGATTGATGGGTCTATTTGTATTATCAAGAACATAATCTCCTTCTTTTGTTACCAAAAAATTCTGGCTGTTTCTACAGAATGAACCATTTCTTGTATAACCAACATTGCCATCTCTATCCATTACTTTGAAGAAACCGTCGCCTTGAATGGCAAAATCGAACGGAACACCTGTTTTCATCAATCCGCCTTGACTAAAATCGTAGGTAATTCTCATTGTTTCGCTGCCCATACTTAGTTCTCCTAAGTATCTGTTTCCGCCGGCACTTTGTCCCTTGATTAACTCTCCGCTTTTTTGATAGACAGATGCATCCATTGTGTTTTTGAATGTAAGTCCGCTTTTTTTATACCCTGCAGTATTTACATTTGCAAGGTTATTTGCTGTATTGTCCAAATTGTCCATCAGTGCTAACATTCCGTTAGATGCTGATTCAAACCCTCTTAGTATCATTAGCTTGCGTCCTTAAATCTTCCATAACTTGCCATTACATTTTTGACATAGTTTTGTGTTTCACGATAAGGCGGAATGCCGTTGTATTTTTTGACTGCGTTTGGACCTGCGTTATATGCTGCAAGAGCAAGTTCTTTATTATTGTCGAATCTGTCCATAAGCCCTTTTAAGTATTTTGTTCCGCCATAAATGTTTTGTTCTGCATCAAATGCGTTTGTAACACCTAAACCTTGTGCCGTTGATGGCATTAACTGCATTAAACCCATTGCTCCGCATTTTGATTTAGCATTTGGATTGAATCCTGATTCTTGTTTAACAACAGCTTTTACAAAGTCAGGGTCAAGATTGTTTGCTGATGCATATTTATCTATTAATTTGTCAATATCCCCATGACTGACATTTGAGCCGCTTGATGGTATTTCAGATTTTGTACCGTATTCTTTTTCGTATGTAGAATCCAATATTTTTTGGAAATCACTGTTTGTTTCAGGTTCATACCCGAAATTCATGATTTCCTGAAATTGGCTTTCTATTACACTTATACGCCTCAATGTCAGCTCTAATCCGGAAAGTTCCACTTTTCCTTCTCTCCTCCGTACAATTTTTTGTACTTTTTTATATATTACTTACCAAGTCTACACTATAAATTTAAACTATTTGGAGGAAAGGAACATCAATCATAGGGTTGAAGTTTAAAAAATCTATATAGACCATTTGGTCTATTTATAAATAAACTTGATTTTAAGAGAGCATTTTTTATATAAAGTTAAATTTTATATTATAAACCATATTATCTAAAATCTTTAATGTATCAGGGTTTGGCTGCGTAAGAAGTTTATTTATATCTTCTTCAAAATTTGCGGGCAGTATTTCACAATGTTCTTTTGCATACTCGACAAGTTTCTTTTCTCCGGGGTGCAAGAGTTCATTTTGTGCAAAAATTATATCAAAATAACTTGCAAGAAATGCAGATATACGATGGTTTACGCTATTATAATCGTTTCTAGATAAAGCTTTTTCTATTTGTTCATAATATGATGCAAAAGGTTTGTCTTTTAAAAGCATCATATTTCTTTTGATAATATTTTGTTTTAATTCTTTTGGATAAGGCGTATTAAGCTTTTCCTTCAAATTTTTCAGCCAGTTATCTTTATCATAAAGGATTTCACAGTTTTTAATAGTAAATAAGAAACACGTTGTATATCCGTTTGATGGATAATGTTTTTCCCAAACGTTTTCAATAACATTTTCAATCCATTTTTTATTAAAATACATTACATCCAGTTGTTGGTTTATTTTATCTACAAAAAACTCATCTCCCGAACCAAAATATTCTCCGCCGACTTCGTATTTAGATGAATATTTTTTTACTAATTCAAGCCGTTCTGCTATTGATATATCTTTTTCAACAAAAATATAAGTATCAATATCCGATTTATCATCCGCAGTATTCGCTTTTTGAGAACCGCCTATTGCAATACTTTGAACTTCCGGGAAATTTTGAAATTCATTAATAATTTTGTCAAACGTTTGTGACATAAAACCATTCATATCAGAATTTATTTTACTATTAAATATATTTATATACAAGATATGAATGAGTATTGATTATTATTGTTCCGCTAATAATTTTATATTTTCTTTTTGAATCATATCCGCAAGTTCTTCTTCGGTT
Source organism: Candidatus Gastranaerophilales bacterium (assembly GCA_944324835.1). Lineage (GTDB taxonomy): Bacteria > Cyanobacteriota > Vampirovibrionia > Gastranaerophilales > Gastranaerophilaceae > UMGS1585. The sequence goes on from CALUXV010000009.1 coordinate 37,299, forward strand.
GGGAGAATTGTTTTATACTTGCTTGCAAAAATCTGCCGGCTTTCCTGTAATACTGAATATTTGACCATAGTTTCAGATTTATCCGTACAAAAAATTATGCCGATAGTTGGATTATCGTCTGCACCACGCTTTAGTTCGTCAAACATTCTGACATACATATCCATTTGCCCGATATCTGCATGAGATAATTTTGTAGTTTTTAAATCAATGACCACAAAGCATTTTAGCAGATAATTATAAAACACCAAATCCGCATAAAAATGGTCTGTTTCGGTACTAATTCTAAATTGGCGTGCAACAAAAGAAAATCCTTTGCCAAGTTCAAGCAAAAACTTCTGTAAATTATTGATTAAAGCCGATTCTAAAACACTTTCTTTGCCTTCAATATTTTCAGGTAAATCCAGAAATTCCAAAACATACGGATCTTTGATGAATTCTTTTGTATTAATAACGGTAGGCAGACATTTTTCAGCATCATTTACTTCTGCTTGAGAGGATAAAAGTCTGTGATAATATCCGCTTTTGATATTACGTTCAAGCTGGCGTGAAGTCCAATTCTGTTCTGATGCCTCTTTTAAATAATAATCTCTTTCTTGTTTGTTATCTATTCTGATAATAGTTCTGATATTTGTCCAGGATAAATTCGCTACGCACTGCGTATCGAATTCCGGGTATGTAAGATAGAATTGTCTCATGTTTTTCAAATTCGCTTCTGAAAAGCCTTTGCCGAAAGTATTTGTCAGGTATCTTGACAAATTTTCAATAAGTTTTGTTCCGTACTCAGCACGGGAGGCTCCGCCCTGCTCTTCTTCAACAATACGCTGTCCGATTTTTCAGTATGTTTCAACCATAATTGAATTCACGGTATGATAAGCTTTCGCCCGTGCTAAGTTCAATAACTCTGCTATATCACTATATATTTTAGAAACTTCTTGTGACATAAAATTCCTTATATAAAATATTTACCATTAGTATTATTGTACGTTTAAAAACATTTATATACAATATTTTGCTCATTTAATTCCACAAACTTTTTATAAACATAAGGGATATTAACGGCTATTTCGCCAAATTCTTCATCAGGTATCAGGTTATAATCATTTATAAAGTTCTTATCCAGACTAATTTTATATTCTCCTGGTGCTACACCTGAAAAATAATAATTTCCCTCATCATCAACCGTTGAATACGCAACTTCAACACCATCTTTGTCATACAATGACACAATAAAATCCGTTATATTCATTTTCCTGTCAAAATCGTCTTTAATCGAAAGTTTACCGGTTATATTTCCTACAGAACTTTTTAGAGGAAATTCTACTCTCGTTGTTTTTTGGGGCTCAACAAGAATACATTCACTTACATTCTTTTGTGCCGAAAGATTTGCATGCAGATTATCCGTATCAAGAGATACGTTATACATCCCTTTATCTACGCTTTGCAAATCACAAAATCCGCTCCGTTTTGTTCTAATAGAATCAGATTTCCATCCGACTTTTACCGGAACATTTGAAACCTTAATATCTCCCCTGTCAAACTTGCCGTTATTATTTTTATCAATATATGCAGCAACTTCTACAAAACCTTGATTCGGCGAATTTGTACCGATTGATTGCAGACCGTTATCGGTAAATGCCAGAGTATCATTTACCGTAAAATTGATTGAGTGGCGTGCGTTTGATGGAATATACATATTATTAAACAAATATCCCATTGCATTGTTATACTGATAATTTAAACTCACTACCATGCCGGTCCTTGTTCTGTACCCGACCGCAGCACTATACGTACATCCGCCGTCTAATCCCTGATACTTATATCCGACTCCGACTCCAAATAAAAGTCTTTTAAATTCCGGAAACTGATAGTTAACCTTAATCATATTATAGTTATTGTTTGTCCCGTTTGAATCGTATTTAACACTGTCGTGCCCGAGTTTCACAATCCCCTTATTTTTAGGCAGTCTGTAGTTTAGATTTGCGTAAGTCATACTGTAAGAACTTTTAAACCCGTACATTGATGTAAATTCCGGAGAATACTCTGTGTTATATGCATTTCCCATGTTTCCTGCTTCGACTGAAAGATTTTGGCTCAAATTTTTTGACAGGTTCAGATTATAGTAATAATTAAGGTTGTTTCCTATACTGTTTTCTCCGTACCGCATATTCCCGTTAAGCCGCAGCCTCGTACCTTTGAATAATCTTGCCCCAATGTTAAAATACCCTTCGTCAAAAGATGTCAGCCCGCCCATATATCTGTCATCAAGGTTTGAATAATACCTTGTATATCTAAAATTCGCATTCAGGTTATCTTTTACATACGCTGCACCAATCTCTGCACCTAATCTGTCGCAGATAAAACCGGAATCCGAACCTGCAACGTAATAATTTGGCGATTGTTGATAAAGACGTAATTTGAACGTAGAATTTTTATAATCAAACACATTCTCTAATGAAAGAGAATACCCCGGGTTATATTTGTTATCAGGGTTGTAGTAATCATTCATAACAGAGAGCCCTGCAAGAGCGTTTAAACTGTAAAATTTATTTTTATAAAAATTCAATGTATTAATCATTGTTGTACCTTCCATCGTATTAGGATTCCGGTATACTCCTGATGATAAAATTGAATAATTCTCGTATAATCCAGGAATAAAAAGTGCATCATTGTTTCTTTGGATAATCGTATCGTGAATAATTTTTGTATCGAGTTTTAAGTTATCCCGAATCCCGTATTGACGGTCAAATCCTGCAACGAATTTTTTAGAGGTCATCTGGTAAATATACCCGTTAGAACTAAATAACCTGTTATTAAATCCTGATATCCCTGCGAAAATTCTTTTTCTTGATTCACCCTTTTTTAAAAATTCAGAATATTCTCTGCTTCCTTCCTGTTTGAGATATTCATTATAATCAGACAACTGTGCACCGATAAGCATTGTACCGATTGTATTGTATCTGTCTTTTAATCCAGATACCTGGCCTAACTCATAAAACAAATCCCGAAATTTATTCTTGTAAGTAAAACTCAATCCCCCAAAAGAAAAAAATTCATCCGCATAATTATTGGTATTAAAATTCAGAGCATAATCTCCGCTATATAATTTCCCTTTCAGACTCATTCTCGTATTGTTATTAAACATCACATTATTTTGTGTTGCATTCAGATAAACCTGTTTTGTTGAATCGTTCATCATAGAGTTATTAACTTCCAGAGTATCAAATGAAATCTTCCCTTTTCCCTTCGGAGTGATGGTTTCTTTCTGCGGGATTTCTTCTTCTGATTGACTATCTGATGACGGAGTAAGATACTTGTTGTTTAAAGTTACACACAGAGAAACAGCATCAACTTCAATATCTGATTCAAATATTCTTGATGCTGTTTTTTCGCTTATAAAAAACTCATCCGACTCTATTATCCCATCTCGCTTAAAAGTTACGGTAGAATCAAGTTTATTGTTATTTAAATATACTCCGTCACGTTTAATAACAACACTTTCCCTGTTATGGGTTTTGAATTTTATTTCTTTTGCGGAATGATTTTCTTCAAAAGGGATTTTGAGTATCCTTGCGGTTTGTTTAACCGGAATATACGCATGGTTAGCGGAATCCATATAGAGTTCAATATCTTTTGTATCGGAATTATTAACCTCAAGCGATGTTATTGTTGTTTCATCAGATTGGGCATAACAAATACAGGGAAACAGTATCAGGAAAAGAAAAATAATTATTTTTTTCATCAGGGTTTCCTGTATATATTTAACATCACTACTGCTTCATAAATTCCTGCCGAGTCATCCTCTATTGAATAAGTTCCTGCAAGCGGAGTATTTCCTACCAGCTGTGAAACATTAAAATTCTGTTTCCCGCCGCTTAAAAACTTGCAGCACATATTTCCGTTATACATTTGATAATCGGTTTGAAATTCAGGATTTTTTATAACAGGGTAGGCTATTAAATTTTTATTTGACTGCGGATACAAAGAAGATATATCGCCATAAGATGCTAAATCCGGCAATATTTCTTTATTTCCAAATATCAGGTATAAATCTCCATCTTTTAGAAAATACCCGCTTCTCTCACCTGAATTTGTATTAACGCTACTTGATATCACAAAATCATAAGTACTGTCATCACCGTTTGTTTTAACATTAAATAATGCCTCTAACCCCTTGTGGCATCCGGTCTGTGGATTAATAGAGGTATTATTCATTGAAGAGGGAACTGTATTCACAACTGCTGCAGACGGGATTATGACCGTAAGATTGCTGTTCATAACCGCCGCACCGGAACATGCCGGTGCGGTGACAAATATAAGACATAAAAAGGTAAAAAAATTACGTTTCATAAAAATACCTTATGTTGTAGTATCTGTCAGGATAATATATGCTTCGTAATTCCCTGCTTTATCCCTGTATGAATAAGTTGACTGATCAACATTCGGCGATATAGTAGTTGTTGCAACTGTTTCGCCTTGTTCAACGCTGAACTCGTAACGTGCTTTGTCTTGAACAAATACAGGTTCTTTAGTGTATTTGCCTGAAAGCTGTACCCCTGTTACAGGATATGCAATTGCATTCTGGTTGTTTTCTGGAGTTGCATTTCCGCTTTTAATATCAGCAATAGCAGCTTCATTAGGTTTAACGGTTGTATGCCCTAAGATTACATAAACCGTATCTCCTTTTTGGAAAAATCCGTCAACCGCACCTTTTGTATCAGCAATTGTTTCTGCACGCAAATACAAATCAAGATTATCGTTTGAACGAATTTTGAATACTGAATTGAATGCGTTTGAGAGTTGACCTGTTGCAGGGTCAATGTTTTCTTTCAAAACACCTTCCTGAGCCTGAATATCTACATAAGCCGGCAATGTTGCCTGAAGTGTTTGTTTTGCAAAATTCTCTGCATGTGCACAACTCCCGATTGCTGCGAATACAAGCATCGCAGTCAAGATTTTGTTTTTTTTCATAGTTTCTCCTTTTCTAAATTGTGTGATTTACTTGAAACGGGGTTTCCTTTATTAAATTTTTCGTTTCATTTTTTTCGTTTTTGTAGGTCAAAATAACTTTTAATATGTACTCTCCATCTGCAAGATTATCAGGAAGTTTTCCGATTTCTTTAAATATTCCGTTTGCACGAATAGTATTACTGTTCATAGGAAATTCTTTTACCAATTTCCCTCCTTGTATTATCTGCCCCTTGCCATGGTATCTGACTTTGCTGTTTCCTCCTGCACTTAGATTGAGATTATATACAAGGTTTCTGTTCCGGTTTTCAACTTTCAAATCATCAAATCTCCCGACTTTTACAACGTGTCCTTTGTCAACGTAAATCGGGATTCCCAATCGTGTTTTTACAATAAGTCTTGTATTTACGTTTTTATAATTATTCGGAAGCTGTATTTCTTTTGTAGCAACATCTTCCACAAACATTACCATTCTGGATTCGCCGTCCGGCAGACTTTTTAGATCAGTAAACGTTACACGTACAACCTGAGGAACACCGTTTTTCAGCGTAAATTCATTGGGTACAAAACGTGCATGAGAAATTAGATTATCAGGCTTTTCCGATTTTGGTGCGGAATCCATTTTGCCGTTATCGGTTATCGTGAAATATTCAGGATAAAGTTTAAACCTTACTGTTTCGTCTTTGCCTGCCTGAACACTGAATGAGGTTGTAAGATAGTTCCCCTTACTTTTATTCGTATTGAGTTCTATCAATGTAGGCATTACTTTTACCGCCGCAAACGATGAATTAATATGAAATATTAATGCAAATAAAATTGCGGATAGTTTTATTATTTTTCTCATTTTATTCCCTTTCTAATATATAGGTAAACGGATTTTGCCGAATACCTTCTTTTATATATTTGTCTGTACTTGTATTTTTTAGTGAATATTCTATTAATACGTTGGTCGGAACTCGGTTCCCGACATCTATCCCCTCAAGTGTTTCTTCTCCTGATGCAAGAAGATATCTCTGGTTCGAAATTATTCTGATACGTTCTTGGTTGTATGAAGATACTTTCCCCGAAGCATTTTTTAATTGGCAGTAATACTCACAGTTTTCATCCTCAAGATTCGCCGTATCAAGCCAGAGTTTCCATTTTGTATTTGATGTCAAATCAAGTCTTATATCGTTTTGGTTTCTGATTACATTTTGAAAATTAAAGATATCATCATCAGTGAGAATAATAACAGGGTCTCCGCTTAACACCGTTATTGTATGTTTTTCATCAATCATAAATGTAAAAAATAATTCGCATTCATAATCAAGCGTAAATCCTGTTTTGTCTAAAAATTTCAACAGTACTGTATAATTCCCTGCCGGCAATTCTCCAATATTTTCGAGTTTAAGAGTAATATTTTTTTGTGATGTCCCTGTTATATCAAAGTTGTCGATAAAAAATCTCTGCCAGTTATTTGTTCCTATCTGGAATTCCTGACCGTCTGCCAGCAGATACAAGTTTTGGATTGGAATTTTGATGTTCGGGTTGTCGTTGTTTGTTATAAATTCATCTGCGGCCATAACAAACAAACTTGAAAATCCTACTTGAACATAAGTAAGATTTACATTTGCACTGACAGAATTATCCGTCACAATAGGAAATCCTGTAACTTCGGCTCTGAAAAACGGATTGGCAGAAGTTTTTACGGGAATCATTATAGAAATCAATATAATAATTAAACTTATAATACGTTTCATTTTTTTATAAATCCTCAAACCTTTTATAAAAGTTTGTAATAACTAAAAAAACCGTCTGATGTAGAAAATATGGGATGATATTTTTTTATCCAAAAGGGGAATTTGTATATTTTTATGAAAAAGTTAGAGTACTTATGAGGAAATTTAATGAAGAAATACTTAATTTTGTTATTGTGTTTAATAAATTCAGGAATAACATTTGCCACAGAATCAAGACAAAATATACAGGCAGTTCTGCCGGAGGTTTTGCATATAGATAAAATTATCGTTGAAGGCAAAGAATTTGATAAAGACGAAAAATTGACTGTTATGGATATAAAAGCAGTAGAAAATTTAAGTGAAAGCTGCTGCCGCTTAAATTTGAGTCCTTTTTCCTTACGTATAAATACAAACCTTGCAGACCCGATTCAGGTAAGTGCAAAATTCGAAAATTGCTGCAGTTCTTGCGGAAGATACCCGATGGATAATGAGGATTTATCTGTTACTCCGTCATCTTATACAATCTACAATCCATATGACAAAATAGAAACGGATTTTTTTACTCCGCAGGTACTGGCACATGATTATACTGTTTGTACAACTTATAACGCAAAACTTGTTATTACTCTGGGGCGGGTATAAATATGATTAAAAAAATTACGACAATTTTTCTGATTTTTTTATTAAATATTACCCCGGTAATGGCTCGAGTTGGAACTCCGACTTTCGATTTTGAAATCCCGGATTTGTTTAATAACCCTGATGTACCATCCGGCGAAAGAAAAAAAGATGACGGAGGCTTGTCAGGAGGAGCCGTAACCGCAATAACTTTAGGTTCGATAGGCGGAGCCGCACTATTAGGTTTAGGTGGATGGCTTTATAGAAGAAAAGTCAGCCAGTGTTTGACTGCCGGCTGTATTCAAGGGGCAAAAAACCCTTTGATACCTTTCTGTATGGAAAGAAATGCTGATGCTGAAGTTTACGTGAGAATAAATAATAATTATCCGTATCTGAAAAAAGCGTTGAGTCTTAATGAAATACATTATTGCCCTGATTCTCAATATCTGCTTATATATGATACCGTAATCGGCAAACGAAAATTTGATTCCGTAAGATTTTGCCTGCCGCAAGGAGTGCAGGAGTTAAGAATTACTCAGGTTAGCGACCCGTTTGAAGGTAATGATTTAACCGCTGAAATATTTTTGTATAAAAACGATTCAAATACAGAAGAACCTGTAATTGCGAATCTTTCTGATTGCGGACAAAATTCTTCTAAATCAGGGGTTCTTATTAAAACATTAAATACGAATTTTAAAGAGTATAAAACGGCATCTTATGTTGTTTCAAACTATACAGAGAAAAAGATTTACGCCGTTGTGATTGAGTTTGTGTATAGGAAATAAGTGATGAAGTAATTAAGCGATAAAGGCAGTGGATAGTGATTAGTGAAACTGGGTAAATATTTTTTTGTCACTGTGAGTATAAATTATTTCATACAATAATTTAAATCTATTTAAAAATTTGGCCCAAATAGGATAAAGGAAAAATTTTTATATTATAATTAACTCATGCAAAAGGTCTATGAAAAGGATGATATAACCTTATTTTTAGGTGATTGTATTGAAATTTTAAATAAAGCAACTCCTGAATCAGTTGATATGATTTTTGCGGATCCTCCATATATGCTATCTAACGGAGGAATTACTTGCCATACCGGAAAAGTTGTTTCTGTGAACAAAGGCAAATGGGATGAGAGTAAAGGTATTGAAGAAGATTTCAAATTTCATCAGGCTTGGATTAACGCTTGTAAGAGAGTTTTAAAAACTAACGGCACTATATGGATTTCAGGTACTTACCATTCAATTTATGCTTGCGGATTTGCTTTACAGACAGCAGGATTTAAAATTCTAAACGATATTTGCTGGTTTAAGCCAAATGCTTCGCCTAATATGAGTTGTAGATATTTTACAGCAAGCCATGAAACATTGTTATGGGCAAGAAAAGACCCAAAAGGTAAACATACTTTTAACTATGAAGCAATGAAAAATGGTGATTGGGGTGAAGATTTTATTAAAAAGCCAGAAAAACAAATGCGTTCAGTCTGGGCAATAGGAACTACAAAAAGTTATGAAAAAGAATTTGGTAAACATCCAACACAAAAACCTTTAGAATTGTTAAGGCGTATAATCCTTGCATCAACGAATGTTGGAGATTTGATTCTTGATCCTTTTACAGGAAGCTCAACAACTGGTATAATGGCTTTAGAATTAGATAGGAAATTTATTGGTATAGACTTGGAAAAAGAATATTTAGACGAAGTTGCTTAAGTATGAATTTATTTTTTAATACAAATTTAGCAGAAGAATATCACTCAAATTCACAGAAAATAAGGGTAATGAGTGAAAATTGGGTGAATGATAACGTTTATTGCGTAAGGTGTGGAAACAAATTATCTCATTTTGAGAACAATAAACCTGTTGGGGATTTCTATTGTGAAAAGTGTAATGAAGAATTTGAATTAAAGAGTAACAAATCAAAACTCGGCAAAAAAATAGTTGATGGTGCTTATGAAACAATGATAGATAAAATTAGAAATGGTGACGTACCTAATTTTTTCTACTTGAATTATGATTTAAAAACTTATTCTGTTAATAATTTATTAATCATCCCTAAACATTATTTTACGGAAAGTATTATTCTAAAAAGACCTCCACTACCTGAAACAGCGCGTAGAGCAGGATGGATTGGTTGTAATATTGATGTTTCATCAATACCATCATCAGGAAAACTATACTTAATTTCTAATCGACAAGTTGTTGATAAACAAGTGGTTATTTCTAATTTTAATAAAATGTTATTTTTAAGAAGTCAAAAGAATGAACTAAAAGGATGGTTATTGGATATAATGAAATGTATTGATTTGTTAAATAAGAAAAATTTCACATTGGATGAAATATATTCTTTTGAAAATTTCCTAAAATTAAAACATCCTAATAATAACAATATTAGAGCAAAAATAAGACAGCAGTTACAATTTTTAAGAGATTATGGTTATTTAATATTTACTAAACGAGGAGAATATACTTTAGCATGAAAACATTTATGTTTTATACGCGTGATGGCTTTACGCAAGATATAAATAACAAGGATATTGATAATATGCAAATTTTAGGGTTTGTTCAAGGGAAAGATACGACATCTGCATATAAAAATTTTAGAAAAATTTTCAATCAAAATAATGAATTCTGTTTTAATGAAATAATTGTTCAAGAAGTTATTGGAAAACCAACATATTTATAACTTTAAAATGTATTCCTTTGCTTATAACTGTAAGAGCTAATGAAATTTATACAATAGATAAGGATGGGGAATTTAATTTTTCATTCAAGAAAATGAATTATTCTATTGAAGAATACAAAATGTTTATGAGAAAAACGAAACTTTTTGACTTGTTACAAAACCACAT
>CALUXV010000010.1 GCA_944324835.1 Candidatus Gastranaerophilales bacterium
ACAACCCTGGTGGTGGTACTATCGGTGGCGGTGACAACCCTGGCGGAGGTATCAATGGCTACCTTGATCAAGACGCTGTAAAACTTATGAACTACTTAAGAGATAAAGGCGTTGAGGTAAAAATCGGTTCAGACTTTGCTCCAATTGCATTTGCATCTCACGAAGGTAGAAGAGGCGGTTTATACCGTATGAATATTGGAGATAGTGTGTTTAGAGCATTGCAAGACAATTTAGATTCATTGCATATCTCTGATAGATTTGATGCTAATCCATAAGTATTGAATAATTTATAAATAAAATAAAAGAAGTCAAGGTTTTAAAATCTTGACTTCTTTATTTATGATACTCATATTGTTAAACAGTAAATTATGGATTAGAAAAAGGATTAATTATCGTTTTTCGTAACGTCATTCTTTGAATAAGTTTTTGTATCGCAAGCAAATGGAGGAAGTGAGAAGCCGTTTGTTCGTATAAAGATAGTTTTGTTGGATTAATACAACTAATATATATTTACCCACGAATCCAAGAGTTAAATTATGTGTACAAAAAATAGGCCCGGTGAAGGACTCCGTTTGCGATTAGAAAAACGATTAATTATCGTTTTTCGTAACGTAGATAATTTAATAAAATATTGAATCCTAAGCAAATGGAGGAAGTGAGAACCCGTTTGTTCGGTAAAATATAGTTTTGGGATAGAAATTTAATCAAATAGATTTACCCGAACAAATTGGTTCGAATCCAAGAGTCAAATTATGGGTACAAAAAATAGGCCCGGTGGGATTCGAACCCACGACCAAAAGATTAAGAGTCTTCTGCGCTACCACTGCGCCACGAGCCTAGATAATGGTATTATTATTTAATTGTATTGTGGCGGTGGTAGCTGATGTATTTACCCCCGCTACCTTCCTCTCCTCGGAAGATACTTAATCTTCCTCGTCGGTAGAGTGTCACGGTAAGAATAGTTATTAACTATCTCATAAGAAAATTATATGCCTAACAATTCAAAATATCAAGTTATTATTCTATCAAATCTTTTATACGATGTTGAGCATCTTTGTTCATATCATAATTAGGATAAACCGATTTCATATAGTCATAGTGACGATAGTACATTCCGATATCGCCATTATTTGTTAAAACTAATGTTCCGGATTTCCTATTGCCTGGATATGATAGATAGCTTTCGCTTACTTTTCCGTTTTCAAGTTGTGCCGGAACAGTTTTTTCTAATGTATAACCATTCAAATTATTTGATAATACTTGATTTGGTTTTAGGATTTTTTTTGCTTTTATAAACAAATCTTTTGTTTCCGGAGTCATTTTTTGTGATGTATATTCTAGATTTTTGTATCTAAAATTACGAAATGTTATTTTATTTGAGTGTTGCGATATTTTTAAATCCATTTGGTTTACTCCTCCGCTAAATAATATTGTAGTTCAACGATAGTTCAATTTGAAATTATTATTTACAATATTTTACATGCAAATCGTGTTATAATTTTTGTATGCTAAAAACTTATGTAAAAACACGGAAAAGATATCCGATAAACTATTATGAACTCAATACTAATCTTAAATTAAAAGAGTCAATGTTTATGTTGTTTCTGCAGGATGCAGCAACAGTTAATGCTGAAGATAACGGATTCGGTTATACATGGACTGAAGCTAATAATTATGGCTGGTTTCTATTGAAATACAGAATAGAATTAGTTCATTACCCGCAAAAATACGATTATATAGAGATAGAAACAGAATCCAGAGGTGCATCCAAATTATTTGCATTTCGTGATTTTACTATTTATAATCCAGATAATAAAATTATAGGTCGTGTTGCAAGCTGCTGGGCATTGATTGATATGAATACAAAATCAATGATTGCACCTGTTAAAGCAAAAGATGATTTTCAAATTTTTGAAAAACGCGATGATGATTTAGTTTATAACAAAATTAGAACTCCGGAGAAATTTGAGTGCGAAAAAATGTTTGAAGTAAGATTTGATGATTTGGATGTTAATCATCATGCCAACAATTCAAACTATATTTCCTGGGCTTTGGAGACTTTACCTTATGATTTTCGAGACAAGTACAGTTTAAAGAACTTAGATATACAAATTAAAAAAGATATTTCATTAGGGGAAACTGTAATATCAAAAGTATCTGTTGAGGGTTTGCATACGATACATTCAGTTGTCAATAAATCTACCGGTGATGAATTAGCATTGTTGTCAATTGATTGGGAATAGGCTTTTAAGACGATTTTTGCCTGTTATACGGTGGATCTTTAATTGTATGCGGGTCTATAAAATTAGGTTTATCTTTGATTGTAGAACTTGACTCTCTGCTGTTGCTCGGAGTTTTGGTGTTATTTGTGTTGTTTTTTGTATCGTACTTAAACGGCGGCTCTTTAATGTCTTCTGTCCGTGTTGTTTGTGCTGATACACAGTTTGAAAGATTAAATAATACGGTAAATAAAAGTAATGTAATTGTGATAATTTTTGATTTAGACATATATAACCTCTAACTTTGTTAATCAAATATATTTTTTTATATTTAGTTATTTTTGTTATCGGTTATTTGTGGATAGTTACTTAGATATTACAAAAATTACTTCTTCTGTAAAAAAGTTATCGAAAATTTTATGGAATATGCTTTTTCTTACTTTTGCTTTTGTCATACAAATAGTTTTTTCGATTTTAAACCCGTTATTTCGTGCGAATTCATGAAAATCTTCAATGGTTAAAAGGTGGATATTGGGGGTATCATACCACTGAAACGGCAGTATTCTTGATTTCGGCATTTTACCTTTAAACATCAGATAAAATCTAACTTTCCAGTATGCGAAATTAGGAAAACTGACAACCACTTTTTCACCGACTCTAAGCATTTCTTTGATTACAAAATCAGGTTTTTCAGTAGATTGAAGTGTTTGATTTAATATAACATAGTTATACGATTTATCCGGATATTCTTGTAAGCCCTCATCAATATCACCTTGAATTACTGATAACCCTTTTTCAAGACATTTGACAATATTATCCTGATTGATATCAATACCTCTGGCATGTACTCCTTTATTCTTAAGCATTTTTAATAATGTTCCGTCACCGCAGCCTAAATCAAGTACGGTTGACCCAGAGTCAATTATATTGGAAATGATTGAATAATTGAGATGCAAGCCTTTTGATTCAAGATAATGTTTATTCATAGCTATTCTCCTTGAGGAAACTTTTTATGATTTTGGTTTGGGTTTCGTATTCCAGCAGGAATGCATCATGCCCGCAAGGTGATTCAATTTCACAGAAGGAAATATCTTTTTTGTTTTTCATTAGTGCGTTACAGAGTTCTTTGGATTGTGCTGTCGGGAAAAGCCAATCAGATGTAAAGGATATAATCAGGTATTTTGCTTTTGTATCTTTGAATGCATCTTCTAAAGAACCGTATTTCGCTTCAATGTCAAAATAGTCAACAGCTTTTGTAATATATAGATAGCTGTTTGCATCAAACCTGTCAACAAAGATTTCACCTTGATGTGCAAGGTAGCTTTCGACTTCAAAATCTATATCAAAGCTGAAATCAGGAGAATCTTTGTCTTGGAATCTTCTTGCAAATTTATTCTGCATAGCTTCTTCGCAAAGGTATGTAATATGTCCGACCATTCTGGCGATTGCAAGTCCTTTGTCCGGTTTTTCTCCGTGGTAGTAATTCCCGTGATTCCAATTAGGGTCTGATAATATTGCGTTACGTCCGACTGCGTTAAATGCAATACTTTGTGCGGACAATTTTGGAGTCGAGGCGATTATTATAACATGCGTTACCATATCATTATGGGCTAAAGCCCATTCCATTGCCTGCATACCGCCCATAGAGCCGCCTGCGACACAGAGTTTTTTTACACCTAAAAAATCAATAAGTTTTTTTTGAACTTTTACAACATCTTCTATTGTAATAACAGGAAAATCCAGTCCGTATTCACGTCCGGTATCGGGGTTAATTGATGCAGGGCCTGTTGTTCCTTTGCATCCGCCAAGCATATTTGAGCAGATAACAAAATATTTATCCGTATCAAAAGCTTTCCCGGAGCCTACCATATCATCCCACCAGCCGGGTTTTTTATCTCCTTCGTGGTAGCCGGCGGCATGAGCATCACCTGTTAAGGCATGGAGTAAAAGAATTGCATTGTCACCTTTTTCATTTAACGTTCCGTAGGTTTCGTATGCTACTTCGACTTCCTTCAACTCTTTACCTGATTCAAGAGATACTGGTTCATTTATTTTAAAATATTTTGTTTCTACTATCATTTTATTCCTGAGAAAGTTTTATTGCTCTATCAATGTCTTCAATCAAATCTTCAACGTCTTCCAATCCGACAGATAATCTCATAAAATCATCACCGATACCGCAGGCTTTCATTTGTTCTTCCGATAGCTGTCTGTGTGTTGTGAGATAAGGATATGTAATAATACTTCTGCTGTCTCCTATATTAGTTGTGTGAATTGGAATTGTTAATGAATTAATAAATTTTTCTCCGGCTTTTGCTCCGCCTTTAAGTCCAAATCCGATTATTGATGAACATCCTTTAGGGGTGTATTTTTGTGCAAGTTCATAATACTTGCTGCTTTTTAACATCGGGTAATTAACCCAGTTTATACAAGGATGCTGTTCAAGATGTTCTGCAATTTTAAGTGCTGATTCACAGTGTCTTTGCATTCTAAGGCTTAATGTTTCAAGTCCCGTTAATGTCAGATAAGAATTAAACGGACTTGAACAGAAACCGTAATCTCTTAGTATTTGTGCCCTTGCTTTTACTATATATGCAGATTCTTTAAATGTATCCGTATATACAATACCGTGGTATGATTCATCAGGGGCAGTTAGTTCGGGAAATTTTTCCTTTCGTTTGTTCGTTGCCCCCCAGTCAAAGTTTCCGGAATCAATTATTGCTCCGCCCATTGCATTACCGTGACCTGATATGTATTTGGTTGTTGAATGGATAACAATATCCGCTCCATATTTTATCGGATTGCAAAGATACGGTGTCGGGATTGTGTTATCAACAATCAATGGTATATCGTGTTTGTGTGCAACTTCTGCCAATTTTTCAATATCTAAAATATTTAAGGCCGGATTGCTTAAAAGCTCTATATAGATACATCTTGTTTTATCTGTTATTTCTCGTTCAAAATCTTCAGGATTTTCACCTTGTACAAATTTTGTATTTATTCCGAGTTTTTTGAAAGAAAATCCGAAAAGATTACACGTTCCGCCATAAAGAGTTGAAGACGCCACAATTTCATCGCCGGCTTTTGCAATATTAAATATTGCACAGGTAACAGCCGCCATGCCGGAAGATACAACAAGAGCACCAACACCGCCTTCTAATTCTGCAAGGCGTTTTTCCAGAATCGTATTTGTCGGATTTGAAAGCCTTGTATATATATCACCTTCGCATTTTAAATCAAATAAGTCGGCTCCTCTTTGTACATCATCAAAGTCAAACGCTGTTGTCGGATAGATTGGAGGATTGATACACATATTATGTTCTTTCGGGTTATGTCCGGCATGCAGTAATTTTGTATCAAATTTCATATCTATCCTCCTTGTTTAGATTTTAGGCTTTAACAAGTTCTTTTACTTCTTTTCTTTTGACTTTTTTGGTTGCCGTTCTAGGAAGCGGTTCTTTTGAAACTACGATGTTAATAGGACGTTTATAAGCTGTTAATCTTGTACAAAGTTTTTTCACTTCGCCTTTAATAATAGAATTAAGTGTTTCGTCATCGTACTGGTTTATCAATTCTTCTTTCGGAACAATAACGGCAGCAATATCTTCTGTCCCGTCTTTAGCTCCGAATGTTCTGGAAACCCCGATTACGCAGACTTCATCAAAATATTCACTGGTTTCAAGAACTGATTCAACTTCTTCCGGGAATACTTTTTTACCGCCGGATAATACAATCATATTTTTGATGCGGCCTGTAATATATACATATCCTTTTTTATTTATTTTAGCGATATCACCAGTATGGAACCATCCGTCCTCATCTATGACAGAGGCGGTTAATTCCGGCTGATTGTGATATCCTTTCATGATTGAAGGTCCTCTAAGCAGAAGTTCTCCTGTTTGTTTATCAACTTTTGCTTCCATATTTTTAATCGGTTTCCCGACTGATTCCAAATCTCTGAATCTGCCGGTATTAACAGTTGCAATAGGACTGGTTTCAGTGAGCCCATACACCTGATAAATACTAATTCCTACACGTTCAAAGAATTTAGCGGATTCCATATCCAATGGGGCTCCGCCCGATATAAAGCCTCTGAATTTTCCGCCTGCATATTTATGTATATCTCGGAACATAAATCTTCTGATACAGGTGAATGGTATAAATTTTGCAAGTTTCAATTTAAGTTTAAACAAGAATTTACTCAATTTCGAAAGGTGAGTTACCTCGTTTTCAATTGCCGTTTTTAAAAGTTTTATGAATGCCGGCACTGCAACCATAAATTGAATTTTCTTTTCTTCCATCATTTTCATAATATCTTTTGGTTTAAGGCTGTGTGTATAATATACAGAGAAACCAAAATTCAAGAATGTTGAAAAACCTACAGTCATTTCAAATAAATGGTTCATCGGAAGAATTGATAAAATTCTTGCTTCTCTCGGGAAAATATCTGCAAATGCGATATCTAAATCTTTTAATTGCGACAGAATATTCCCGAAAGTTGTTTCAACACCTTTGGGAGAACCGGTTGTTCCTGAGGTGTATATGATAAATACTGTTGAATGTCTTGAGCGGTGTACCCATTTGCATTCGTAGTTGTTTGGTATTGTATAAATACTTGGTAATGTCTGATTATAAGAAGGTTCATCCATAACAATAATATGTTTTAATGATGGCAGTTCTTTTTGAAGGTCAAGTGCCGTATTAACATATTTTTGCGAAACCATCATAACAGTCGGATTACAGTCTGATAAAATTGATTTTAATTCGTATTTGGTAAGTTTAATATCTAAGGGGACTGTTATTAAACCGGCAATAATAGATGCAAAAACGCAAGTCCCATATTCCGGTTTAGATTCAGATAGTATTGCCAGTCTTTCACCTTTTTGTATTTGTAAATCATTTTTTAAATGCGCTGCAATTCTTCTGGACATTAGACCAAGTCCGTTATATGTGAATTCTTTCCAGCCATAGAATGATTTCATCCCTAAAGCGATTTTGTTTGCATAATCATTCGTTCTGTCTTCAAGTAAAGACAATACGTTACTGGTTCTATCTTTCATCTTCCCTCCTTAAACGAAGTTATAACTTGTTAAACCAATTATAACAGCTATAAGGCAGGCATGGAATTTTTATTTACATAAATTTATGTTTAGAATAAGTGATTAAGTGACTGGGTGACTAAGTGATTAAGGGATTCCTTTGCGTTCGACCATGCGGACCTTCACATACGTTCAGGACGACGAAATTCGGTCATTCTGAGCGTATGCGAAGAATCTCTTTTTGCAAATTATTAGGAGATTAGTCAAGTGAACAGTAGCAAGGTGACAGCTTTCTATTCATTAATTACTAATCACATTTCACTAATTAAACCACAAGCTCTTTAATCTCATTTCTTTTTAGTTTTCTTGTTGAAGTTCTCGGTAATGCTTTTTTTGAAACTATGATATTGACAGGTCTTTTATATGGTGTCAACCTGGTGCATAGCCTTTTTGCTTCATCTTTTATAAGTTTATCAAGAGTTTCATTATCATATTTACTGATTAATTCATCTGTCGGAACAATAACAGCCGCAATATCTTCGGTTCCGTCTTTTGCTCCAAAAGTTCTTGAAACACCGATTACACAAACTTCTGCAAAGTAATCGCTTTTTTCAAGTACGGATTCAACTTCTTCCGGAAAAACTTTTTTCCCGCCTGATAGTACAATCATATTCTTTATACGGCCTGTGATATAAATGTGTCCGTTTTTATGGATTTGTGCGATATCCCCGGTATGCAGCCAGCCATCTTCATCTATTACAGATGCCGTCAGTTCAGGTTGGTTATGGTATCCTTTCATAACTGCAGGTCCTTTTAATAACAGTTCTCCAGTCTCTTTATCAATCTTGGTTTGATAACTTTTTAACGGCGCTCCAACGGATGCTAAATCTCTAATTTTATCCGTATTTACGGAAACTACAGGGCTTGTTTCAGAAAGCCCGTAGCCTTGATAAACTTCAAGTCCGATTCTTTCAAAGAATTCTCCGACCTGTACGTCTAATGGTGCACCGCCTGAAATACAGCCGATAAAATTCCCGCCGAATTTAGTATGTATCTTTTTGAACATTAGTTTTTTTATTCGTCTTGACGGAATAAATTTCGCAGTATTAAACATTAGATTAAAAAGTATCTGAGTCGTTTTTGAAGAATTTCTTATTTCAGATTCTATGGCAGTTTTTAAAAGCTTTAAGAATGCCGGAACTACTATCATAAATTGAATTTTCTTATCCCTCATTATCCCAAGAATATCTTTAGGTTTGAGACTTTGTGTATAATAAACAGAGAATCCAAAATTTAGGAAAGTTGAGAATCCTACTGTCATTTCAAATAAATGGTTCATTGGTAGAATAGAAAGCATTCTAATATCTTTCTTAGGTAGAATTTTGTCTAATGCGTATTTTAAATCATCAAGCTGTGACAGCATATTTCCAAAAGATATTTCAACCCCTTTAGGTGCACCTGTAGTTCCTGATGTATAAATGATAAACAATGTTGATTTTTTTGAACGATGGCGCCATTTGCAGGTGTAATTATTTGGAATTGTATAAATACTTTCCAAACCTTGATTATAGGATGGTTCATCCATAACAATAATATGTTTTAAGGACGGAAGTTCTTTTTGAAGCTCAAGAGCCATTTCTACATAATGTTGTGATACCAGCATTACAGTCGGTTCGCAGTCGGTTAAGATAGAATGAAGTTCATATTTTGTAAGTTTTATATCAAGAGGTACAGTTATTAACCCTGCGATTATTGATGCAAAAACACAAGCTCCATACTCAGGTTTTGATTCTGATAATATAGCAAGACGTTCTTCTCGCTTTAATCCTAAATCGTTCATAAGATAGGCTGCTAACTTTCTTGATGTTAATCCCAGTCCGTTATAAGTAAATTCTTTCCATCCGTAAGATGTCTTAATTCCAAGAGCAATTTTATTTGCATAATCATTTGTTTTATCTTCCAAAAGAGATAAAACGTTACTTCTTCTGTCTTTCATACTTCCTCCCAAACACCATACAGGTATTATATCAAATTTTTTTAATCTTGCATATACCCTGTTATTTATTGTATGATTATTAATATTAATTTATTAGAGGGTTATTTATGAAGAAGATAAAAATTGGTATGTTAGGTTTAGGAACTGTCGGTTCCGGAGTTTATAAAACATTAAAGCGATTTGATAATGTTGAAATTGTCAAGATTTCAGTAAAAAATATTGATAAACCAAGAAATATTGAAGGACTGGATGAAAGTATCTTAACAACCGATGTATATTCAATCATAAATAATCCTGAAATTGATATATTTGTAGAAGTTATAGGCGGTGTTAACCCTGCATGGGAATATATTTCTGCTGCGATAAAGGCCGGTAAACATATTGTAACCGCAAATAAAGAATTATTGGCTAAAAAGGGGAAAGAGTTATTTGAACTTGCAGAAGCAAATAATAGAGTAGTTCTGTATGAAGCTGCAATAGCTGGCGGTATCCCTCTTATTATGCCGTTGAAAACTATAATGGCTGGGAATGATATTACAAAAATAGAAGCAATTCTTAACGGTACAACAAATTATATTTTAACCAAAATGGATGTTGATGGTGCATCATACGATGATGTATTGAAAGAGGCTCAAGAATTAGGTTACGCAGAAACTGACCCGACCGGAGATGTTGAAGGTTTTGATGCAATGTATAAAATAACAACACTTTCAACAATTGCATTCGGACAACGAGTTGATGTAAATAAAGTCTATAGAGAAGGTATCTCAAAAGTTCGTGCAGAAGATATGAAGGCTGCAAATGAACTAGGGTACAAAATAAAACTGGTTGCAATCGGCAGAATTTGTGATGACGGCAGAGTGGATGTCAGAGTTCATCCGACATTAGTTCCTAAAAAAGCTACATTAGCACATATTAATTATGTTACAAATGCTGTTGGCATGAGCGGATATCCGATAGGTGATATTGTACTGTCCGGACCTGGTGCAGGAGAATTTCCGACTGCAAGTTCCGTTATCGGGGATATTTTGAATATTGCTGCAGAAATTGAAACAACAGATTATCCGCTTCCTATGATGAGATGTAAACATTCTGATGACGCAAATGTGGTTCCGATATCTGAAACATACAACAAATATTATATTTCTATAACAGCTCCTAATAACAAAGGTGTTATAGGCAAAATCGGAACGGTATGCGGAAATAAAAATATAAGCGTATCAAGTATTATGCAAAAAGGTGTTTCTGAAAATAATACTGCAGATATTACGGTTATTACGGAAGTTTGTAAAGAAGCAGATATACAAGCGGCGATTTCAGAATTAGACGGATGTAAAATAAACAGTTTGATAAGAGTAATGTAAAAAGCGAGGGAATTATGTACTATCAAGGATTAATTAACAGATATAGAGAATATTTACCGGTTTCGGATACAACTCCTGTTGTAACATTGAATGAAGGTAATACACCATTGATAAAGGCTGATAACCTTGCAAAAAAAATAGGACTTGATGCAAATGTTTATTTGAAATTTGACGGTTGTAATCCGACAGGAAGTTTTAAAGACCGCGGGATGACAATGGCAGTTACTAAGGCCAAAGAATCAGGTTCTCATGCAATTATTTGTGCTTCAACCGGTAATACATCGGCATCTGCTGCCGCTTACGGTGCTAAGGCAGGTTTAAGAACTTTGGTTTTAATTCCTGACGGATATATTGCATTAGGAAAACTTTCTCAAGCAATGATGTACGGGGCAGAAATTATTGCAATACAGGGAAATTTTGACAGAGCATTAGAACTTGTAAGAGAAATCTCTGAAAAGTATCCGATAACCCTTGTAAATTCTGTCAATCCGTATAGAATAGAAGGACAAAAAACAGCAGCATTTGAAATCTGCGATGCTTTAGGAAAAGCTCCTGAATATCATTTTATACCTGTAGGTAATGCAGGAAATATTACAGCTTATTGGAAAGGGTATACAGAGTTCCATAAACTCGGTAAAATCAAAGCATTACCTCAAATGATGGGTTATGAAGCAGAAGGCGCAGCAGCAATTGTTAAGAACCAAAGAATTATGAATCCTGAAACTTTGGCAACCGCTATAAGAATCGGAAACCCTGCAAGCTGGGATAAAGCAGTTGCAGCCCGTGATGAAAGTAAAGGTTTAATCGGTTGTGTTACAGATGAAAAAATAGTTGAGGCTTATAAACTGATTGCATCTTGCGAAGGTATATTCGCAGAGCCTGCAAGTGCTGCATCTGTTGCAGGACTTATACAGGCGCATCATAGAGGACTTGTTAAAGCAGGAACGGATATTGTCTGTGTTTTAACAGGTAACGGGCTTAAAGATCCTGATAACGCAATTAAGTTTGGGAATGCAGAAGTACAAAAATCTTCTGACAGTATGGAAGATGTTTTAAAATTAATCGGTGTTTAAGTTTAATGGCATCAAATTTTGACTTTTTAAAATCTACTGACAGAAAACTTTTTACTATGATAGGAACTGCAGAGCAGTTATATCGTGATGAGTATTTTGACCAGTGCATAGTTCAGACCAGAAAATTTGCGGAATCGATTTGTAAAAAAATTTTAGGGGCTCGAAAAGGGGACTCTAAAACATTCGATGATATGCTTGCAACCTTGTGTGATATCTCAACGGGTTCAGAACAGGAAAAAGAAGTTATAGAGGACTTGTATTTTATCAAACGTGAAGGAAACAAATCTGCTCACACTTCAGAACAAAAGCTGCCCGCATCAACAGCGTTGGAATGCTTGCAAAGGGCATTTGAAGTCTCTATTAATTATGCATTTGCAAAAACTCCAAGTAAAACAAAACTGTTAAAGTTGGAATTTGATACAGAGCTTTTAATAACAGGTGAAAAAACAAAAAAAACTTTGAAACAAAAGTATTTGGCAGCAAAATCACAATATTTTCAAGACGAAGAGGATAATATAATTGAACTTTCTTCAACTCCCAGAAAAAAGAAACGACAAAATACAAATCTTGTTGGTTTATTAGTATTTATTTTAATAATTGCATTATATGTTCTTTCGGTTCTTAAATAGTACCAATAGTATTAAATATTTTGAATAGTAGAATTTAATTCAAAAGTATCCGTATCTTTGTTATAAACAACATTTTGAAAACTCATTTCTTTCGGTGTATTATTCAAAATAACCTCAAACTGTTCATTATTACCGCAATGGAATCCGCCTTGAGTTCCTTGTTTTACTGTTGCATTTTGGACAATAGTTGTATTATCTCCGGCATGAATACCTCGCCAGCCGGCTGCCATACCTTTATCGAATGAAAGAGACTTGAATCTGGTATCTACAACTTTTGAATCTTTTATTCTGCCGATTATTTCGTTTACAAATTTTTCATCACCGTATTTTGCAGCTTGCATCGCATCTGCAAGAGTTAGATGTTCTTTAGAAGATAGAAAATCATATAAATTTGTACTTGGCCCACAGTTATATCTGCCGGTATAAGTTGTAATACTGGTATTTTTTGCACTGTCTTTGTTTTCTTCCAATAACTGCCTGATTTGTTTTTCCATATCAGAATCTAAACGGATTCCGTCAAACATCCCGACAGTTTTTTCTCCGCGGTAAAGTTCTACATCCTGACTTAATCTGCATTTTGTCAAATCATTACTCAATTCTTGAACAGCCTCTTTATTCTTTACAAAAGCATCACTATCTTCAACGTATGCTCCAATATTTTTCATAACAGGAGGTAGTACATCATAGCCCATAGTGTGCATTTGTGCCGGAGTAATACTTTTTAACATACTGGCAGATGGAACATGAACCCCCCAAACGTCAGCCCTATATGATATTCTAATATCAGATGTTGTCATCAAATATTTGTATGTTTCCGGATTATATTTCTTCATAATTAACATGTTCATATAGTGATTAACGTTTGGTTCGAATTCCCATTTTTTACTAAACGAATCAACTTCTTTGAATGTTTGTTTTATTTGCTCAACAGGGACTTCTTTGGCAATCTCTCTTATAGTATCACCATAATTTGATATCATACTACGCAAATCAAGCCAACTGCCTTTTTCTTTACCAAGCAAAACAATAAATTCAGGATTTTCTTTGCATAAAGTTTCCAGTTGTTTATATTGCATATAAGCAAATTCACCATGCGTTGTAATATTTCCTTTTGCAACATTTTCAACAATTTCAGGGGTTCTTGTTTCTATATATTCGGCATCGTATGAACGTCTTAAATTTTTCAATATTTCGTCAGCATCAGTACGTATTTGCTTAAGATTTTTTTGAGCAAACTCTACCGTATCTTTTTCAAGAGCCGGAGCGTATTTTAAGTTTTTAAAATTAATATTCCCGATTGGTTTTGTATGCAAAACTCCTGATTTTGCCCAATTAGCTGCTTTCTGAGCAAGACTCATGCCGATATTGCTTAACCCCATAAAAATTCCTTTCTTTATAAATCTAACCTATAGTTTTATAAAGTAAATTTTTTTTGAATATTTGCCATAAGAGAGTATTTTTATTAATTTTTGTTAATAAAACTCAAATATTCTCGTTAATCTTATACAAATCAACACCGCCGGCAGCTTTGTATAATCCTATTGTTGAAATAATAGAGTTTATCTTGTTTGAAACTTCTTCTTTTTTTACCATTAAATACGTTTCTCTTGAGTATAAAACTTCCAAATCACTTGCAGCACCTTTATGGCTGGTAGCGTTTTCAATATTGCTGCCAACATCTTTTTCCTGCCTTGCGACATCTGCAACAAACGTTGCAATTCCGCATATTTCAGGATATTTCGGTTCTACAATTGATGAGGCAAACTGGATTATCACATCATATATGATAGCAAATGCATGTTTGATTTTGATGTCGGGATGGATTGAAAGTGTTCTAGGGAGAAAACGTTTCTTAAAAATATTTATAGGAATTTTTACACTGGGTTCGCTAATTTGTGCAGTTGCGCCGAATTTAAACTTGATGGTTCTCGGACGGCTCATACAAGGGATAGGCGGCGGGCCAATGACTCCATTATCGCAGTCAATTTTGCTTGCAGCATTCCCGCCTAATAAAAGAGGGATTGCAATGAGTTTGTACGGACTTGCAGTTATGGTTTTTGCAATATTAGGCCCTACGTTCGGCGGGTTTATTGTTGACAACTCCGACTGGCAGTGGATTTATCTTGTAAATATCCCTGTCGGAATTCTTTCAATCTCATTGGTACATGCAAATATTGAAGAAATTGAAATAGATAAAAACCATGGCAGGGCTGATTTCCCGGGAATGATATCTCTTGTTTTGTGGCTATTATCAATGCAGGTTGTACTTGATAAAGGACAACAGTACAACTGGTTTGACTGTGCCTGGATTTCCTGGCTTTCATGGTTTTCAATGACCTGTTTATTATTTTTTATTGTAAGGGAACTTGAATGTAAAAGTCCTTTGATTAATCTGAGACTGTTTAAAGACCGCAACTTTTTAGTCGGGACAATTCTTGCATCATCAGTTAATGTACTTGTATTTTCATCAATAGTACTTGTCCCTCAATTTTTACAAAACCTTATGGGATATACGGCAATATTAAGCGGATACGTACTTGCACCGAGAATTATCTCATGTGTCTTGATGATGCTTGTAATTAATATACTTATGGAATTATTTGATAACAGAATTCTGATTGCTATCGGATTTTTCTTTTTAGGGATATCAATATTATTTTTCATTAACTTAAATCTAAGAGTTTCATTTATTTATATGGCAATACCTCAAGTATTAATGGGAATAGGTGTTATTATGGTATTTATTCCGGTATCTGCTCTGGTATTGGGAACTCTTCCTAAATCAGAATTAACAAATGGCTCCAGCCTGCATAACTTGTGTAAAAGCACAATGACGGCAGTTATTGCATCCGTCGCCAATACAATGGTTGCAAGACATTGTCAAATGCATCAGGTATTTCTTGTCGAAAATTTATCGAATTTTAACCTTGTATTCCAGCAAAAATTTACCGCACTATTACATACATTTATGTCCAACTCTTCAAGCTCTTTTGCTACAATAAAAACAAATTCTTATTTTTACAGGTCGTTAATTACCCAATCGAGATTAATGGCGTATGTAGATGCATTTGCAATTTTTGCATTGCTTGCTTTTCTATTAATTCCCGCTTCTTTTTTACTAAAACATGAAACACATGAATAATAAGATGATATTTATTATTTCCCGATGCAGAAGTTGTCAAAAATATTGTTCAGAACTTCATCAGTTACAACTTCGCCGGTCAATTCATCAAGAGCCATCAAGGCAGATTTTATATCAATAGAAATTAAATCCTGCAATTCTTCACGTTCTGCACCCTCTAGTGCAAGATTAAGACTGTTTTTAGCCTGTCTTAAACATTCTTGCTGGCGGGTATTTGTTGCGAACTCTAAAGATTCCGGATTAATATCACAGACTTTTGATTTTATTAAATCTCTGATTTCTTCAACCCCTTCTTTTGTTTTGGTTGAAATATAATACGCATCTGAGGTTCTGTTTTCAACCAAATCAGATTTATTGGCAATTCGTATATTATTCTTTGTTTTGGCAAGATTCCAGATAATCTCATCATCTTCCGTCATGCCGGCAGCTGCATCATAAAGAAACAGTACCAAATCAGCCTCATCAAGAGATTGTTTAGAATACTCAATTCCGATTTCTTCAACTTTTGATATTGAATTACCTTCTCTTATCCCCGCTGTATCTATCAATGTAACAGGAATACCAAAATCAAGTGTTTCTCTTAAGACATCACGCGTTGTACCTGCAATATCAGTAACAATTGCCCTGTCAAGATTTAACAATGTATTGAATAATGAGGATTTCCCTACATTCGGACGTCCGACAATCGCAACTGAAACCCCTTGCCTCATTACATTTGAGGTTGATGCTGATTTAAGTATAGAATCTATTTTCCGAATACTTTTTGAGATTTCTTCTATAAGATAAGAATATTCAGGCTCTGCTACATCTTCCGGGAAATCAATACCTGCAACTATTCTTGATAAAATATCCATTATGGATTTTCTGATTTCTTTTATTTTTTTTGCAAGAACACCGGAAAGATTCTTTGCTGACACTTCAACAAAATCCTGTGTTTTTGAATGGATTAAATCCGCAACCGCTTCTGCCTGCGATAAATCCATTTTTTTGTTTAAGAATGCACGTTTTGTAAATTCTCCTTTCTCTGCCGGTCTGCAGCCGTTTTCAAGACAGAGAGAGAGAATTTTTTTTACGATATTAACACCGCCGTGACAGTGGATTTCAACTACATCTTCTCCTGTATAACTGTGAGGAGCAAAGAAGGGTAAAACAAGTACTTCATCAACTTTTCTAAAATTTTCGCCGTCATTGAAACCTATCCAGCCGTGAGATATCATATTATGAGTAAATTCTTGTTTTGAATAAATCTTTTTTATAACATCAAATGCCCTGTCGCCGGATATACGAATAACACCAACACCGCCCATACCAAGCGGAGTCGAGATTGCAGCTATCGTATCAAATTCTTGAGTAATATTCATAATCTAATTATACAAGAAACATACGATTGTATTCCGCAAGAATTGCTGCTCCTTTCATTTCATCGTCAGGAGATTGTTGTACTTCTTTGCGTTTTTCTTTCTTTTTATCCTGTATTCTTTCTTGTTCAGCAGTTGATACCGTCAAAAACTTGCTTGCGGAAACAGTACTTTCCTGCTTTGCTTTTTCATGTTCAATACGATGTAATTTGGCTCTATCAGTTGTTTTATCACCAGTCGGAGTTTCCCCGTAAGCCAAAAGTCTGGCTGCAATTTCCTTCTCCTCAGAATCTACATAAGGAGCAGCAAATGCAAATGTATAAGTTGATTGAATATTTCCGATACGCATACATACTTGTTATCGGCATATTTTGTTAAAACTTTAGGAATTGTTAAGATAAATTTAAAATTGAAACATTATAATATAGCAAACAAATCTTGATAACCGGTAAGTACTCTTAAAATATACAATACATCATTTCTTCTTGTATAAATAATTTGATAATGTCCGGCTGCAATTGCACATCGTATATCACGTAAAATAAATTTGAATTTTGCAGTCCCGCTTTCTGGAAACATTGCAAGTGAATCAAACCTTTTTTCAAAAGAATTTATAATTTCAATAGCTTTAGAAATATTATCTTGCGCTATATAATCAAAAATATTCTGCATATCTTTTTCGGCAGTCGGTGTAATAATAACATCAAGTTTAGACATATTTTTCTCTTAAATCTTGAAATACTTCTTTACTATTTCTACCTTTACCGGTTTCCATATCTTGCCATCCCTCTTCAATATCATTATTTAATTCGCTAATACGTTCCGTAATTTTATTGTCCATAAAGGCGAATTGAACTGCAAAAGTAATAGCTTCATCCATTGAACTAAAAAACCCTGCTGCAACTTTTGCTTTTAAAATATTTTCTATATTAGGTGCTAAAGAAATATCCATATCTAACCTCAAAATATTATTGTTTTATCCTTTTCATTATAGCAAATACTGACAGCTTTTTCAATTTTGTACGATATGAGCCGGAGCGGGATATATCAGAATAATGGGTGCAATAAATTGGCATCCTGTTACGAATGGTAGACTAAAGTCTACGGCTCTTTAGGGTTTGTCAAGATATTTTTAGATTTCTTTTTGGTAAAATTTGTACTAATATATATACATGGATTATTTAAAAAGATTTGTAAGTTTTAATATTTTATCAATAATAGGATACTGGGTATTAGGCTTTTTTATATATAATTTTATAATTATTTTGCATTGTGGTATTCATAAATTACCAGGTATGACATTGGTGTTAGGTTTTTTAATGGTTATTACATATTATATTATGTTCTTAATATATTTTTTGCCCGCATTCTGTTGTGAATTTTTAATATTATTTATTTTATCAAAAATCTTAAAAAAACAAATTGGGTTAAATTTCAAAAATAAAGTATATGATATTGTTTTCAGGCTTGGAATATGTTTCTGTACTATTCCTATTACAATAATACTGGCTTTATTTATATTATTATTAGTTTTGTGTATAATGCCACATGATGGAGAGCTTACATACACATCACTAATAGCATTAACCTTTGCGGTTTTTGATATTGAAATAAAGTATATATTCCTTAAAAAATATTTTGAGACAAAGACCAAATAGAATTACTCTATTTGGTCTTTGTATTAATTATTAATCTTCAATGAATACATGATTTCCGTCAATAGTAACCCAATGTCCTTCATCGTTCGATACACCACCGTATAATCTTTTTGATTTGGACGAATCAATAAATTTTGAATATTGGCTTGTATTGCGTATAGGGTTATCCATTCCGGATTTATAAGGTGAATCCCATGGAGTTGATGCATTTGCATATTCTTTCATTTCTCTTACTGAATCCCAAAGAGAAAATACTCCTTTTAGCCCATCTAATAGAGTACCATATACTTTATCATATCTATACTCATCACCTGCCCGTATTTTATCAAAAAATGAGCGGACACTATTTCGTTTATACTCTTTAATATCCAATATTCTGAGATTTTCAAGATTATGCTCTTCAGATAAACCAAATTTGGGCATTAAAAGATTACCCGATTTATTTTCTGTAATATATATTTTCCCGGGCTGTGTATTAATATCTGACATAGAAATAAAATCTTCGGAATTGATAATATTTATAATATTAGAATAATCTTTGCCATTCTCCATTCCGGTAGAAAAAGGATTAAAAGTAACAGCTAATGCTCCTGTTATTTGGGCTAACACCTGACAAATACTTCCACCTAACGAATGGCCTGTTAATATAATCGGTGTATCTGGATACTTTTCCCTGACCTCATTATACAATGCCAGTGCACTTTCATATTGGGGCGGCAAATTTCCTGCAGCCATATTTAAATCGTTACGTATATCATTTATAGAGTCCCAAGATATTGATGACAAATCCGTACCACTAATAGAAATAACTATTTGTTTTGTTGGTTTGTCTAAAAATACTTTTGCCGCAAAGCCGTTCTTTTCATTGGTTCCGTTTTTACAAGGAATTAACTGACTTTCTACGGGATAATTGTAATTTTGTTTGTAGCCGCATTCAGCATACATTAGCATTGCGGGTAAATTAATCATTTTAGCTTTTTTCATAAAAAAATCCTTTCAAAAATTTGTATTAAAATAATAAAAATTATTTTAAGCGGGGTATGAACAATATTTGTTTATTATAAATTTTTACGTAAATATAGGCAAATTTTTAAAATATCTTTACATTTTAATTAATATATAGGATACTGTGAAACTCTTAAAAACCTACTATAAGAGTATAATTGAATAAATAATAAATGTTTCTTTCTTTTAAAATTTGTACTAAGATATATCCATGGATTATTTAAAAAGATTTGTAAGTTTTAATATTTTATCAATAATTGGCTACTGGGTATTAGGCCTTTGTATATATAATTTTATAATCATTGTACATTTTATAATTAGTAAATTACCTTTTCCTGGTATGGCTCTTGTTTTAGGTGCTTTAATGGTTATTACATATTATATTATTTTCTTACTATATTTTTTGCCTGTTTTTTTGTGTGAATTTTTAATATCATTTATTTTATCAAAAATCTTTAGAAAACAGATTAGTTTAAATTTCAAAAATAAAGTATATGATTTACTATTCCGCTTTGGTATATTTTGTTGCTTTATACCAATAACCATTATAAGTAGTTTTTCTCTTTGGATGATGCTGGGAGCAATATTTGGATTATTTCTGGGAACAATATTTAAATATGGTGATTCTTGGATTTCACTCATTATATTATGTCTTTGTATGTTTGATATTGAAATAAAAGATATATTTTTCAAAAAATATTTTGTACACCATAAAAATAAATAAATATTTCTTTTTACTGAAATTTGTATTAAAATAAATCCATGGATTATTTAAAAAGATTTGTAAGTTTTAATATTTTATCAATAATTGGCTACTGGGTATTAGGCCTTTGTATATATAATTTTATAGGCATTTTGCGTTGTGTAATTAACGAAATACCTATACCAGGTATGGCACTTATTATAGCTGCTGCAATTGTTTGTAAGAATACTGTTATGTCCCTAATATATTTTTTGTCTGCATTCTTGTGTGAATTTTTAATATCATTTATTTCATCAAAAATCTTTAAAAAACAAGTTGGTTTAAATTTCAATAATAAAATATATGATTTATTACTTAGATTTGGTATATTTTGTTGCATTATACCAATAACCATTTTAATTGGTTTTTCTCTTTGGATGATGCTGGGAGTAATATTTAATTATGATTATTCTTGGCTTTCCCTTATTATATTATGTTTTGGTATGTTTGATATTGAAATAAAAGATATATTTTTCAGAAAATATTTTAGGACAAAGACCAAATAGTAAAGTAGGGTTTGTTAAGATATTTTAGGCGTTACTTTTTTCTTTTATCGGAATTTTTGTTCAAAGAGATATTAACATATTTGAATTTTTCTTTTAAGAATAAAAGATAACGAATAGAATCAAGCGCACTCATAAGAGCTGACAATGATTCTATCTGATATGACAAATCGTGCTGCATAAATTCAAGTTTGTTTTCTAAACGTTTATTTAATTCTTCTATTATCATGATGTGTTCCTTTACAATTTTAAATTAATATTTTAATCTTAAATTATTAATTAAAGATTGTCAAGAATAAATTAAAATATATTTTAAAAAATAAATTAATATTGTAAATTTAAATTATGAATATAGGAAATGAAATAAGAAAAATAGCATTAGACAGCGGTGTTACATTAACACATTTAGCTGCAGAAATTTCAAAGAAAAAAGGGAAAAATTTTTCGGTTCAAAATTTATCTTCCAAACTTAAAAAAGGAACTGCCAATTTTATTGAATTGGAAACGATACTTGAAGTTTTGGGGTACAGTATAAAATTTGAAAGAAATTCTTAAATCTGTAACATTCAATATATAAATTATGGAAAATGATGAAGCATTAAAACTTGCATATAAAATAAAATTTGAAAGAAATAAACGAAATATTTCACAAGAAGAGTTAGCTGACCTTAGCGGGGTTAGTATTTCTACAATTAAAAATATTGAACGAGGAATAGGAAATATTACGGTAAAAAATTTGTGTAAAATTGCAAAAATATTAGAACTTGACCTTGGAATACTTACTAATTTTAAACTTTAGTTAAATCAACATTTTATACAGCACCACACCGACAGAGATACTAAGATTTAAAGATTCAACATTATCCTTCATTTCGATAGTAACATTATCGGTTGCAAATTCTTTTAACTCATCTGATAATCCGTCAGCCTCCGAACCAAACATTACGAGTCTAAATTCATCAGAAAATTTAACATCTGACAGGTATTTGCTGTTATCAGATTTTGGGAGTGTTGCATATCTTTTGTAATTAGAGAAATATTTTTTTAATTCCTCAACTGTTTTCATTTGAACAATATTGATTTTCCATAATTGCCCCACTGCTGAGCGCACAACTTTCGGGTTATAAATATCAACCGTTTCACCGTAAAGAACTATAGTATCTATTCCAAAAGCTACTGATGTTCTGATTATTGTACCGAGATTCCCTAAATCACGGATATTTTCCAACAATACGATGTTTTGTCCTAAATTTTCATAAGAATTTGCCGGTTGTACAGCAATTGCAACAATCTCCGGCGGCGTCGAAGTTGTCGAAATCTTTTTTAAAACGGCTTCGTTTGTTTCAATAATTTCTGTATTCAAAAATAAGTATTTACCTTTTTTATTCTTTTCAACGAATGCGCGTACTATTTTTATACCGGAAAGATGTGCTTCTTCAACCGCTTTGAACCCTTCCAGCAGAAACAATCCCGTTTCATCACGGTATTTTTTTTGCTGGAGTTTTGCTGTTTCTTTGACCAAATCATTATTAACACTGGTTATTTCCATTACACAACCTCAAACTCTTGTAAATATTCTTTTTCCGTATCTGTTAAAAGATTCATATCAATCAATTTCATTTCAAACGGCATTCTGGCAAAAGAAACTATTTCACCGTTTTTGAGATAACAAGTATTTTCCAGCCTTACACCAAATTCTTTTTCGTTATACAAACCGGGCTCTATTGTAAAACACATATTATTTTTTATAACCGTTTTGGCAATCTCATTCTTACTCAAATTTGGCGGCGCCTCGTGTACGGAAATCCCGACTCCGTGCCCCAAACCGTGAGAGAATTCAAATCCGACTACCGGATTTTTATCAAAAATACAATGCGCCAGTTTATCAATTTCAAACCCTGTTGTTTGACCTGTCATTTGATAGTTATAACAATTTAAAAATACTTTTAGAACGGTTGTATAAACTTCTTTTTGAAGTTTTGAAGGTTCACCTTTTACAAAAACTCTTGTTATATCTGTGGCAAGCCCTTTATCATAATAAGCACCGCAATCTATCAATACTAAATCACCGTCTTTCAAAATTTTATCTTTATCTGATTTGTTGTAATGCGCAAGTGCAGAGTTTTCATTGATTGCAACAATAGATTGAAAACTTAGCGATTTTGCACCAAATTTTTTGAAATTATTTTCTAACTGATTGGCAATATCGTATTCAGAAAGATTATCATTTCCCATAATCCAATCACGTGTAGCACGCAGAGCTTTGTCTGTCATATCAAAACAGTATTTCATATGTTCAAGTTCAAGTTCTGTTTTTACGGATTTCATTGCTTTTACAGGAGATTTAACCGGTACAGGATTATTTATCAACGAATAATCTTCTGCAGTAATTGAGGATTTATCAACTTTTACAGGTTTATCAATTGTTTTAATAAACGTATTAAACTCTTTCAATGGTCTTGCTTTTTCACCTTTGTAATCAGTAAACAGATATCTTTTCCCATCAAGAATTAGTAATTTGCCATCAACTTTTGTCGAATAATTATAAGAAAAACATCTAATCCCTGAAATATAAGAAAGCTCATCTGATTTTGTAATCAGTATATTTTCTTTTATTTCTTTAGGTTCATCAACCAGGACAAACTCACCGGCACGGCATATCTCACCGGACACATATCCTTTTATTTTTACATTCGGTTCTTTTAAAAGAATAGATAAATATTCATATCTGCTTTGTGAAATTTTAGATAAATCAACCCCCAAAATACTATTGGGTTTAATTTTTAAACAAATTTCATCATCAATTTTTTGTCCGAGTTTGAGTTTTACAACCTCAACTTTTGAGTGGTCAACCTCTTTATCCGCCTGAATATGAAACCTTGAATCAACAAAAAGAAGAATTTTCCCATTTGGACAAACCAATGCATCTCCGACATCACCGGTAAATCCTGTTAATTTATGCACTGAATTTTCTTCAATCGGAACATATTCAAGCAAAAATTTATTAGTGGAGTTGACCAGCAAATAGTCAACTCCGAGTTTTTTTAAATCAAAATTATCCATTAATCCTGTATATCTGTTAGTTTAATCAAATGCCATCCGAATTGTGTTTGCACAGGTTCTGATACTTCACCTTTTTTG
The DNA here is from genome assembly GCA_944324835.1 of Candidatus Gastranaerophilales bacterium. Classification (GTDB taxonomy): domain Bacteria; phylum Cyanobacteriota; class Vampirovibrionia; order Gastranaerophilales; family Gastranaerophilaceae; genus UMGS1585. The sequence continues at coordinate 23,870 of CALUXV010000010.1, forward strand.
AGTGCAAAAGCAGCTTCTTCAAAAGGTTTTACCATCATTCCTTTGCCAAAGAATCTTAAATCCCCGCCGTCACGAGAAGAAGGGCAAATTGAATGTTCTTTTGCCAGTTCTGCAAAATCAGCGCCGTTTTTAATTTCTTCCAATAATTTTTTAGCTTCTTCTTCGGTTTTTACCAAAATATGACTTGCTCTAATCTTCATAATTTTTACTCCAAATTGTGTGTACGAATTGATTATAACATAAATATTGTGATATATTGGTTTTATGATTTACAGTATAATTTCAACAATATTATTTATTATTATTTTACCGTTCTGGTATTTAATAAGTATATTTAATCCAAAACTTGGATATGCTTTTAAAGAAAAATTAGGTTTTGGGCTAGGAAAACCTCTTTCTAAAAAATCAATTGTATTTTATGGTGTATCTGTCGGCGAGGTCCTTGCTCTGCAGAATCTAATTAAAGAAACAAAAAGACAATTTCCGGATTTTAATATTGTAGTTACTACCGGAACGAAAACCGGTCAAAATACAGCCAAGCAAAAATTAGGAGATATTGCGGATTATATAACTTATTTCCCGTTTGATTTTCCATTCTGTATAAATAATTTCTTTAAAAAAGTGAATCCAGCTGTAATTATTGTAGCAGAAACCGAGTTATGGCCTAATATCGGATATTGCTGCAATAAAAATAAAATTCCTTTAATTATTGTAAACGGTAGAATGTCTGACAGAACTTACGGCAGTTATAAAAAACTTTCATTCTTTTTTGCTCCGGTTTTAAAAAAATATACTGAAATTCTGACACAAAGTGAATCAGATAATAATAAACTGATTTCTATTGGAGCGAATCCTGATACTACAAAAGTTATGGGAAATTTAAAGTTCGATATTGAAGTAAATCTTGATAAATTCTCTCCAATAGAAAAAAATCCTGAAGACAGAATTATCATTGCCGGAAGTACGCATACTGGTGAAGATGAGATTATTCTTACCGTATTTAACAAAATCCGAAATGATAATATTAAACTTCTTGTTGCACCAAGACATCCCGAAAGAAACGATTCAGTTTATGATTTATTCCGCCAAACTGGTTTGCGAGTAGGCAGACGTTCAAATAAAGATGATTTTACTAATCATGATATTATTATTTTGGATACTTTAGGTGAATTGGGTAAAATGTATTCTATGTGCGATTTTGCATTTATTGGAGGAAGCTTTAATAAAACAGGCGGTCACAATCCTTTAGAAGCTATAATTTTTAATAAACCTGTGGTATCCGGACCAAATGTCAGTAATTTTAAAGATATATATGCAATAATAACTCATACTGCTGCCGGAACAATTGTTAAAAATGAAAATGATTTAACAATGCAAATAAGAAAATTATTAGAAAATCCCGATTACTATAAAAAAGCTTGCGAAGATTGTAAATCGGTATTTGAACAAAATCGCGGTGCAATGGAATATGTAATAAATGAACTAAAGAAATTAATCAATATGTAATTCTTTTTCTAAAATATTTAAAGGTATTTGAGTTTCTTTTTTTATTGCACTATATTCAAGTGCAGAGTTTGTGTCCGGAACGACATTAAACCAGTTTAACCCGACATGATTCGGAATTTCACGCTTTTTGATATTGTTTTTGTTGTCCAGAGTAACTTTATCAAGAGCACGCCATTCTTTTTCTTTCATATTGTATTCATTAAAATATAAAATTGTTTCTTTGGGTTTAATTTCCTTAATCCATGCTTTATATGTCCTGTTTTTCGGGGCATATCTTACCGATGTTTTATCAAGGTACAAATTGTTCCCGATTTTAACCCATTCGGCAGCAGCGGCAGGTAATGTAATACTTAATAATATTAATAATATAAAAAGCTTTCTCATATTATGTAAATTAACATAATTTGCGCCTCTTTACAAGGAGGATTTTTTTCTGTATAATAATTGTATAGTTCAAAAAGGAACGGCTCAGCCCGTTCCTTTTTTTAATAAAATAGGAGTGGATTATGAAACAAGATTTGAACAGGCATGAAATTCTTGAAAAAATCACACCGCTTATTGAAAATACAGCAATGAGATTTGATTTAATTCCTATAGAAATTGATTTTGCAAAAGAAAATCATCGTTGGTTTTTAAGAATATTTCTATATTCACATAAACGTCCTATTACACTTGATGACTGTGAAAATGTAACTCGAAGTTTGAATGATTTTTTAGATGAGATTATTCCTGTCAAATACTACTTGGAAGTATCTTCTCCCGGATTAGAACGTAAGTTTAAATCTGATAAAGAGTTCGAGATATTTAAAAATAAACGTATTAGTTTAAAACTGAAACAGCCTTTAGAAGGCGAAACCGAAAGAATTTTTAAAGGAGAAATTCTCGATTGGTCAGATACTGAAGGACTTACATTTTTTAGATTCGACGACGGTCAGGAATTGCAGATTCCAAAATCAAATATACAGTCAGCAAAATTATATGTAGATTAATAAGAAAGGATATAAATATGATTAAAATTGGGACAGCGTTGTTTGAAGCTTGTGAAGAGCTTGAAAGAGAACGCGGAATTGCAAAAGATGTAATTATTGCATCATTGGAAGATGCTATGGTTGCTGCTTATAAAAGACATTTAAGAATAAAAGATGCAACTAATATTGAGTCAATTCTAGATGAACAATCAGGAGAAATCGGAGTATTCAGAACAAAAGTTGTTGTTGATAATGTAGAAGATCCTGATACTGAAATATCTTTAGAAGATGCAAAAGAAATCGATGAAGATGTTGAAGTTGATGACGAAGTAAAAATAGAAGTAACTCCTGAACAATTCGGACGTATTGCGGCTCAAACAGCAAAACAAGTTATTACTCAAAGAATTAGAGATGCTGAAAGAAATAATATCTTAAACGAATTCTTGGAAAAGAAAGGATCTTTAACAACAGGTATTATTCAGCGTGTTGAAAACAGAAACGTTATTGTAAATATCGGTAAAACCGATGCTATAATGCCTCAAAGAGAACAAATACCAGGTGAATACTACAAACCTGGTAACAGAATCAGAGTATTTGTTCTTAATGTAAAAGAAACAAACAGACTTCCGCAAGTTATTGTTTCTCATGCACACGCAGAAATCGTTAAGGAATTATTTGAACTTGAAGTTCCGGAAATTGAAGACGGTATTGTAGAAATTAAATCAATTGCACGTGAGGCAGGATTCAGAACAAAACTTGCTGTATGGTCAAATGATCCGGAAGTTGACAGTGTAGGTGCTTGCATCGGCCCTAGAGGTTCAAGAATACAAACAATCGTAAGCGAATTGAAAAACGAAAAAATTGATATCGTAAGATGGTCTGAAGATCCTGTTGAATACATTGTTAACGCAATATCTCCTGCAAGAGTTGTTTCAGTTGATATTATGGCTGATGATGAAGATTCAAAAGAAGCTATGGTAGTTGTACCTGATGACCAATTGTCACTGGCTATAGGACGTGACGGTCAAAACGTAAGACTGGCACACAAGCTTACTCACTGGAAGATAGATATCAAGAGCGTATCTCAGATGGAACAGGCTGAAGCAGAAAATATCCAAAACTATTCTGAAGAACCTGTTCAAGAAGATTACGAAGATGAAATTGAAAATAGTGAAATTCAAGAAGAAATCGAAGAAGAAATGAATCAACAAGCTGTTGATGATGAAGATTTTGCTCAAGAAGAAACGGCTGTTGATGAAGAGGTAACAGAAGAATAAATATAAATTCTTGATAAATAATTAAGTATTAGAATTAATAAAAAAACGGTTGTTTAATTAAACAACCGTTTTTTATCCCTATTTCCTTATCCTCTAATTTTACTCTTATGCAGCAAGTTTCTTAACAAATCGTACAGTATCCATATATGTCTCTCTTAAGAAACCTCTAAATAATTCTGATAAAGGTCGTCTATCAATACTTGCAAATACGTGATAGATTGGATCCTTTGCATTGTTAAATCTCATTTGTTTATCTTTTTTGTTTAAATAATATTTTTCAAAATCATCAGGAATATCTAATGTTCCAATAGGTTTTTTATTACGTTCAACAGCACTCATTCTTTGCATAAGCTTCTCTCTCTTTCTCTCTTATTTATTTCTTATGTATATATAAAGTATTTATTTTCTTAAAAATTGACTTTTTTATAACATAATATTAAGATTTGTTACAAGAATTTTTTAATATTGGTTTATGCTATAATATAAAACAATACAGGGAAAAGAGGGAATTAAACATGTATAGTATTATTTTAGCAGGAGGGTCCGGCAGCCGTCTTTGGCCATTATCAAGAGAATTGTGTCCAAAACAACTTTTGAATATCAAAAATGATGACAGTCTTTTACAAGAAACTTTTAAACGATTGCAAACATTTATACCTGCAGAAAATATTATAAGTATTACAAATACAAAACATTTTTCTAACGTGCGTTATCAATTAACATCATTTACAAGACAACCGCTTGTTTTGTCAGAACCTATTGCCAAAAATACAGCGCCTGCTGTTGCAATATCTGTAAAATACATACAATCTTTAACTGATGAGGACCCTGTTATTCTTGTTGCTCCATCTGATCATGTTATCAATGATATAGATAGCTTTAAAACATCTATTCTTAATGCAGAGAAATTGGCGAAAGAAGGATATATTGTGACTTTTGGTGTAAAACCGGATTATCCGGAGGCCGGTTTTGGTTATATTAAAACTGAAAACAAAAAAGTTACAAATTTTGTTGAGAAACCTGATAAAAAAACGGCAGAAGAATATATTAAATCCGGCAACTGGTACTGGAATAGCGGTATATTTATGTTTAAAGCCTCAACGATTCTCAAAGAGTATAAAAACTTAGCAAAAGATATTTATGAAATTGCAGAAAAATTTGATTTTAAAACTACAAACGAAATACCGTTTGTTGAATTTGATAAAATGCCAAATATTTCTATTGATTATGCCATAATGGAAAAATCTGATAATCTTGTAATGGTTGAACTAAAAAGTGACTGGAAAGATATGGGTTCTTGGGAATCTATATATGATGTGAGTGAAAAAGATAAAGATGGAAATGTAAAAGTAGGACATATTCTTGATATGGATTCTAAAAATTCTTTTATGTATTCATCATCAAAACTGGTTGCAACAATAGGTTTGGAAGATACAGTTGTTGTTGAAACAGAAGATGCTATACTTGCATGTAAACGTGATAGAGTGGAAGATGTTAAACAAGTATTTGAAACATTAAAAGAACAACATGATGATACTCATCTTGTACATAAAACAATGTATAGACCTTGGGGGTTTTATACTGTCTTAGCCCAAGGTAAGGGGTTTTTAACAAAGATGATACAAGTCAATCCGGGACAAAAACTTTCTATCCAGTCTCATAATCACAGAAGTGAACATTGGGTTGTATTATCAGGGGTTGCTAAAGTTGTACTTGAAGGAAAAGAAATTATTCTAAGTCCCGGGCATAGTGTTGATATACCTGTTAAAGCTATTCACTCATTACAAAACCCTTATGAAGAAGAACTTAAGGTTATTGAGGTTCAAAAAGGTGATTTGTTAATTGAAGAAGATATCATAAGATACGAGGATATGTACGGTAGAGTATAATGACTAATTTTTTCTTAAAATCTATGGGATGTAAATCTAACCAGTTTGAAGGGCAAATTATTGAAGAAAAACTAATTAACAAAGGATTTACAAGAACTAATGATATAAAAAAAGCTGATTATTATATTCTAAATTCCTGTACGGTAACTCACAAAAGTGATTCTGAAACACTGTATCTATTGAGAAATGCGAAACACATTAACCCTGCTGTAAAAAACGTTCTAACAGGCTGTATGGCACAAGTTGATAAAGAAGAACTTGAAAAATTGGATTATATAGATTATTTATTTGGTAATGATGACAAATTCAATATTGCTGATTATATTGAAAATAATGAAAGATTAATTGTTACGGATATAATGGGTGTAAATTATTTTAATCAACAAATACTTAATGACACAACCAAAACACGTATCAGTTTAAAGATTCAAGACGGTTGTGATAACCGTTGCAGTTATTGTATAATTCCTTTTGCAAGAGGCAAATCAAGAAGCGCTGACGAGAAATTTATCCTTGATGAAATAAATAAATACGCAGGTGAAGGGTACAAAGAAGTCGTACTAACAGGTATTCATATAGGTCAGTGGGGACTCGATATTAATAAAAAATTCATTGACCTGTTAAAATTAATAGAAACATCATCTATTCATAGATATAGACTTGGCTCACTAAATCCGACTGAAATTCCTCCTGAAGTTCTTGAATTTTTAAAAACGTCTAATAAATTCTGTCCGCATTTCCATTTGTCATTGCAGTCTGCCAGTGATAAGACATTAAGAAGAATGAATCGTTTCTACAAAACAAAAGATTATCTGGAGCAAATAGAGTATATCTCTGAAAATTTCAATAAGCCGTTCATTGGATGTGATATTATTGCTGGTTTTGCTGGTGAAACAGATGAAGATTTTGAGGAAACAGTAAAAAATCTTAAACAATCAAAGCTTACTAAAATACATACATTCCCTTATTCAATCAGAAAAGGTACAAAAGCTGAAAGTATGGAAGGACATTTGTCTGATAAAATAAAAGAAGAAAGAGCTTCGATTATAAAGCAAATATCTACAGCTAAAATGAATGAATTTTTGAATAACAATATTGGAGATATAAGAGAAGTTCTGATTGAAAAACGTCCTGATAAACGTAGTGGACACTTAAAAGGAGTTACGGATAATTATATTACAGTTATTATAGAAAATGGAACAGACGAATTTAATACTTTACAAAACGTGAGTATAGATAGAATTGAAAATAATAAAGTTTTTGGAACAATTATCAAATAGTAAGATATTATTATGAATTTAAAAACAAACAATTAAATTTTTAATTTAATTATTCTAGAGGGGTTCCCCGCAACTACTGCATTGTCCGGAATATCCGAGATAACAATTGAACCGGCTCCAATTGTTACATTGTTTCCTATCGTTATTCCGCCTATAATAACAGCATTCGCATAAACAGTAACGTTGTCACCAATGATTGGAATATCACGTCCGTTAATATTTTTCCCTTGACCAATAGTTACATTTTGAAATATTGTGCAATTTTTTCCTAAAATTACTTTTGGATGTATTACTATACCTATGGGATGTGGGAAATAAGTATTTTGTTTTTTTAATTTTATAAGATTTTGTATATTGCAAACTTCTTCTAATTGATTGATAGTAGGTGTTTTAAACTTTAGTTTTATTCCAAATATAACAATTATAAGTTGTGCATTTTCTTTATAACAAGCAAATATTTTTTCGAGCATGTTCTTACTAATACCTAAAGTTATTAAAAATTGGTTTCTAAACGACATATTTAATATAAATTATGTCATTATAAGATTATATTGTCAAGAAAATTAATCGTACTAAAATCTTTAAAGAGAATATTCCGCATAGTATTCTAAAAATATGGGTATTGTTGCAAAAAAATTAGGCTTAAGAATAAAAGAATTAAGAGAGAGTAAGAAATTATCTCAATTAAAGCTTGCTGAATTAATTAATATGGAAGCTTCAAATTTATCAAAAATTGAAAGAGGAGTTCAAATTCCCAAAGAAGAAAGTCTTATAAAAATAGCTAAAATTCTTGACATTTCTATTAAAGATTTATTTGATTATGAACATTTTGAAACAAAGAGTATATTAATAAAAAAAATAAATAAAATACTTGAAGAATCTTCAACTTTGAATGTTCAAAAATTTTATAAAATACTTCAAACTTTGCAATAATTTTATATTAAAAAGGCTTATGAATTTCATAAGCCTTTTAATATTTTATGATTTGCGTTTACGAGCCGCTTCAGATTTGCGTTTTCTTTTAACGCTTGGCTTTTCGTATCTTTCACGTTTTTTTACTTCAGAAAGAGTTCCAGCTTTTTGAACTTTTTTCTTGAAACGTCTTAACGCGCTTTCAATACTTTCGTTTTCGCCTACTTTAACTTCTGGCATCTATTTTTCACCACCTTTATTACTAGAGTATCAATTAGTAAAGGAATTATAACCCAAAGAATATTAAAAATCAAGTAAATACTAATATTTGGTTATCCCATCACAATGTTAAAGAATTTTTTCATTTTTGCTCCAAATCCATATGCTTCTATTTCAAGCGGGTTATTGCGGTAATTTTCATTAGGTATTGCCATAAATCCCAAGCCTTCATAGTTCCTGCTGGCTTCAATATACTTTTCTGCATCTTGATACTCTTGGCTTCCCGGTTTAAATTGTGGCATAGCAAGTGAAACTTGATGACTTTTCTTCATATTTTCAAAAATTTGTTTTTTAGTATTTTTTGTTACTTGCTCTAAAAATTCTTTTTCAGTTCCGTTTTCTTTTGCTTGTGTATACGCCATATGAAAAGCAATATTTAAAGGATTATTTTTTGTGTTGTTAACATTAAATTCAGCCCAAGCCTGTGCATATTCATCAAGTTTACCTGAACGAATTATTTTTGATGTTTGTTCAGAATGTTTCAATTCGTGAGCAAGCATTTCAAATTGTGTTGCTCTGTCAAGTTTTGTAAAAAAACCATCTGTATATTTGATAGTATTCGCAGCAGGATCAAATCCGCCTTGAACGGCACAAAATCCTTGGTCAGCCCCTGAACGTCCAATTTTCTCAGGTGCAATACCTTCAAGTTTCATATATTTTTTTAGTTTATCATATGCTTTATTGACAAAATTATCTCCGGTTTCGTTTCTTAATTCTTTAAATATTGTTCTAAATTCTTCCGGTACTTTTTTTAACTGTTGGGTTTTAATGTGCTTATTGACAAGTAAGCCTATAACAATAGCTGCTGTTGCAATACCTGCTGCAAAAATTGTTTTTTTCTTTCTTGACAAACCTTTTTTTTCAAACGTATCTTCTTGGGGTTGATTAGCAGGTGAAGTAGTAAAATTTTGTTTGAATTTTATATTATTACCATTTGTATAAATTGGTATTTGACTATTATTACCTACTTGGATTCCCATAATTGTAACCCTTCCTTATGTTTAATATAAAACATTTTTTTTTAGGTTTTTGCTAATTTTTACCAATATATTAAGTTTTGTCACATCCAACTTGCTCTATTTTGTATAAACAAAATGCACTGCCGGACGTTGTTTTAGGATTTGTCGGACAGCCGCCTCTGCAAATATATTTGTGTTTACAATCCTGACAGTAGCCTTTTAATGTTTCTATTTGCGGGCATCTATTATACCTGAATGAGTTATGGTCAGCCCAAATTTCTTTAAACGGTCTGTTTTTTATATTTCCTTCTGAATTATTCATATTAGGACAGCCCTTGACGTTTCCATCACTTTCAATACTAACGGAGTATATTCCGCATTCGCAACCACGCCAATTTTGTATATAAAGTCTATCTTGCAGTTTTGAATAATAACCAATGCAGTCAGACTCCATTATAGTAAGTTTGTCAGAATATTTCTCTCTCCAATCTGCGATATTTTCTGCAAGTTTGTAGTATTGTTTTTCCGTTAATAATTCAGATTCGGGAAGTCGTTCACTCGGCTTTACAATTTGCAGCTGCCAGGCATCAACACCAAGATTTATTAACAAATCTCTTATATCTTCCAATTTGTCATAATTGGACTGCATAACAGTCGTCGGAATTGCAATATAAATCCCGGCTTCTTTTAGCTTCGGAACAATTTCACAAAAATGGTCAAAAATTCCCGGAATGCCTCTTACATAATCATGAGTTTCTTTATCTGCTCCGTCTAAACTAATTCCCATTCCGATATTCGGATAAAGTTTCAGTATATCGATGATATCATCATTAATCAGTATTGCATTGGTCATAAATATTGTCTGCATATCAAGGCTTGATATTTTTTGAAGAAATAACGGCCATTCTTTTCTTAAAAAAGGTTCGCCGCCTGTTAATGCAATATTTTGACACCCGAGGTCACTCATATCTTCAATAAGAGTTAAAATTTCATTGGTTGTTAATTCTTCAGGTTTAGCTTGTCCCGCACCGATAATACAATGTACGCATTTCGCATTACATCTTCTTGTTATTTCTATTGTTGCAGTATAAAGTTTGTACATTAATTATTTTTTCTCGTCTTCTTTAATTTTTTCCGGAACCGGTGCAGGGATTAAGCCTGCCAAAGGCGGTACAACATCAGGTGTTGTTTCAGGTTTCTTTGGTGTTGGAGCGGCAATCACTCCAGCCCAAGCCGGAACAACTATAGGTGTCGGAGTTTTGGGAACTTTAGGCGGTGCGATAAGCCCTGCAATTGGAGGATAAGCATATCCAGGTAATTTTTCAGTTGGTTTATTCGGTGTTGGCTGAACAATTTTCCCCGCTAAAGGTTGAGGTTGCTGCTTGTTTTCATCTTTTTTGAAATTTACCGCTCTAAAATTTGTATTTCCTAACCCAACCTTCAACATATTTTTCCTCCTAACTTATTATATTCATTTTAAAACATGTTTTACCTGTTTTTTGTTAGGATGTAAATTAATTGTTACATTAGGATTCTTTTAAATGTTTAAAGTGTTTATAAACGTATAAAATTCCTAAAATAAGACACGCTATTATAATAACCGCATCAAATTTATGCCAGATATGTTTTAAGGCTTCCATATTTTCGCCCATTTTTACTCCAACATATACAAGCAGATAGCACCAAATTAGAGAGCCCAAAAATGTCAGAGTAAAAAATGTTCTTTTTCTTGCCTTTAAAATTCCGGCAGGCAATGAAATAAAAGTTCTTACAACAGGCAGCATCCGGCAGATAAAAAAGGCCCAATCACCGTATTTATCAACCCATGCATCAGCTTCTTCAAGGTCTTTGTGTGATACAAGAAAATATTTCCCGTATTTTTCAACAAACGGTCTGCCGCCAAAGTATCCCAAATAATACGACGGAATAGAGCCTAATACACAGCCGATTGCCCCGAATATTGCTGCAACATGAAAATTCATAACACCTTTGTTTACAAGTATTCCTGCAAAAGGTAACACAGCCTCACTCGGTAACGGAATATTACAAGATTCAATTGCCATTAAAAGACTAACACCCCAAGGTCCTAAAACAGTTATTATATGTTCCATTGTAGAACTAAGCCATATTAGTAAATTATCAATCATATTATTTCCCCTTTTATACTTTATTTTAAATGAGTAAGTTGACTTTAAACAAAATATCATTTATCCCTTTATCGCTTTATCCCTTACTCTTCGTTTAGGCTCAATACAGCCATGAATGCTTCTTGTGGTACTTCAACCTTACCTACAGCTTTCATACGTTTTTTACCTTTTTTCTGCTTCTCAAGCAGTTTTCTTTTTCTGGTTATATCACCGCCGTAACATTTATCAAGTACGCTTTTTCTCAAAGCTTTGATATTGGTTCTTGCTATAACCCGTCCGCCGATTGCGGCTTGAATCGGAACTTCAAATAATTGACGAGGAATAATATCTTTAAGCTTTGCGGTTAATTTTTGTCCGATATGGAATGCGCTGTCTTCGTGACAGATTACAGACAGAGCATCAACAACTTCACCTGCTAAAAGTACATCAAGTTTAACGAGTTTTGAGCGTTTATAATCAACAAATTCATAATCCAAACTTGCATACCCTTTTGTACGTGATTTTAACTGGTCGTAAAAATCGGTGATAACCTCACTCAATGGAATATGATAAACAAGTTCTTGTCTGACTTTGTCTATATAGTGCATATTTATAAATATGCCGCGTTTTGATTGGCATAAATCCATAAGTGTACCAACAAAGTCGTTTGGTGTGATTATAGAAGCTTTTACATAAGGTTCTTCAATATAATCTCTGACTTGGGCCGGCGGAAGGTTTGCCGGGTTATCAATTTCAACCACTTCACCGTCCGTTTTATGAACCTTATATACAACAGAAGGAGCTGTTGTTACTATTGACAGGTCATACTCTCTTTCAAGCCGTTCCTGTGCTATTTCCATATGCAGCATTCCTAAAAAACCGCATCTAAAACCAAAGCCTAGAGCAGAAGATGTTTCAGGTTCAAATGTAATACTGCTGTCACTAAGTTTTAGTTTCTCTAAAGATTCTTTAAGTTCGTGATAATCTTCGTTATCGACAGGATAAAGCCCTGAAAATACCATCGGAAGAGCTTCTTTATACCCCGGTAAAGGTTCTTTAGCCGGATTCTCAGAGTTTGTAACTGTGTCACCTACAAATCTTGTTATTTCTTTAATAGAACCTGCAAAGTATCCGACATCACCGCATACGAGTTTTTTAACGGGTACTCTGTTAGGTGTTGAGTATCCAAGTTCTACAATTTCGTATTCTTTTCCCGAAGCTAAGAATTTTACTTTGTCTCCCAGATTCATTTCTCCGTCAATGATTTTGAAATAGCAAAGTGTACCTAAATAAGGGTCATATGCACTGTCAAAAACCAGCGCTCTTAACGGTTTATCAATGTTATCCTCCGGTGGCGGCATATAATTTACGATAGCCTCCAATACCTCGTGAATATTTTCACCTGTTTTGGCACTGACAGGAATAGCCATAGATGCATCAATACCAAGTGTTTCTTCGATTTCTTCTTTTACTCTTTCTACATCCGCAGACGGCAGGTCTATTTTATTAATTACCGGAATAATTTCAAGGTTTTGTTCGGCAGCAAGATACACATTAGCAAGAGTTTGCGCCTCTACACCCTGAGTAGCATCAACGATTAAAAGTGCACCTTCACAAGCTGCAAGCGAACGTGAAACTTCATACGAAAAATCTACGTGTCCCGGAGTATCAATGAGATTTAGAATGTAATCCTTGCCATCATCAGCCTTATAGTGCATTCTTGCAGAATTGAGTTTAATGGTAATTCCTCGTTCACGCTCAATATCCATTGTATCCATCAACTGGTTTTGCATATCTCTCGGAGCAATTGTTTCTGTTGCTTCAAGAAGTCTGTCTGCAAGTGTTGATTTACCGTGGTCAATGTGTGCTATTATACAAAAATTTCTTACATTTTCTCTGTACTTCATAAGAATATTATATATTAAACAGAAATCATGTATGTAATATTTTGTAATGCTTTATGTATTTAAAGTCAATTTTCAGTTTTAAATATTCTTTATACCTATATGGGAAATATGATTGATGATTATATAAGATTACATGGCGGGAATCCTGTTCAAACGGGTAACGGTGCAGCTCCTACAAATTTCAATGGCGATAACAAGGTTGATTTATCGCAAAAGGCAGATTCTGCATCGTTTCTAGAAATGTATTCTATTTTGAAAACCAACAAAGAACTTTCAGGTGAAGGACTTTGTATTGATGAAGGTAAAATAAATAACCAAGATGCGTGCATTAAAACTATTTATGATTATAAAAATAAAAAAGTATATCGAGAAGGAGTTATAGGCGGAAAAAGGTTAGAACTGGCAACCGATAATAAAATAACTCCGGATACAATTTCTATTAATTACAAAGGAAAATACAATAATAAAGATATTGATTTAACGTTGTCTTATCCGAGAGAAGCAAAATCGAAAGAAATTTATAACAAAATTATAAGAAACAGATTGTATGTTCCGGATGATTTAACTATTTCAGGAACAATAGATAATCAACCGTATTCAATAAAACTTCCTGATTCTCCGGTACCGAGAGATGCTGATACCAAAGATATATTAACAGTTTTATTGGATTGCAACAGTTTTTGTCCCGGAGTTATAAACGGGAATGTTGTTGCAATAGAACCCGGCAAATCAATCATCCGCAACTGGGAACACAAAATAGATAAACGTCAGGAATTTTTCAACGAAAATATAAAACCGTTGATTTCTCAAACAATGTCAATCGTACTTGGTATTGTGATTGGGAAACTTACCGGCGGCAAGAAGGGTTAAGCCACATTTAATTTAAATCCCAACTGTTTAAGAATTTTTCCGACAGTATCAAGCCTTGGTACACGTTCCCCTTTAAACATTTCGTAAAGGGCTGCACGGGTAACACCTGCCTTTTTCGCAAATTCTGATACCGATTCTCTGGCTTTAATTACAAGTTCAAGAGATTGGAAGAATAAATCATAATCGCCGTCTTCTAAAAATTCTTCAATTGTGGCATTGAGAAATTCTTTCTGATATTCAGTATCTTGCAATTCTTTGATTAAATATTCTTCATGAGAAATTGTATTTTCTTTTAACTTATTAATATCTATATTATTCATATGTTCCTCTTTCAAATAAATCATTTATATATTCTTTGGCATTCTGTATATCTTTGGCTTGTGTAGATTTATCTCCAACACATAATAAAACAATAATAATATTTTCAATTTCAGTAAAATATATTCTTATCCCATTTCCAAAGGTACACTTTAATTCATATAAATTATTTGATAATTGCTTTACATCTCCATAATTTCCATGTTTAACACGTGCCAGCCGCATTTCTATTCGAGTTCTTACTGACTTATCAAATTTCTTTATAGACTCTGCATATGGAGATTTTCCATTCAGTTTTATATATTGCCTAATTTCCTTCATACTATTATTGTATCGTATTCGATACAATAAGTCAATTGTATCTCTCTGTGGTATGATTTTAGTATGGATTTGATGGAACAAACTAGAAAATCATTGGAATATGAGAAAGTTTTGGAACTTTTGGCCGGCTGTTCAAAGATAAAGCAGTCGAAAGAATTGTGCCTGAATCTTTTGCCATCTGATAATAGAAAACAAATAGAAGAATCTCTTCAATTTACGGATGAGGCAAGGCGTATTCTTGATTATGCAATGGATATTCCGCTTGATTTTGTGATTGATATAAAAAATGTACGTTTAAATGTAGAATATTTTTCAGAAGCAGAACTGATAGATTTTGCAAAAACATTAAGAACTTCACGGCTTGTGAAGAGTTTTTTGAGAGAAAATGCGGAACATGAATCTCTATTAAACGGTCTTGCGTATAATCTTTTTGTTGATAAAGATTTGGAAGACAGGGTTTCAGATACATTTGATGAAAATTATGAAGTCCGGCAAAATGCTACTCCGACTCTAAGCGGCTTGTATTCGTCTTTGAAAGATACGCAGGCTCAGTTAAAAGATACTGTTACAAAGTTATTAAACACGCCTGATTTTAATAAACATTTGCAGGAAAATATTTATACAATAAGGGATGATAGAGTTGTATTTCAGGTTAAAGCCCCTTCCAAAAACAAAATTGACGGGATTGTGCATGATGTTTCCGCTACAAGCAAGACATTTTATATAGAACCATCTCAGATTGTACCTTTGAATAATAAAATCAGAGAGGTTAATGCCAAAATCAGAGGCGAAATTATCCATATTCTGATTGAACTGACATCCTCTGTAAAAAGTAATCTTGATGAAATCAGAAAATCAGTTGATATTTTAGCGGAAATAGATTTTCATTTTGCAAAAGCAAGATATTCGGTGAAAACTCAGGCGGTTAAGCCGGAGTTTTCAGAAGATAAAATTATAAAAATCGAAGAAATGCGGCATCCGCTTTTGATAGGACGGGTTGAAAAAATTGTTGAGAATGATTTTTCAATCGGAGATGGTTACAAATCAATCATAATTACAGGTTCAAATACAGGCGGGAAAACAGTTGCTCTAAAAACAGTCGGATTATTCCTTTTGATGACAAAATCCGGCATGTTTCTGCCGTGCGGAGCATGCAAAATTTACCCTTTTAGAAAAGTTTTCGCAGATATAGGTGATGAACAAAATATTTTACAAAACCTGTCAACATTTTCATCGCACATGAAAATTATTATAGATATCATAAACAACTCGGATTTTGAAACGGTTGTATTGATAGATGAACTTTGTGCCGGAACTGACCCGCAGGAAGGGGCAATACTTGCGGAAGTTATCCTAAAGAAACTGAAAGATTTGCATGCTGTTTGTGTTACTACAACGCATTACGGAGAGTTAAAGTCTTTAGAATATACTGACAAGTATTTTAAGAATGCAAGTGTTGAATTTGATACATCAACGTTATCACCGACTTATAAACTCATAATCGGAATTCCGGGCTTGAGCAACGCAATTGCTGTATCTTCTATGCTTGGGCTTGATAATACTCTGGTTGATGAGGCAAAGGATTTGCTGAATAACCATCGGGATTTGTCATCGACTGTTGTTGAAAAATTGCAGGATACACATCACCGCTTGAGTGCAAATTTGCAGGAAACAGAGGATACAAAATCCGAAGTTGAAGAGTTAAAAAAAGAATACGAAAAGAAACTGACAGAACTAAAAAAAGATAAGAATAAAACAATCAAACAAATAAAGTCCCGATTTGAAGGTGAAATGGACAGGGTTAAGTCTGAAATCAAGGATATTTTGTATAATTTAAGAAAAGAAAAATCAGAAAAGATTGCAAGACGTTCTTATTCAAGACTTGCGAATTTAGAATCTAAATTTCACAAAGGCGTAAACGAATTAATTGAGGCTGAAAAATATGAGGAAATAGATTGGAACATTGCAAAACCTCATGATGTATTTATGGTAAAGGATTTGAATCAGGAAGTAGAACTTTTGGAACTTCCGGATAAGAACGATAATGTTCTTGTCTTGATGGGAAATATCAAGACCAAGATGAAGAAGAATAAACTTGCGGTTTTGAATAAATCATTGATGAGAAAACCGAACGCACCGAAGAAACTGATTGAACCGGTTGAAATTAAACGGTATTCAATGTCTAATACTCTGGATTTGAGAGGGTTTAGAGTCGAAGAAGCACTGGACGAATTGGAAGCATATTTGGATAAGGCAAGTTTGTATAATTTGACTCCTGTTTTCATAATTCACGGTCACGGAACCGGAGCTTTGAAACAGAGTGTCAGGGACTTCCTTTCAACTTCGCCTTACGTATGCAAATACCGACCGGGAGAGAACACCGAAGGTGGCGATGGTGTAAGTGTTGTTGATATTAATTGATGTTTTTATTAGTCACTTACCCAAAAGAGATTCTTCGCATACGCTCAGAATGACTAAAAACATTTCCCTCTGTAGGGTAGACTTTAGTCTACCGTTAA
>CALUXV010000011.1 GCA_944324835.1 Candidatus Gastranaerophilales bacterium
GGAGTTTTTTTATTGCGAATTTATTTTATAAAGATTTTGTTTTATACATTATTTTTGCTATTATTTATACTTGATGGTTACAAATGACGATTTAGCAATATTAAATATTGGTGAAATTAATCACATCAAGGATTGTGTTACAAGACAATTGTTTGAAAATAAAAAAGTTCTTGAAGTCGGCGGTGTTACTCCTGTAGATATAACAAGAAAATTGGGTGTTAAATCTTGGGCATGTGTAGATCCTGAAAGAGCAGATGAGAATAATAAAACTGATTTTTACAAACAATTCAAATCCTGTATAAC
Organism: Candidatus Gastranaerophilales bacterium; assembly: GCA_944324835.1. Lineage (GTDB taxonomy): Bacteria > Cyanobacteriota > Vampirovibrionia > Gastranaerophilales > Gastranaerophilaceae > UMGS1585. The sequence continues at coordinate 304 of CALUXV010000011.1, forward strand.
AGATTTTTCTGCAGATGAAGGTTTTGATTTTATTTATTCAACAAATTGTTTTGAACATATAAGCAATTTAGAAGAATCTATTGCTCAAATGTATGATTTGCTTAAAACCGGCGGACGTTTGAGTGCTTTGATGGGGCCGATTTATTCTTCACATAAAGGACATCATACTTATTTAAGAACAGAAAAATATGGTTTAATTGATTTTAATAATATCAAACTAGAAAAATGGGGACATTTAATATATTCAGAATCTGAATTATATGAAAAGTTAGCAGAGAATTATGATGAAGAAACTTGTAAATTACTAGTTAATCAAATAATGTATCGAAAAACCATAAACCGATTATTTTTTGACGATTATATTGATATTATTAATAAAAGTAAATTTAAAATAATTGAATTGCGTGATTGGCATGAGTCACAATATCCGGATGCTAAAACATTAGACAAATTAAAAAAGTATAATAAAAAGAATTTTTCAACAGTTAGTATAAAAATAATTCTTGAAAAATAAAAAACTAAAAAGCCGCAGATTTTATTCTGCGGCTTATATTTTTTGTAAATGAAATTATCTAGCCATAATATATTCGCCTTCTTTTAATTTTACATTTGTTAATTCATTGTTCATATCTGGAACTACTGAATAGTATAAAGGTTGTGAAGTAGTCGGGTTGCCAACTTTTTGAACATCTAATGAATAGAATTTAACATTATTTTGAAGAGTTTCCGGGTTATATGTTTCTACTCTTGCAACTCTATGTTCTTTGCCTTGATCATCAACCACTGTTACTTGATAATATTGTGGATATGCTGCAACAACATCACCGTTCTTATCTCTTAGTTCTTGAGATGCTATTTTGTCTGTCCAGTATTCTGCGCCTTCAATATCATCTACGTATACTTGATATCTTTGATATTTTTCTTGTTCTGCTTTAATTTGTTCTAATCTTTCTCTGTTTTGTGCTAATTCTTCTGGGGTTAAATCTCTTTCAACTTCTTTTTTACCTAATCCTAAGAATCTTGGTTTAGTTTCAGTAACTTTAGTTTTTTCTAATTCACGTGCTTCTTTATATAGAGCGAAATCATGACCTCTTAGAATTTTAAGTTTTTCTTCAGTTGATTTTCCTGCAAGTAATGGATCATTTGCAATTTCTGCGGCTAATCTTTCTTCTGCTGTTAAATTTTCATCAACCACTGGTGTTTCATCTTTAACTTCAGCTGCTGTCGGAGTTTCTTTCTTTTCTTCAACTGGTGCTACCGGAGTTTTATCTTTAACTTCTGCAGTTGGAACTTCTTTCTTTTCTTCAGGAGCAGCTACCGGTGCTTCAACTGTTGTTTTTGTAAGTGCGCCAAGAGCAGGAACTTGAGCTGCTGGAGTATCATTTTTAGCTTGAGGTGTTACTGCATCTGGTTCCAGAGCTTCTTTTTTCTTTTGAGGTGCAGAATCAGTATCTCCAATTACAACTTCTTCTTTTGGTGTTGTAGTATCTGTAACAACCGGAGTTTCTTCTTTCTTTTCTACTGCAGCTGTATCAGTTGGGTTAATAGCTTCATTTACAGTAGTTTCTTTCCCGTTTACAGTATATGATCCTGTTCTTACTTTTGATCCATCAGGGTATTCTGTTTCTGTAATGTCCCAAGTTACAACATCTTTAGGACCTTGTGGTTGTATTGGTTTTAATTTTAATTCTGGAAATTTAGTTTCCGGAATTTTAAATGGAACCGGTTTTAGTTCTGGCATTTTCTTTTCTACAGGAGCAGGAGCCGGTTTTTCTTGTTTTTCTTCTTCTTTAAGAACATAGCCTGCAGCATCTGCTAATCTTACGTAATCATCATAAGTAATAGCATATTGTTCACCGGCTTTCATTCTTGTAAATCTTGTTGAATAACCGTGTTCAGAAAATACATCAGTAAATTCGTTTCCTAAATTTCTTTTATCGTAATTTGAAAATTTATTTTTTTGACCATCTTTATTGTTATCTTCGAATATACCAGCTTCGATATCTTTGTTTAATCTATCCATATAGTCATAAGATACACCTGAATTTTTACCTGGTCTTGCTGTTAAAATGATTTCATGGCCTTCTTCTTTAATTTTATTGAAAGCTTCACGTCTTGCTTTGATTTCTTCAGGTGTTAAACCATTACCATTTCCATTAACTCTTGTCATATTAATATCCCCCAATTTAATATCCCGCTTACTTCTATATAAAGTTTTTTTCTTTTTCAAAATTGCCTTTTGTGTTAAGAAATGTAACAAAGCATTAACAAAAACTAAAGAAATAAACAAGCATGGCCGTTTATGGATTATGTGGATAGGGAGGTGTATCAATGTTCAACAAATTAAAGAATGAAAAAGTTATTATCGATTTAGAAATACTAGTAAAAAATACGGAAAATTTAGATGAGGATATAAATTCTTATGCCGAATTTATGAAAGAAAGAATTCTTAGTGTTTCGGGGGTTAACTAAATTCAAAAAAATGTTATAATATTTATATGAAGAATAGATATTTAAGTATTATTTTAATTATCTGTTTAAGTATAGGTGCAATATCAGTTTGTACAGCTTGTAATGCAAAGAAAACATCAAATAAAATTATAATTAGACATGAATCAACATATTCTAAATTAATGAAAAAGAAAGAGCCGCCATCTAATATTATTGATTTAGGAGATGATACACAGGTAAGTTTTGACTATCATATAGGCCCAAAGGATATTATAGAGCCTAGTTTTAACCTTATAAAAATTGATTCCCCTTAATCGTTTTTTGTACTAAAATTATGTCATTATGAATGACAGACAGCTTGTATCCAGATTAATAATTCTTGTTATAACTGGTCAGATTCCTGTTCGACAGGCTCTGTTAAGTTTTCCGCAGGATACAAAAGATAAAAGTATTATAACTGCATATCATGCTCTTATTCATTATGAAGCAGATGAAGATTTGCGGGCGCAAGATTTTATGTACAAAGAAGAACAGGATGAATATTTGCAATTTTTGGCAGATACTTTATCAAAAAATAGAACTTTGCCTCAAAATATTATTAAAAGTTATAAAAACTATTATTCCGATGTCGCACTTCCTAAAGACAAAAGTATGCGGAATCTAATAAAAAAGCTGTGTAAATTTCTAAATATTAAATAGCCTTGAATATAAGTAGTTTTCTTTCATATACTTCATCCAAAGGTAATGTATAATCAAGAGTTTCGATAAATTGTAAACGATTCTTCTTTAATATATCTTTTGCATCTTCAATTTCGTCCATAGCACGTTTTGATTTGTAGGCTACAAAATATCCTTCTTTTTTTAGCAATGGAGCTGCATATTGTACAATTACACTCACTGTAGCAACTGCACGAGATGTTATTATATCAAATGTTTTATCATTAATATTTTCAGCTCTATTACATATTGTGTTTAAGTTGTTGATATTAAGTTCATTTTTTATTGATTCAATTGCAAATATTTTTTTTCTAATGCTATCTAAAGCTGTTACTTCAATATTTGGAAATTCAAGAGCTATTGGAATTGCCGGAAAACCTCCACCTGTCCCGATGTCTAACAGTGTATCGGGGATAATGTTGTACTTGTCAAAAAACAATTTTATTGCCAGAGAATCGTATATGTGTTTCTCGAATAAAAATTTTTCTTCATTTTTTGATATGAGATTAAGTTTTGCATTTTGATTTAAAAATGCATCTGAAAATTTTGAAAAATCATATTTAATATTCATTACTGCAGATTTCATTGAATTTTTCGGCTCCAATCAGTTTTTTTATGTTTTCTATTCGTTTGCCTATTTTACTTTTGTTATTTTGATTAAATTTATCTTTAACCAGTTTGTAAACATATATATATTCTTTTAATGCCTCTTCGAGTTTATCAGTATTTGAGAAAAAATCGCCAAGATGTAAGCTTGCATTCGCAATTGCAAAAATATCGTTAGATTTTTCTGCAGCTTGCTTTGACTTTAATAAGTATGAATGTGCTTCGATTAAATTTGTTTTTACAATAATTTTAGCAATATTTGATGCTGTATAGTACATGCCGTAACTATTTGAGTTTTTTTCATCATATTTATATGCTTCCCTAAAATTAGTTAATGCTTGATCTTTATCATTAATATCAAGATAGTAATCTCCCAGGTTAGAATATGATAAAGACTTATACCTGCAATTATCAGCAGATACATCTATGCATTTTCTGTAATATCTAACAGCGGTTTCAGCGTCATCGTTTTCATCTGAAAGAATTGCGAATTTGAAATACAATTCTGCTAAGTTCTCAATATTTGGCTCACGTTCTGATAAAATTACGGCTTTGTTATATAATTCATAAGCTTTATTTTTAGCTGCTAAAGATATGTAAATATTTGCAAGCAGCGTATATGCATTAATTGTAATTTTTGTTTCAGTAGCTTCAGAAATGATTTCTGACAAAATATTTATTGCATCATTTGTTTTATAAGATTGATAATATATTTTGGCAATGCGTAATTTGATAAGATTTGCATTATAATTATCATTTTTTTCAAGGTAATATTTTACTAAATAATTTGCATAATGAAGGGCATATTTCCAATTTCCTAGAATTTCATAGATTTTTAATAATTCCCGATAAATTGTGTATTTATCTATATCTTCATGCTCAAGTAATGTATTATAGATTTTTAATGCATCATTGTAGTTGTAAGCAGCAACAAAATTATCTGCAGCTATTAACAAGTCATTTACTGATTTATATTGGCAATCAGTTTTTTCAGTGTTAGTTTGACATTCTGTATTATGCGGAGAGATTATGCTTGTATGATATTCTATTTCTGAACGCATTGTTTGCCGAGAAATTTGTATCAATCTTTCTCCTGGATTTAATGGAAGTTGAGAATTATAGAATTTAACAATATTTTGTCTTATAGTAAATTCCGTATTTTGGTCAAGTTCATTTAATAGTGCTTCTCGGAAATAATTGTTTATGATAAATAAATTTCCTACTGCTTTTATATATAAGTTAATTTTTAAATAATCGATGGAATGAATATCATATGCTTCAAAATAATCTAAGACTTGTGAATCTATAGGATGGCGAATGAGGGAAATTATTGATAAAAGCTTGAAACAATCATCTGGCAGCATACTTATATATGCTTTAGCAAGAAATTTATCAAAGGACATTGCCGAGTTTGTATAGGCAACTAAAAAGTCACTGACTGATAAAGCTTTAATGTTGAGGATTTTAGTTGTAATTTCTGTATAAAAATAGTATCCTCGTGTAATTTTATAAAGTTCATCTAAAATTCTTGAAGTAGCTTTAATATCTTTATCGTGTAAATATTTTTCAAAAATTGGACGTGAAAAGGCTCTTAAAATAACTTTAGTATACTGAATATTCTCAGGAATAGTAGATGTATCAAATGTTTTAGACGTTATTACTATTTTAATTTTTTCATCAATTGATAAATTCCATAAAAAATTTAATATATCCGGTGCATTTTCAACATTTACTAAATCAAAATTATATAGTGAAATAACAATATTTGAAGTCGTTTCAGAGAAACAATTTGATATTTTTTCTTGGAAAGATTTAGTTTGTGAAAATTTATAAATTAGTGTATCATCAGAGTTGATTTCTAAGAATTGTTTCCATAATACTAATAAAATATCATCAAGAGTAGATGAAGGGGAGCATTCAAATTTTAAAGAAAGAACATCTTTATCAATATAATTCATTACATGGTTGGTAATTTGGTATTTACCAGTTCCGAAAAATCCCGTGATTAATAGTAGATTTTCTGTCTTTTGAAAGAATCCGTAAACTTTACTTAACACCCCTTCATGGTTTTCTAAAATGTATTTATCCACTTCTGAGGATTGTAAAGAAACAAAATCATTGTAACTTGAATTAATAGATAAAAAATTCTTTGCCATACTTAGTCCATATTAAAATATTTTGTTACTTTTTGCAAATAATAAGTATATTTGATGATTGCAATATCTTCTTTTTAATAGTAAAATAAGTTAAAAGTGGGAGATAGGGTTAATAATGGAATTTTTTAGAAAACATCAACGTGCTATAGTTTTATTAATTGCAATTACTTTTATTGCTTGGACTTTCGGTTTGATGTTGCTGCCATTATTGGCAAAATAGTATAAAATAAGTATGAATTTAAGAAAGATTTTAGTATTAATAACATGCATTTTGTTCTCATGCGGAGGGCATAATTTTTGCTATGCAAATAACAGTTCCTACTCAACCAACGTTAAAAAAATTCAAACTATCAGACGCCAACAAGCACAAGCAAGAGAAAAGGCCCGTCATTACAGGATTTTAGAAAATCTTGAAACTAATAAATTATATAAAAACCAAAGAAAGCTTGTTAATACTCAAAATTCATTAAAAGCATCCCAGGATGCTTATACCCGGAAACAACAAGAACTTACTTCGATGGAAGCTAGTTTAAGACAGGCAAATATCGAATTTATGGAACTTGATAACGATTTAAAAAATCGTATAAGACAAATTTTTAAAAGCCAGAGAACTGGCTTTTTCCAATTACTTTTAACTTCGTCTGATATTAATATGTTAATTGATAGATTGCATTTTGAAAGTATAGTTGTCAAAGAAGATTATAAACGTCTTCAAAAAGCACGGGAAAAAGCAGCGCAAATCCTTGCACTAAGGGCACAAATTGAAGCCCAAAAACGTAGTCTTGCTAAAACTATTAATGACATAAATTGTCAACAAAAAATTATTCAAAATAATATTGCACAAAATCAGGAAATGATTCATAAGTTAAAAACTAACAGAAGTTATTATGAACGTTCGGAAAGAGAACTGGCAAGACAATCGGCAAGTATTGAAGCAATGATTTCAAATATTAAGCCGAATTCTGGTTCGAAAGTCGCAGTTACGACCGGTTTTATTAAACCTATTTCAGGACCTATTACGTCACCTTTTGGATATAGAATACACCCTATATTCAAAAGTAGAATATTCCATTCAGGTATTGATATAGGCGGGCCAAATGGAGGTGCAATAAGAGCATCAAATACGGGCCGTGTAATATATGCCGGATGGTATGGCGGATATGGGCAAGTTGTAATTCTGGATCATGGTATAGTACGTGGACAGCCAATTACAACGTTGTATGCGCATATGAGTTCTATATCTGTCCGAAAAGGACAAGTTGTTCAAAAAGGGCAACAAGTAGGAAGAGAAGGTTCTACTGGTTATAGCACAGGACCACATTGCCACTTTGAGGTTCGTGTTAACGGGCAGCCGCGAAATCCTCTAAACTATATTTAATATAAGGGAAAAAAGTTGGATAAACAAAAAATCAACAGAATAATAATATTAGTATTAACATTATTTATGTTAATAATTAACCCTGCATTTGCACTTGGAGAAAATCCTGCAGATTTTGTCGGAGATAGTTTCTTTGGTGATCCTATTATAGATGGAAGAGGTCAGTTTATCCCACATGATGATTACGATACAAAAGAAAAAGAAAAAAATAATAATCCGAATAGAACAATCCCACCAGTAAAACTAATACGTTTAAAAATAAAAGCATATCATTACGCTAAAGAGGAAGAAAAACAAAAAAAACTTAACCCTCCGGAAGAAGAAATAAATACTGATACTCAACCGGAAGAACAATTCTTTGAAACGGATGATTATAAAAAAGCAAAAGCTAAACGTGCTAAAAAAGCTAAAAATGCAGAGCAAACTCAAATTACAATTGATTGTAAACATATGGACTATTTAACTGAAACAGGTTTAATGACTGCAACCGGGAATGTACTTGTCACGTTTCCTCATCAAGGAACAACTCTTACTGCTGATGTTTTAACATATGATAGAAACTCTAATAAAATGCATGCGGACGGTAATGTTGTTATTACAAAAGCCGGTCAAAAAACTACAGGTGAGTCAATTGATATCGATTTAAATGAAGAAAGTATTTTTATGGTGAAACCTGTAACAGAAAATCCAGATATAAAAATTCGTTCAGAAGAAGGGTATGTACAAAGAAATATAATAACTCAAGTAAAAGGTACTATTGATGTAGAAAAAAGTTCTCCTCTAATGTTTAGAACTAGCGGTGGCCCTGATGCCAGACAGTACATGCGTTCTATGATTATACCGGAAGAAGAACAAAGATTTATTACTGATGGAAAATCTAAAATATTTAAACTGAAATCAAAAGAAATTATTATTAATACTGGTGAAAATTTAGATACATTACAATTAAAAAAAGCTGAAGTTATAAGCGGTGGAAAAACAATATTAAAAATTCCAAGCATGAAAATATACTCTAACAAGGGTCATGAGTTTGTCGAAGGTAACTATCCAGAACTTGGTTCAAGAAGATATCTAGGTATGTATATTGGTCCCGGGTTTGTTGTTCAATTACCAAGAGGTTGTTTATTAAAACTCATTCCGGCCTTAACCTATCGAAATAAAATAGGATTTGGTGGTGTTGCAAGGTTTTGGAGTGCAACAAATGAAACACAAGTTAGCTATGGTACATCAAGAAGCAAAGTTGTTGTTCGAGGGGAACAAAAGCTTGATGATAATTTGAAATTACTATATGCATCATACGACTATACAGATGATTGGTTTTTAGGCCGCAGAATGCCTAAGTATGGTGCAGACTTAATATACAGAAAAGCTTACAATACGAATAATTTATTCGGTCCAAAATTTCCAACCCGATTTGAAAATCGAGTTAGTGCCGGTTATTTCCAAGACATGTATGAAGACAGATATTTCAATAAATTAGCCAGTCATGGAATTGGAACAACAAGATTTCGATATATGGCACAATTACATCAAAGTTTATTTAGTTATAAAAATGAAGCAAAACAATTTTATACCAGTTTTGGATTAAACTTTGAAGGTGCTGCTACATTATACGGTACTGGTAATACTCAGATGATTGGACGTGCAGGTCCGAGCTGGCACTTACAATATAAACGATGGATGCAAGATATTAATTATTTACAATCAGCATATAATGATGATACTCCTATGCCTGTATTTGATGCATACAGATATGGACGTTCAAATGTGTATATCCGAGAATATTTAAGGGTATGTCCTTATCTTGTACTTGCTTGGCAAGGTTCTGTCTGTTTGTCAGATGACAGTCCTACAGATAGATTATTCCAGGAATGTTCTTTTTACGCCAGTGTTGGCCCGCAAGATGTTAAATTGAATTTCGGATATGATTTTGTAAGACAAAACGCATTTATAAATATGGTGCTTGCTGTTGACCCTAAAGGTACAACTGTTGATTATGATAAGTTAGTTGTTAAAAATCCTGATAATATAAATAAACAAAAAGCAAAAAATGAAGCATTATATAAAGCTGCACATGAGACAAGTGAAAAACCAAATAATAAAAACATTTTAACAAAAGCGGTAGTAGTAGATATAAAGGAAGATATTGATGACATCTAATTTAAGCGTTGAAGAAATCACACAACAAATTATTAAAATCGGCAAAGTAATGGGGGATAAAGATTATACTCCAGGATATTCTGGTAATATTTCTGCAAGAATTGGCGATAAAATTTTAATTACTGTTGCTGGTTCTGCAAATGCACATTTAAAAGAAAGCGATTTTGTATTAATGGACTTTAATGGAAATTCATTAACTCCAAATAAACGTCCCTCAAGTGAAAAAAAATTACATATTGAATTCTATCAACAAAGAGCGGATGTAAATTTTATTATACATACTCACTCCCCTTACTTAAGCAGTTTTGCTTCTGCAGGTAAAGATTTATTATCACCGGTTATGGCTGAAAATATTTATTATTTTAAAGGAATTCCGTTAGCAGAATATGGATTGCCTTCATCACAAGAATTAGTAACAAATACTGCGAAGTATTTTAAAGATTATGATGCAATATTAATGGCAAATCATGGTTTTATAGTCGGTAGCAGAACGTTAAAAGATGCTTATTTAAAGCTTGAACTTGCGGAACAGTATGCTCAGGTTGTATTAAATACATACATTCTTGGCGGACCAAAACCTTTAACATATAAACAGGCTCAAGAAATTTTGGATTTGCGATAACAAACTAAAAATTGTCTTATCAAATTATAACAAAATACTTTAAAATGGTATTAATGTATTATGTTAGTATCCTGTATTAGAAATAATATTTCATTTAGTCAAAACTTAAATCATAAAATGCATGATTTAAGTGAGTTTTCTGCAGACAAGGCTGTTATGATTCATATGACAGATTATTTACCGGTAAATGGTGAAATATTATCTACTAAAAATGTTTCAAAGGATAAGAAAGGGCTTCGTAAACCAAGAAACACTGTTCATTTCGCATTCAACCATGTTGTTACTCCAAATAGTATTGGTTTCAACTGGAACAATAAACCTATAGGTATAATTATTCCGTTTAATAAAGCTTTAGAAGTTAACCCTAAAGAAAACATAATTGGCGGCGAACCTAGTGATTTCTATATAAAAAATAAAGTAAAACTCCCTCAAGGAACGGTAATTGTTCGAAAATCTAAAAAACTGCCATCCGGAAAATTGAGAGTTATAAATGCAGAAACAATTAATGCAATGAAAAATACTAAAGGGATAAAAGTTGTTGAAACATCTGATAATGTAAGAGATATTACTAATAAATGTATTGAAAAAATGGGATATACAAGACTTGATAACCTTTATAGCGAAGCAACCGGACGTAACGAGGATTTAAAATACATTTCCGGAAAAATAATTAATAGAACAATTAATGCAAATCAAAAAATTAGTGTCGCCTGGAGTAAAATGGCAGATAATATTGGTTTTTCTATTTATAAAAATCACCAAACATCTCCATTTGGGCGTTCAGAATTTTTAATTGATAGTGTTGATATCCTAGCTCGTAATACTAATAAATGGAATTCTACAATTAGTGTTTATAATATATTCAGCAAAAAAGATGAATATATTGACATTGATTATAAACAGGCATTTTTAGGTGTTATAGATAGTATAAATAAATCATTACCTCCAAATACAGAACTTAGCTATGATATTAACAGGTTTAAAAATAATATTAAAGAATCTGTAACGCCAAAAGATGCTCTAGATAAACTTGCTAAAGAACAAAAAATTAAGCCTATGGGAGAAGATATAGGCCATGTTCGTAAGAATACATCACCCAATAAAGTTCTCCAAATAATTAATGATATTGTTGATTTATATAGTATAAATTAGTATGGTAAATTTTCTATAAATTTGGGAATAGAAATATTTGATTGTGGTATTTCACGTGTTTTATATTCTTTTTCTGTTTCTGATATCCACATAAATGTTCTGACAGAAGAATTTGCTTCTGCAGGTCCTGAAATTACGGCTTTAAATTCTTTTGTATTTTTTTGAGGTAGCGGCGGTATTTTTTCTATTCCGTCTTGAAGAATTCGATACTCTTCAGTTTCTTCACCTTTTAAAGCAATTCTAAATTTATCCATCGTCATTGTTCCAAAGCTACCTAGTGATGAAACCATCGTGTTAGACAAACGTCCAAGAACGGTTACATTTGCAATATTTGACATTAATCCATAATGGCCTGATATATACATACTCATATTCGGGCCTACCATTTTTATGTTTTTGATATTGATAACATCATTATTAATTGTTAATGCACCATATAATGATTTAAATAATCCTGTATCTTTTGATGATATCGCACGTGTAAATACTGCAAGAGATGTTTTTGCCATATTATCAGCAATAATATTTTGTGCATATAATAAATGCTCAACTTTACCAAGTATGCTCATTTGGCCATCTCTTATCATAAATTTTAAAAAGCCTTTATCAATTAATTTTGATTTGATTGAGCTATTAATTTCAAAATCAAAATCAAGTTTCCCACAGATATTTTCCTTTAAATTAGTTAGTGACTTCATAACTGGTCCAGCACTAATATTGCGTCCTTGAATAAATGCGGAGTATCTACCTGATAACAAATTCATGTTAATTTTGCCGGCAATTTTGCCATTATACATATTCGCAGTTAGAGAATGTACGTCAAGAAAATTCTCCTTTAATTTAAAAGAAGAGTTTAAATCGGAAAGGATTAATTGCTCAATAGGTGTTTCTATGAAAACGTTTTCGGAGAACATTGTTCCATTCTCAACTGTAATATTTATTCCTGATTCTTTTAACATTGCAAGTGATAATGATAAATTGTCAAGATTAAGTTCTTTTGATTTTAAGTTTAATGATTTTACTTTAATATTTTTAGATAATTTTGCTTCTGCAGTTCCGACAATTCCCATAGAACTATCAAATACTCGTACATTTGTACAATCAAAATTTATAATATTTTTAGTTAAAGCTGCTGATATATTTTTGGCGGTTAAACATCCGTATTTGTCAGATAATATTGGAAGTCTTAAGTTCCCAATTATTTCAGGAGAAGATAATTCTCCGTTTATAACCAAATTCCCTGTGATTTTTGCTAAATAATGATATATATTTACTGGACAAGTTTTTAGGATATTAACTTTTATATTTTTTAGTATCGGCCGTTTTATATTTTCTAATTCTCCGGTTATTATGCATATTTTTTGAGAATTTGTGAGGTTTTTCTTTAGGTTTTGTGTAAATACTCCTTTATAAGAATTTACACTGCAATCATTAATTTTAAAAATGTTATCTGAATATTTTGCTGATAAATTTAAAATCACGGGTTGTGCAAATGAAAATTTAGCACAAGATTTTTGTTGTAGGATTTGTAAATTAATGTTTTGAATAGCTTTATCACCGTTTAGTTCTATAAATATAGGGTAAACGGCATCAAGTTCTGCAATGTTAAATACTCCATTAGGATTAGCAAAACCGGAACCTTTAAAAGAAAATGTTGATGTATTGTTATAATCAAGAACCTTACCCCACATATCTATCTTAGTATTTCCTGAATAAATTCTAAATGTATCAATATTGATATTTGAATCTGTTAAATTTGCCCTTATTGAAGGGATTGTAATTGGCTGCATTTTGGGCTGGTTTGCTATAAAATATGTAATAACCATCTCACCGGCATGTTTACTTAGCGATTTAAAAGATAAATTTGAAAAACGGAATCGTGTTTTATCATATATACCTGATACATCTGAAAGCTGTGCTTCAACTTTTGGTACAAAATCTTTATATGAACCGGATATATTCGCAATTACAGATATTATACCGTTATTTATCTTACAATTTTTATACATTAAGTTATGGAGTTTAAAATTATTTACAATAAAATTGAGATTCAATTTATTTGAAACAATATCACCGGTAATAGTAACGGGTGCATTATTAATAAAAGCACTGGCGGTTTTTATTGCAATTTTGTTTCCTGAAAAATCAATATCTGAATTTAAACGATTTATTGCGAATTTATCTGTTATGATATTTGCATTTTTTAGTTTTAAAATACCATTGGATTTAATATGTTTCATATTCCCTTTTAAGACAAAATCAGAATAAAACGTTCCGTCAATATCACGAATTAATGCTAAATTAGAAATATCAGAGAAAATTCTTGCAAGATATAATATATCCTTTAAGTTAATTTCATCCGATTTGACATTTAAATTAAAAGATGGGTTATCTGAATTAGTAAAAAATCCGTTTACTGCTATTTTATTAATTTTATTTGTATAAATAACAGAAGAAACAGAGGTTTTATTCCCCAAAAGAGTAAAATCAGCGTAACTGTATGGAAGTTTTACACCATTCATGAAAAATGTAAGTTTATCAATACTAAGTGTTCCATCAGTTTTAATTTCTTTATCATGTTTTTTTATTTTTAAATCTGCAACAATATCTGCAGTTGCTTGTTTTTCTTTTATTTTTTGAAGGAAGTCAATTAAGTCAATTTTTTTATTTGTAAATTCTAGCCCGTCACAAGAACACGATATATCATAATTAATGTGTTTTATATTATTAATTAATAGTTTACCTCTAGTTATTAGTTTTATATGTTTGTTAGGTCTAAAATCAGAAATAATAAGTTCTTTACCTGTAAAAATATAATCCTGATTTGTATAATCTGTAATAACAAAATTATATTTCTTTAAGCGAATTTTAGAGATTACGTTTAATTTATTCAAGGGTTTAATATGATTTTGAACAACTAAATTTCCGGATTTATCAACAACTAATTTAAAATCGGCGTTATCTATTCGTATATCTTTTATCTTAAACTCTTTTCTTAACATTGGAATGAGTGCAAGTTTAATTTTTATACCTGACAGTTTGGCTAATTGTTTATTATTGTCATAGTAAATATCAAAATTAGGAGATTTGATAATTATCGTAGGTGCAATTTTTAATGTTAATTTTTCGGTATTTACTGTCAGACCGTATTGTGTTTTCATTTGTTGTTTTAATAGTGGAATAAATTTATTTGCATTAAAAGGTATAAAGCAAAAAATTATACCAATAATAACTAATACTAATATAGATACCAATATTTTTTTCATATACCAAATACCCTTAAAAGCCTAGCTACTCTCCCTACATATTTTATAATTAAAATAATTAAGAAACAAGAGATTAATTAAGTTTCCACTTTCTTTTTAAAGAGGTTAGTGTACCATCATTAACCATATTAGTAACATTCATATTAACAATTTTCAAAAGAGAACGGGATTCTGGTTCTTTTCTAATACCAATTGCATATAATTCTCTTGTATAGCGTTTAGGCAAAAGTTTAACAGAATGATCAGTTAGAGCATAATGCCTTAGAATTGTGTCGTCAGATGTGATTGCCGCAATTCTGCCGGCTTTTAAAGCATTATATGCGTCATGGTAGGTCTTATATCCAAGAACATTTACGGAAGGGAGAAGCATTCTTATATTTTTTTCTGCGGTTGAACCATATAATACTCCAACATTCTTTTCATCTAAATCTGCAAGTGTTTGAATTGAACTCCCAGCCCGAGTTAGAACAGCTTGCCCTGCAACAAAATAAGGTTTAGAAAAACTAATGATAGCCATTCTTTCAGGCGTTCGTGTCATTGTTGCGATAACCATATCTACTTTTTCAACGTTTAATAGATATAATCTATTAGATGGTGTTACCTGTACAAATTTTATTTTATTAGGGTCATGTAAAATATCTTTTGCAATATATTTGGCGATATCTATATCAAAACCGATATTTTTTCCATTTTCAATATAACCAAATGGACGTGTATCTGTTTTTACTCCAACAATTATATAGCCTCTTTCTTTTATAATTTTAAGTAAATCTTCTTCAACAGAATTTGCTTTATCAAGCTTATAGTCAACAGCATAAACTATACCAAGAACAATTGTTATTACAATAATCCAAAATTTATCACTCATAAAGTATATTAAATAATGAATATGACCTTTTGTAAATACATTATAAAAATGGTTATTATTGTGATATTCTATATATAAATGAGGGTAATAAAATGGATGCAATTAAACATTTTGAACAAGGTTTTTCTTGTGCAGAAAGTCTTGTATGTGAAGGAATTGATTTAGGAATATGTGAAAAATCTCTATTATCTGCGGCTACAGCTTTTTCTGGAGGATTAAGTTCAGGTTGCTTATGTGGTGCTATTTCTGGATCATTAATGGTATTAAGTTCTCTTTACGGAAAGAATAATAAATTTGGAAATGAAGTAAAGGCAAAAAAAATTGCTTCAGAATTTGTTAAAAGGTTTAAAGAAAAATTCCCCGCAACTTGTTGTCGTGTCTTATCTCGGAATTTTGAATTTCATTCTCCGGAAAGACGTGAACATTGTAAACAGATTGTAGAATTCTGTTCACAAATAATGAAAGAGCTGGCATCTTATGAAAGAGTATAAAAAACGTATTTTATTTGTAGGAATGCCTGATATGGCATTTGTATGTCTTGAAGCATGTTATCAAGAAGGAATTAATATAGTTGGTGTAATGGGGCCGAAACCAACGCACCATATGTTTAAACCATTTAAACAGTTTGTTGAGAATAAGAAATTAAACTTTATATATTATGATGATTTAAAATCTCCGGAATTAATTGATACGATAAAAAAACTTAATATTGATATGGCTGTTGTTTGTTCATTTAATTATAAGATTCCGGAAGTTCTTTTAAATGCGGTAAAAGATGGATTTATTAACCTGCATCCTTCACTTTTGCCGGAGTATCGCGGCTCTAATCCTTATTCTAGAGTAATTATGAACAATGAAAAAGTCACAGGTGTAACTCTTCACCACATGAGTAAAGAATTTGATAAAGGGGATATAATTCTACAGTTAAAGTGTCCGATAGAAACAAATGAAACAATGGGAACGTTGTTTAATAAAACTAATGATATATGTATACAGTTACTATTGTCTGCGTTAAATGAATATGAAAAAAGACCCCTTCCATCTATACCTCAGATAGATGGAGATTATCCTGTTGCAGATGCAATTACTGATAAGGAAATGTTTCTTGACTACAATAAGTCGGCAGTTGAGCTTGAACGTTTGGTCAGAGCCTTAAATCCATTTATTCTTGCATCAACATTCTTCAGAAGGGTACTTGTAAAAGTAATGAAGTGTTCTGTTGTAAAAAAACATTATTCTTCAGATATTCCCAACGGTTCAATTGTGGATATCAGTAATAATCAAATTGTTATAAAAACTGCTAAAGACTGCTTATCACTCGATGTAATGCAGTTCGGAAGTTACTTTGTAGGTGATAGCAAAGATTTTATAAAATACGTAAATCCCCAAAAAGGAGAAAGGTTTTATTAATGGATAAACTAAATTTTTTAACAGCTGGAATGCCTTTAAGTACAGGAAATAAAGGGTACCAACGAGCTTTTGAAATTCTAGATGACATGAATTTAGACGGACTCGAATTAGAGTTTGTAAGGGGGGTAAGAATTAGTGATAAAAGCCGTGAAGTAGTTAAAAATACTCCTATGATTAAAACAATTCATGCTCCGTTTTATATTAACTTAAATGCCAGAGAAACAGAAAAAGTTGAAGCAAGTGTTCAAAGAATAGTAGAAACTGCAGAAGTTGCACATGATGTAGGAGCATTTTCAATAACTTATCATGCCGGCTATTATCTAAATATGGATAAAGATAAAGTTTATAATTCTATAAAAAAACAAACTAAAATTATTACTGATATACTATCAAAATCCGGTATTAAAGTATGGATTCGCCCTGAAACAACAGGGAAAGGAACACAATGGGGGGATTTAGAAGAAATTATTAACCTATCAAAAGAATTTGAGTATGTGCTCCCATGTGTTGATTTCTCACATTTACATGCAAGGTATAACGGTATTGTGAATACATATGATGAATTTGCACAAATATTTGAAAAAATTGGAAGAGAACTGGAAGAAAAAAAACCTCTAGAAAATTTTCATGCTCATATGGCTGGTATAGAATATACTTCTAAGGGAGAAAGACAACATTTAAACTTTGAAGAATCAGATTTTAATTATAAAGATTTGCTAAAAGCCTTTAAAGATTTCGAAGTAAAAGGTGCAATAGTTTGTGAAAGCCCTAATATTGAAACTGATGCTAAACTAATTAGTGATTATTATCATTCTATAATCTAAAGCATTACTCTAAAGTCTAATTGTTTTTAATATATTTTAAGTATAATATTAACATGTTATGTTAAAAAAACTTATAAGTATAGATTTAGATGGCGTTTTAAATAACTATGATGGTTTGTACAATCATTGTAAAATTCCACCTTTACGAGATGGTGCATTTGAATTTATAAAAAAACTTTCTGAAGAATATAATGTAGAACTTTTTACTGTTCGTAATAAGAAACTCGTAATTAAATGGTTAAAAGAAAACAATTTAAGTGAATATATTTCTAATATTACAAATATAAAGAATCCAATGTCTTCTGTTTTTCTTGATGACAGAGCAATTAATTTCAATGGTGATTTCGCAGCTGCTTACCAAAGTATAAAAGATTTTAAACCGCACTGGAAATAATTATAATAGAGTTTGCTGCACATATTGTGGCTGAATTTTCCCTGTAAGGTTATTATATACTTCAAATGTTATATAACAGTCTTTAAGCCCTCTATGATTATTTTTTGTATCAATATTATATTTATCAGCAATTGTTGATAATTTGTAGTTTTTTAGATTTAGTACCTTTCTTGCAATAAAAAGAGTATCTAAGCTATCATTTGTGAGTTCTTGGTTAAAATATTTCATGAGTTTGTTTTGGATAAATCCGATATCAAAACGTACATTATGCCCCAGAATAATGTCATCTGCAATAAAATTGACAAGTTTGGGTAATACGTTTTTTATATCAGGGGCATTATATAGCATATTATTTGTAATGCCTGTTAGATTTGTTATGAATTCGCTTACGTTTCTTTTAGGATTAACAAGTGTGGAAAATTCATCTACAACTTTGTTGTTTCTGATTTTTAGTCCAGATAATTCAATAATATCATCATAGTGTGGACTTATTCCTGTTGTTTCAATATCGATAACTGTATAATTATCAGGCATTTCTGACATTATATTAACTCTCCTTTAAGATACCAGGTCTTGGCTCCTGTTATTTTTACATTGACAAATTCTCCAATTCTGTTTTTGTCGCATGGTACGTGAACCATTTTATTGTTTCTTGTTCTGCCAGATATTACGCATACCCCTTTATTATTTGGTCCGAATCTTTCAACAAGAATTTCCATTTCACGTCCTATATATTTATTGTTAGATTTTAGGCAAGCTTCTCTTACTGTTTCATTCAGTCTTGCCAGACGTTCTTCTTTAACTTCTTTTGGTAAATATTTATCAATCCATTTTGCTGCAAGAGTTCCTTCTCTTGGGGAATATGCTGCGGTATTTGCATAATCAAGTTCCAGTTTTAAAATTTCATCACAGGTATGCTGGAACTGTTCTTCTGTTTCTCCCGGAAATCCGGCAATAAAATCGCTTGTAATAGTAACATCTTTTACTTTTTCTCTAATATGGCTGCATATTTTAGTGTATGTTTTAACATCATAGCGGCGATTCATTTTCTTTAAAACTTCATCATCACCGGATTGCATTGGAATATGGAAATATTCGCAGACTTTATCAAGTTCTACGACTGTATCAATAAGTTCTTCCGTGATATCTGTCGGATAAGATGTAACAAATCGAATTCTAAATTTCCCATCAAGAGCATTTATAGCTCTCAATAAGCCGGCTAGATTTACATCTTCACCTTTTTCATTTACTCCGTGGTAGCTGTCAACATTTTGTCCTAAAAGGGTTATTTCTTTAAATCCTTCTGATAGAGCTTGTTTGATTTCGTTCATAATTTGTTCAAATTTTCTTGAGCGTTCTCGTCCTCTTGTATAAGGTACGATGCAGTATGAGCAGAAGTTGTTGCAGCCTTCCATGATTGGAACCCAGGCATTAACACTTTTTTTACGTATGATACTTAAATTATCTTCAGGATAAGGTATTTCTTCTGTCGAACAGATTCGTTCTCCGTTTTCTATTTTCTTAATAAGTTCTGGAAGCTCATAGAGCCTATGTGTACCCAGTACTAAGTCGACATATGGAGCACGTTTGAATAACTCTTCTTTCTTTTGTTGAGCGACACAGCCGGCAAAAACAATTTTGAGGTCAGGGCGTGTTTTTTTCCATTTGCCCCAGGTTCCAATTGCACTAAAAGCTTTATCTTCAGAAAGTTGTCTTATTGAACATGTATTAATTATAAGTAAATCAGCATCTTTTGGCTCTTGAGTTTGTTCATAATTCAGCCATTGAAGCATTCCGAGCATTCTTTCCTCGTCGGATTTATTCATCTGGCAGCCTAGAGTTTCAATATAAACTTTTTTCATTTTGAATCCTTTCCAAAGATAATATATGCCCGATGGGAATTGAACCCATGACCTCAGGTTTCGGAAACCTGCGCTCTATCCAACTGAGCTACGGGCACTTTTTAATTTTAAGCCCTTTTCAAAAATTCCCGTATATCATTTATGGGAATATAATTATTATACTTCAAAAATTATCTCCCAATAACTTATATAATATGAAATGATTAATTTACTTGTTAAAAAAGCGATTAACTATAAAAAGTTAACCGCTTTTTTCTTATTCATAATTTAATTGCTTAACAAGTAAATGATGCACAACTCATTCCGCCGCCTCCACCGCCGGAGAATGAAGCTCCGCCTCCTGAGAATGAGGCAGTACTGCCTGTTGTGGATATTCCGCTAGAAAAATCGCCTCCGGAAAATGCAATAGAACCGGCAGTTTCAACGGTCGTTCCACTGCTATCAACAATAGTGGCATATTGTGAATAATCAATAATTACTGATGATGAAAATTCACAACTATCATAATTTATACTATTATTCAATAATGAAGAGTCTTGTCCAATTATAATACTTGGCATATTTGCTATTGTTCCGGACGATTCAGTTTCTCCTGTATATGCCATCTGTGTTAAAGCTCCAAATGCCTGTTCACCAGGTTTATAATGCGAAGTAAATCCAAGTGCCATATTATTTACATCCTCTCACTCTTTACATATTAATAAAGTTTTTTAGAAATTATTAATTTCAAGCTTAAAAGGATATGTTACATAACTTAATACTTATGTTCATCATTACGATGAAGCCAAGCATAAAATCTAGTATTTTCATACCAGTAACAGTACTTATCAAAAATAGGCTCTATAATAACACAAAAAGCTGCAAGAATTTTTAGAGAGATTCCCCCTAAATGGATTATTCCCATAGCTACTACATAAACCATCAATATATAAGATAGCTTATGGCCAAGAATTAGAGCAATAGTGCTCCAATATTTGCAGATATAAACAGAAATTAAACACCCAAGAATTAATGCAATAATTTTTCTCATAAAATAGGTCCCTTATAATAAAAACCGTGCCACTACCTATCGGCATGCAAAAATACTTCTTTGAAATTTGTTATCTCCTTCTTAATAATATAACACCCGTAAAGGTTGCCTTAGTGCTGCTGTGTTTCCACCCTGACACGGTTCGACATTTTACGCCATCATATATTAAATTATCAACAATAACAAATCCCTTGGATAGCACTCCTACAAGCCTCACAGTAGGCCCTGCACCCCGCTAAGCGTTCGGGTCGAGAGGTCCGCTATGTCCCCGTGGAGCACGGTCAAATACATTCTAGCATAAATTACTTTAAGAGCAAAGCTTCTTTAATTTTTATTGCGGGGTAGTATTCTGGAAGTATTTTTAAACAATTTTCAATTGCTAATAAAGCTTTTTCAAAATCTTTATTATGGATAAAAAATTGACAGAACATGAAATGTAATTCAGGATCATTATAAGTATTGTTTTTAGCTTTATCAAGGTATGTTTTTGCAGTTTCAAAGTATCCGTTATTCATCATAACTCTAGCAATATATTTATAAGATTCACAGTTAACAGAATAAAATAAATCTGCTCCGCCTAAAATATATGCAACTGCATCTGTTTGCCTTGCCATTAATAAGAGATTTATATCTATTTCAAGAAAATTTCTTATTTGAAAATAGGTAGGTAATATTTCTACATAACCTTGCATGAATGGAATCAATTTTACAGCCCAATCTGCTCTTATAGAATCAACTTGGCGCAATACTATTTCTGCATTTGACAAATTCCCGTCAAGCAGCAGACAATAGCCATATTCTAAATTATAGCCGTTAGATTTAAAAAAATCTTCACAATCCTTTGTTTTACCGGCTTCCAATTCCTTTTTTGCTAAATCATAATTTATCATTATTATGTTTCTTAACAAATACTCTTGTTTTATTTTCTTTTTTAGGTGAATCTTTTACAATGATTTCTTCATCACTGTCTCCTGATTTTAACTGAGTATTAAGCTTAACATCTTTTTTCGCAAATAAAGCTGAAGCTTGATCCAGTAATGCAGGCGAAGATTCTTGCCCCATAAGGTTTGCAAGTTTTATTTGTACATATATTTCTTCACGATAAATTTTGAAACTTTTAGGTGCTTGAATAGCAACTTTGCATGAGCCATTTCTTGACTCTACAATTGTTATTTCTATGTCATCATTTATCATGATTTTTTGACCATTTTTTCTTGTAATTATTAACATCTGAAAATCCTTAATTTTAATCCTTAAATAGTGGGAAGTTAACGTCGTATCCAGAACCGGATAATATAATTTGACCTCCGGTTTTTTGTGCAGTATTTAAAATGACCGGTGCCAAAAGGTTGACTCTTGTTCCTCTAGGGTTACTGTTTGGAATTGCTGCAACATTTAATACTAAAATATCATCTGTGGATTCTATTTTTAGTTTTTCTACTGCAGAATCAGGGATGTCAATTACATAATCGAATTCGAAATATATAGCAGATGTCATAACAAATGCTAATTCCGGACTCTTAACGGATTGCATCCATTTAAACGGAGAATTTTCGCCATGGTCAATTATGACGTATTTATCTTCTTCTTCATAGCCAATCATTGGCATTACGAAGGTGAAAATTGCGTTATCATTAACCTCAATTTCTCCAAATCGTGTTGTACTAATTTTCATGTGTTTTCCTTTTTTATTCCTATATATTTAATTTTAATTTAAGTTATTTGTCATCAGAAGATGAAAAATCAAGATTTGGCATCATCTGAGACATCATCATTGTTTGAATAAACTGTTGATTCATTGCAGGATTAGATTTCCCGTCTTGTGATGACATCATAAATGGCAGCATGTTCATCATGTTCATACCACCCATGCCACCATTATTATTTCCATTCATTCCCATCATCAGGTATGCAGGATTATTCATTTGCTGAGTCATTTGCTGCATGTACATTTTAGCCATCATTTCCTGCTGTTTTTTTGTTTCATCCTGTGATGTTTGGGCTGTTTGTGGTGTTGCTAAATTATTACCATTCCAAAGCCCTGCTTTTTTTAATGTCATTATAGCTGCACCTATATCTGCATTGGTTGGTGCTTTATCTTGTTTTTTTTGAACCTGTTGTTTTTTAGGTGTTTGGACAAGTTTTTCTTGTTTTGGTTCTTCTTTTTTTATTTCCGGAACTAAAAATCTTTCTGCTTGAGAATTGTTGCTTATAGATAACTGTGCATCTAAGCCGGTAAAACCTGATGTGCCTAAACAATCTTTTGCTGCACGAGCCATAGATTTTAAAGATTTATCTGCATTCATTGATATTACTTTATCGTAATTTTTAATTGCTAAATCTTTTTTATTAGTTTTTGCATATGAAAGCCCTAAATAATAATAAGCAACAGGATATGAAGGGTCTTGAGAAATAATTGTATTAAGGTTTTTTATGCACTCTCCATATTCTCCGGTTTTGTATAAAGAGATTGCATCAGAAATTTTTTCCTCCGTCTGTGTTAGTGCAAAACTGGAGGATGATAATAATGCAATTGTAATTAATGTTAGTAAAACCCTCTTCATATTTATTTTATTAATAATTTTTTTTACTAAATCAACAAAATAATTATACGGGATTTTTGAGAATCATTCCTACTTTAAACGAATGAAATTAAATTATTAAGAAATATAAATTAAGTCTGAAAAATAGTCAATTTAATAAATTTTAACGTTTTATTTATTACATAGGGGAATACGTTAAGGATTAAGGTTCGCATGGTTGATTTTAACGGGAATTTTTCAACTTTTGATAAATTTAAACATAATGAAAACAAGACAGAATTAACTCCAAAACCAATTTTGCAAACACCAGTTAATTCTGAAGTTGTATCAGATACTTTTATGAATGAAAGACGTAAAAATACAGGTCTGATAGAGCGTTTATACAATAAAATCAAAAATGTAACCGGATTCGGTATTGGAACTAAAAAGGTTGAAAAAGCAATTACCGATTACAATGAAGGAAAACTGTCACAAGAACAAGTAGAAAAAACAATTCATGGTTATTCTACTTCTCAAGAAACCTCTGCTCAAATTTTAGGCGATGGTGTATCTGTAGCAGCCGGTGCAGGAGTATTCTTTGGACTCGGTAAAAAAATAAAAATGATTAGTTCTATTGTCAAAATTAATGATACAGAAAAATTATTAAAAGAACTTCCTGAACAAGTAAAAAGATTTGCGAAGCCAATAGAATCAATTCTTAAGTCTAAAACTAAAACAGGTGCTTTAGTTTTGGGATTATCTGCATTAAGTGCCGGATTTGCAAAATACTGGACATTAAAACTCAATAGAATCGGTTCCGAAGAATATAAGCTTGATAAAAAACTATATGGCAATAAAAAGGATAGAACACCTGAACAAAAAATTGAAGCAAAAAAAGCTAAAAAAGCGTTAAAAAAAGAACGACGAAAAACTAATTTCAAAAACTTTGTATCCGGCATGATTAATGGGGCAATGCTTCCTATTATGTCTGCCGGTGGATTTATAGGTGCTCCGCTTTATGTAGTTGGTAATAGTTTAAACAGGTATTTTATCGGAAATAAAACAGATAAGAAAAAATCCGTAAACGGATATATTGATAATTTGAAAAATGATGCTGTTACAACAGGTATTGCAGCAGCAACAATTGCTGTTCCGTTAGCAATAAAGGGAAATTATACTAAGGTCTTTAATAAGAATTTAGAAAAAGCTACTGAAAAATTAATGAAATCAGAATTGAAGGCTCCGGATTATGCCGGTAATTCTGCTTTCAAGGAACTTCAGGACACATTATTAAAATCAAAAGAAGTATCTTCAATAATAGGTAATTATAATTTGTCACCCGAAGAACAAATTAAAAAACTTACCGAAGAAAATATTTTTGCTGTTAAATTTAAACAAATATCTTCTGACGGCTCTACCTTAACAAGAGCATTGCGTGAAAGCTGTCCGCCAACAAGAACAATTGAAGAAACTCAAGAACTTGTAAATTCTACACTTGGTAATGGTTTTACCATCAAAAAACTTCTTGGTGTCGGTACTGTAGCCGAAACATATCTTGCAAGAACTGCTGATGGCAAAGATGTTTGTATCAAAATGTTGAAAAAAGGTATAACAGAAGAAAAAATACAAAAAGATAAACAAAAATTCATTGAACTTGTAAAAAATATGGAAGGAAAAACTCAAGAAGAAAAAGATTATTTATTGAGAAATATTGATGATTTAGCTGATGGAATTTCTAAAGAAATCGACTTAAAGAACGAAATGGAAGCAGCAAAAAAACTTGTTCCGCATACAAAAGTTGCTAATGTTGTTAAACCTATAGAAGTTAAAAACGGCATGTATATAATGGAAAAAGCAGATGGTATAAGTTTAGCATCTTTAGTTGATTTAAATGAAGCCAAATTATATAAAGAAATGCTCGAAAAAGATTCAATGTTTGCGGAAATACTGAGCCCAAGATATGGTTCTAAGCTATATAGGGCATTAGATGGAAAACAGACTAATGCAGAAAAAATAAAAGCAATACAAGATTATATTAAAAAGATAGAAGCTCAAACTCCGGAATTCGGGGATATATCACTTACTGATGCTGATGCAAAATATTTAATAAATGAGTATATGAAAGTGCTTACAGAACAATTCTATAAAGTTGATAAAAATGGAAAAGTTCTTCATGCAGACATTCACCCTGGTAATATATTCATTGATATAAATGCAGTAAAGGCAAGAAAAGGTAAAGTCTTTACGTTAATCGATACAGGAAATACAGTAAACCAAACTATTGAACAGTCTATAAATGCAATTAATCTAACATCGTATGTAAAAAATGCGAATGTTCATGATATTGCTGAATATGTTCTTGACGGGGCATCTTTACCAAAAGGAATGACTAAAGAAGATGCACTGCAAAAACTAACTGAAGAACTGGAAAAATGTTTCTTTGATACGGAAACGAGCCTTGATAAAATGACGAATGAAAAAGTTTTAGCATTAACTTCAAATATTATGCAAAAATATCGGATTATTCCAAATGATACACAGCTAAACTTTAACAAAGCAAGACAATCTGCGGAAAATTCAAGAATGGATTTAGTTGAAACTTTGTTAAAAATGAAAGTAAAAGATTTAAGCAAGAATCCGCTTGCAATTGCAACTTTTACGACATCTATCGGCAAAGATATGTTAAACTTGAACCGTAAATATAACCGTATGCAAGCTGCACAAGAAAAACTTAATTTACGTCAAATGTCATTGCCGCAAAGATTGAAACAAAGAAATAATCCTAATATGAAACCGTCAAATAGTGAAGATTATTTAACATATAAGTTAAAACAATGGAAGTTATAATACCTAACTTAATTGATTTAAACTTAAGCTGATATAATTAATCAAAATTATAAATAAAATAATGGGTTGAAATTATTCAACCCATTATCTATAAATAATTAATATAGTTATTTAATTAAGCTATCACAGTCCATTTCTTCCGGTTTCGGAATGTTTAAAAGCTGAAGAACTGTTGGCGCAACATTACATAACGCTCCATCAGTTTTTAATTCTATTTTATGTTCAGGATTTATTACTACAAACGGAACCATATTAGTTGTATGGGCGGTTTGCGGTTTACCTGTTTCTTCGTCAATCATCATTTCGGCATTGCCGTGATCAGCTGTTAAAAGCATTGTAACCCCTTTTTCTTTACATTTAGAGGCAATTTTACCAACACATTCATCGACAACTTTACAAGCTTTTGTTGCTGCTTCAATAACTCCTGTATGTCCTACCATATCCGGATTGGCGAAGTTTACTAGAATAAATCCATATTCTTCATTATCCAATGCATTCAAGACATTTTCACAAACTTCTCTTGCACTCATTTCAGGCTGCATATCATATGTCGGAACCTTTGGTGATGCAACAAGTTTTCTTGTTTCGTGAGGCTGCGGCTGTTCAATACCACCGTTAAAGAAGAATGTAACGTGGGCATATTTTTCTGTTTCTGCTGTTCTAAATTGTTTTATACCGTTTGCTTCCAAAACATCACCTAAAATATTTACCATTTTAGTTTTTTCAAACGCAACAGGGAACGTAAATGTTGCATCATAACTTGTCATTGTGACATAGTAAATATTTTTAAGAACTTCTTTACGTTTAAAGCCGTCGAAGTCAGCAAAATTGATAGCCTTAGAAATTTCTCTTGCTCTATCAGGACGATAGTTAAAGAATATAATTGCATCATCACTTTTAATTCTTGAGTCATCGCCATCAATTACAGTCGGCAGTACAAATTCATCCGTTTCACCTTTTTCATAAGATTGTTTTACGGCTTCAACTGCAGAATTTGCATGAATACCTTCACCTAAAACTAAGCAATTATAGGCTTTTTCAACTCTGTCCCATCTGTTATCTCTATCCATTACATAATAACGGCCGATAACTGATGCAATCTTTGGAAGTCCATACTTTTTAAGTTCATCTTCAATTGGCTGCAAGTATTCGCTAGCACTGGCTGGAGGTGTATCTCTGCCGTCTAAGAATGCGTGAACATATACTTTTTTTAATCCATTTTCTGCAGCCATTTTTATCAAAGCTTCAAGGTGTTCTAATGAAGAATGAACACCGCCTGTTGAAACAAGTCCATATATATGGAGTGCAGAATTATGTGTTTTAGCGTGGTTAATAGCTGCCAAAAACTTTTCATTCTTGAAGAATGAGCCATCTTTAATACTTCTGTTAATCTTTGATAAATCTTGATATACGATTCTGCCTGCACCAAGATTTAAGTGACCGACTTCTGAATTACCCATTTGTCCTGCAGGTAAGCCTACATATTCTCCATCAGCATGAATTTTGGTAGATGCTTCATTTTTAATTAATTCCGGAACGTTAACTGGATGTGCAAGCATTGTTGCATCATGTTCAGGGTGCCCGGCATTACTAATCCCCCAACCATCCATAATACATAATAATACTCTTTTTGCCATAATAATCTCTTCCTTTTCTTTTGCCACAATTTTATCAAGAAAGAATTCTGTTAGCAAGTTAACGATGCCAGGATAGTTATTTATTATTCATCAACATATGTTACTTGCATAGCGTCATAGTTATTTTTTAGTGCCGTACTTAGGCGGGCATTGTTATATTCTTGGAAAACTTTGAATTTGTTTTTATAAATTTCAAGTTCTTTATATGTTTCTGAGTATTCTGGAATATCTAATTTGCTAATCATATTGTATATAAGTGGAATTACATTAAGTTTGGTTTGTATGTCAGCTATATCCTCATTTGCATTTTCTCCGACCTCAAAAAGGGCTTTGTTCATGTATTGTGCAATAATTGTTGATTTAGGTAAATCAGGACTTATGCTAAGAATTGTTTTCGCCGAATCTAAGGCTTCAAGATAAACCTTTATATCATTCTTTCTGTCCATTTTTTTTGTTCTTTGTATGATATTTGTTTTTGCTTCATCAATTTTTTGATTGAAATTTTCATTTTGGTCGAAAGACTCATCAATTAATGGTTTAATTTCTTCATTGACAATCTTAGCTTCTTTATTTGTGGTTCCTAAGATTGAAACAAGTGTATCTATATCTTTTTTGGCATCGTCAGGCTTAAAGAATTCATTTTGTACTTTTAAGAATTTATCAGCCAGTCCCAGTTGGTTAATGAACATAACTGCAGTTTCATCGTTTTCTCCAATAACAAGTTTTTTTACGATATAGTCAATTGCAATTGCATCATCCATTGATAATAAATCTTTTGATTTACTGTTTGTTGCCAGTAAAGGAACATCAAAATCTGCGAATTTTTCGGCTACTGTAGCAGCATTCCCTGTAGAGATTGCGTCCATTAGAATATCTTGCATTTCGACAAGACTTGCAACTTCCATTGCAGATATTAAAGATGATTCTTTAAGGTTAAATTCTCGTTTGGCATTTGATACAACTTTTGTATCTTTAGAGTTTAATTCTCCATCTTTTGCAGATAATAGCAGATATTCATTAAGAAGTTCTACCGGATAATTTAACATGTGATATTTTTTGTAATCGTTAAAGAATTTATCTTGGGCTTCTACTGCTTTTTCTTCGTTATATTTATTTGTATATTTTACGGAATATTTAATTGTATTTTTTACGCTTTCTTGAATTGATTGTTGGTATTCAGGTTTAATATTGCCATTTATGAATATATTTGTAGATTTATCAATTTTTTTAAGTCTGTCATACATACTAATTTTCAATTTATTTTCTAAAATGTTGCTTTTGTTTAGTTCTTGAATTGATTTAGATAATGATTTTGACTGTTTACTATTTGTATCTATATATTGAGATAATATATTATTAATATCGTTCTTTTTTAATGTCGTATTTGCGTGAATTAGATTTTCAACAGCATTAATTAATTCTTCTTTATTATTATTTTGTAATAAAGGCAGAATTTGTTTTAAACTTTCGTTATATATTTGGGTGTATTGTTGATTTAGGAATCTATTATTATCTGCTGCTACTTTAATTTGTTTTATTGTCATAATATTAGTACTTAAATCATTAAGATATTCTTGTTTTGTAATACTAAAATTTTTTTTCGTTATTGAGTATTTATCTATGTTGGACGAAAGTATTTGCATTCGCTGAGTTGTATCATGTCGCATATCATTTGATTTTAATTCTTCTCTCATCCAATTATTAATATCTTCTCTAACGGTATTTTGGTAATGTTTAGGTATACTTCCCAAGATACTGTTATGTAACATTTTTAATGATGAAATATCTGATTTAATGCTTTTATTGAGATCGTCTGTTGAATTAAGTATTTTTAATCCATTCATTTGTTTATCTAGATTAGTAAAAGCTTTTTTATAATCATTTCCTGTTTGTTTATTATTAATATCAAGAAGTTTCATTGCTGAATCTGTTAATTGTTTACTTGATTCGTCTCCGTATGTTAATGTAACGAATTGCCCTGCTAGGTTGTTAATATTTTGAATTTGTTTTTTAGACACTTTGCTGTTATCCGGCAAATTATTTATTGTCATGCTTAATTCATCGTGTAAATTATATAGTCTAATTGTATTTTTCTTTATGTTAACATCTTCTAATATTTTAAGTGATGCAGTTGATATTGAATTACATTGTTCATCAATTTTCTTTTTATCGATAACATCAATTTTAGGGTATGATGGAGTTGCTGCATATGTCTTTAAATTTTTATCTTTATATTTATTGAACATTTTTTCATATTCAAGTGTTTGTAGAGCGAAATAGTAATCTCTATACAAATCATCAAATGTTCTTGGACCTTTATAAGTTACTCCTTGTTTTTGTTTATAGAGTTTATGATATTTATATTTTGATTTTGTATTTGATAGCGTAATATCTTGTAAAAGTTCTTTTTGGAACATTATATTTCTTACTGTTGATTCAGTTTTTTCATCTGATGCTTTGAAACGTTTAAGCATTTCATAACCGGTATAATCTTTGATTGCAAGATCCTCATGCTTTACATCTGAAGTTTCTTTCATAAATTCATCAATAGTCATATCTTGCAAGCGTTTATACTCATTAGCGAAATCTGCATTTGTTTCTGGATTATATTTTCTGTCAATATATTTTGTGATTGCTTTGAATTTTGTTGAAGTATTATTTATATCTGATTCATTGAAGTACAATGCATCAGATAGAGATTTTGTAAGATTTTCACGTATATCTTCTTTTGCCAATTTTGAGTTTTCTGATTCAGGGAGAACATTGTCAAAACTCTTTAATGTTTTATTAACTGCAAAATCTATTGTATGTTTTAAGCTGCCGTCAAATTGTTCCTTGTCATTTTTGTCATAAATAATTGTTTTTTTCAATATTTTGTCTTTATCGTTATTATCAATTTCAATATGATATTTGTCTAATGCACCTGAAATTATTTCATCAAGTTTATTTACATTTTTATCCATTATATACG
Organism: Candidatus Gastranaerophilales bacterium; assembly: GCA_944324835.1. Lineage (GTDB taxonomy): Bacteria > Cyanobacteriota > Vampirovibrionia > Gastranaerophilales > Gastranaerophilaceae > UMGS1585. Next base: position 31,177 of record CALUXV010000011.1, read on the forward strand.
CATTCAAAATTTCAGGTTCTTTGGCAAAAGCATAATTAAAATAACTTCTTGCTTTATCATCACGCTTTTTTTCAAATTCTTTCACTTGAGATACAGTTTCAGCCTTCGCTAACTCCTTCCAATCTGCACCGTCAGGGAAGGAACGTACAAGAGCAGCTTTTTCAAAATTAACCTTTATTGAATCATTGTCTGCTAAAGAATTATAATCTTCTTCAGATTCAATTCCTTTATTGAAAGGTGTTGTATCAAGATGTTCTATCATTTTATTGTATTTCTGTGAATACGAAGAACCGGCTTGTTTGCATCGCATAATTGATGATTTAATTTCGTCTTGAGTCATTTTGCTTGCCAAATTGGTAAAATCATCAAGATAACTAGAAGGAGGTATAAATATATTGTCTTTAATTGCAGCGGCGGTTCGTTTTGTGCTTCCGTCGGTTCCAGGAATAATCATATCAAATACTGTTGAAAATTTATAACCATCGGTTTCTCCCGTTAGTTTTCTTAACTGTTTATTTTCAACTTTTCTTGGCGGTACATATCCTGTTTTATATTTTAAATCCTCAACATAATTTCCGTTTCGATATTTATTATTAGTTATATAACCTGTTTCACCGCCTCTTGTATCACTGTAATCTGTATGTAGTATTCCATCGGAATCTGCCCAAGTGTTTTCAAGTTCAGATGCTCCCCAGGTATTATCATGGTAAAGTACATCTTTACCATTCACCGGAGATATTTCTGCTACATACTGAGCATGTCCCCCAATACGGTTATGAAAAACAGACGTTCCTGATATTCCGGAATGCGGAGTATTTTTGATTTTATCTATTGCTTTATCTAAATCCAAGGTTGATTGGTATTTTTTATCAGTCATTTGTTGCAGAATTTTTACTTCTTGTTCGGTGTGCATTCCTCCTGTTTTTTGCAGGACCCAATAACTTCCCATTGATAATCCTGTTTTTCTGGTACTTTCTTCCAGAGGACCTCTGATTTCTCCGAGTACAAAGGCTGTTTCTTTGTTTACATCAGAGTACATTTGGTTTATTGATTTACTAATTTTATGTAAGGTTTCTTTTTCTTGTTTTGAAAATTTGTATAATGAAGGGTCTGAAATTTTACCTTGTCGGCTTGAAAATTCATCTTGAGAACGAAGCTTATCAATTTTATCAAATCTATTTCTTAGTGGAATTAAGTCTTTAACCGGTATAACTTCATTGTTATTTTCCATTTTTGACATAACTGCAGACTTTGGAGATGCATCATTTAAAATATTGCCATATTTATCCTGTATATTCATAATTTGTCTTACAAAAGCTATATTTGCTGCCATATTATTAAATGCGCGTCCAATGCCAAGAAGTTTTTCTTTTGATTCTTCAATAGGTGTTACATCAGATAGTCCATTTGCAATATTAAAATTATTAATAATTTCAGTATTCAGTTCATTTGTATTATTAAGAAATGCATTAAATATTACATTGTATAAATTTGCGCAGGTTTGTAATTGGTTTTTGTTCCCGATTTTATTGTATATTTCTATGTATTCTTTATTATCGGCACCCTGATTAAGAATATCTTCAAATTTATTATACTCTTTTAGTACTTTGTTTTTGTCAGGCTTATTTAATCCAAGAGTAAATGCGGCATCTTTAAGGCTTTCTTTATCCCCGCTATTTATGGCCAGTTTTAAACTTGAAATATCATTCAACAAAAAGTCTTTGCGGCTTTCAAATCCTAATGATTTATATATATAATCTAAGCCATCTGTTAAAATTGAATCTACTTCAGTATCAAGTTCTGTTAGTGTATCTACAACTTCTTTTTTATCCGGTTTTATCCCAAGTACATTTGAAAAATGATTAATATATTCTTCATCACCGGTTTTATCAATATATTTGATAACTTTTTTCATATTGTTTGATAACAGAGTGTCTTGGTCCGGAATGTTGTATTTTATCATTTTATCTGTTAAGTAATCAGAATCTTCAAGTGATGCTCTAACTTGATTCCTGTATGCCGCTGCTGCTTCAAATAGTTTTCGATTTTTTACTACATTAGCAGATTGCGAAACGTTTGGCTTTAATTTTTGCTCTGTATCAATTATTGATTCTGTTAATTCTCTAATTTGTGGAACATTTTTCTCAAGTTGTTCAGTAACAATTTGATTGCCATATGTATCTTGTAGAAAAGCTTTTACTTTTCTGTCTTTCATTTCTGATTCTTCATTAGGGATGAATCTGTATTTATTTTTTCCATCTTTAATTTTTTCAATATCAAGTGAAATATCTTGTCTTAACGATAAAACTTGATTTGTCACAAGCCTTATATTGTTATCACTCATTTCTGGAAGAACTTGTTTAATGTTTGATTTTAATAATTGGTTCATTTTTTGCAGATAAGCAATATCTTTGTCTCTATCTTGATGTAATTGTACATTGTTAATTTTTTTAGTTAGCTGCATCTTTTTGGCTGCACCAATAGCTTCTTTAGATTTTAATAAGGCTTGATAATATGCCTGTTTTGTTGCAATACTATTATCTGTTGGTATAATATATCTTTCATCAGTATTTGTCCCAAAATTTTCTCTATCAAAAGGAACATAGTACGATTTGGATACGTTTGTCGAGTTATACATTCCTCCAATATTCATCCATTGAGTAGTTGAAGCATCTACAATCCTGTACCCTTTTTTCTCTGCATCATTAAAATCAACAAAAGTTTTCCTGACAGGGACTTTAACACCCTTGCCAATTTGAGTTTTATCATAAACCATTATGTTGGGCGAATCATCAAGTTCTGATAAGATACTGTCGACATACTTTGATTTATATTCGTATGAAGTTAATTTCCTTGCAATAGATATAGCTGCGCACATTCCGTGCTGCTTTTGATTTATTGCCTTTGTATTTGGAGTTTTTGAATCTGGTGTGTTTACAACCAAATCATTAATCATTTCTGCAAATACTTTTGTTTTTTTATCGGTTAGCTGTGGATTGATTTTGTATTCAGGACTAAGAAAATAATCCAAACGGTTTAGTATATATTTTTTTTGTTTTGTTGATGTATCTGTTGAAGCAATAAAGTAATCCAGATTACTTTCAACCCGCTTAATATTTGGATTCTTTTCATCATTAAGCTGCGATAAATCCAATTTTGATAGTATATTTTTTCTTGAATTTAAAATATCTTTTTCGTCGTCATTGAGTTTTTTAGATACTTTAAAAGTTTTATCTATTTCCGAAGCATATTTTTGTTGTGTAATAGGATCCGAAATCGATAACGATTTTATAGCAGCATTATGAAGTTTTGATTTCCAATTGTTTGCCGGCTCTTTTCCTAAGTCAATATTTGTACCGTATTGTAAATTGTCAGCAATATCAAGTAAAAACTTAACATTGTTTTCTCCAGGTTCATCAGCAAGATTGTTGATTGCATTATTAATCTTTATTTTATTGTTTTCTGTTAAAGAATAATCATTATTTTGCTTTAATTGTTGTATCGTATTTCTATCTTCACGGCGCCCTTTGAAATTTAAAATAGGCGTGTTATTTATACTTAACTTCATATATTCCCTTTATACACAACTAGTATTTTTTATAGTAAAAACCTGTTTTAAGATTTTTTTGCTATTTTATTACAATTTTTTAAGAAAATTGTATAAAAGACACTTAATTAATCCTTATAGACAAATAATTTTTATGTTATACAATAGAATTGTTAGGTTAAGAGGACTTATAAAATATGATGGATCAAATTGTTAAAGTAGTTTGGGATTTAAATGATAACTCAGAAAACCGTTATCAACTGGTATATGAAATTGCGGAACTCGCAAAAAAATTAGTAGATGAAACTCAAATGAAAAAAAATCGTGAAGATTTTGGTTTTGAAGAATATACTGATTCTTCTTATAAAAAAGAAAATCCGGTTGAACACGCTATCATGGTTAAAGCTGCTGAAGCTGACGATGATAGGCTTGTTGGTTAAAAGTTTTTGAAAATGGGGTAGAATATTTCTGCCCTATTTTTATGTGTTTTGTCTTTGAGGGGTGGTATTATGCAAAAAACTATTGATTTTATTAACAAACAAATCAAAGATTTTAAACCGGAAATAGGGATTGTTTTAGGTTCCGGATTGGGTGATTTAGCAGATGAGTTTTGCGAGATATCTATTCCATATTCCAAAATCCCGGGTTTCCCAACATCTACTGTTAAAGGTCATAAGGGACAATTAGTTTTTGCAGAAATAAACGGGAAAAAAGTAATGATGATGCAGGGACGTTTTCATTATTATGAAGGTCATCCTATGGATGTTGTTACATACCCGATTAAAATTATGAAAAAACTCGGGATAAAAACAGTTATTCTTACAAATGCTGCAGGCGGAGTAAATGTTTATTTTAAACCTTCTGATTTAATGCTTATAACTGACCATATCAACTTTATGGGAAATAATCCTTTAATTGGACCAAATGATGACAGTTTAGGAACAAGATTCCCTGATATGAGTGAAATTTATACAAAATCGCTAAGAGAGAAAGCAAGAAATTGTGCCAAAAAACTTGGTATTGATTTGCAGGAAGGTGTTTATATGGCACTGACCGGCCCTACATATGAGACCCCTGCAGAAGTTAAAATGGTTAGACTTTTAGGTGCAGATGCTGTCGGGATGTCGACAGTTCCTGAAGCGATTGTTGCAAGTTATTGTAAAATGAATGTCTTAGGTTTAAGTTGTATTTGTAATTCTGCGGCCGGAATTTCTACGGTTGGATTATCTCATGAAGAAGTCTTACAAGCTGCTGAAGCTGCAAAATCTAAGTTTAAGAGTTTAGTATTGGAAGTTATTAAAGAAATATAGAGGAGAGTATTATGTTAAAAGGACCTTTTTTAGATAGAAATTGGATGGGACAAAATCCTGATTATGAAGGTTCTGATATAGTAATGCTCGGAATGCCGTTTGATGGTACAGTTTCTTATCGTTCCGGTTCAAGGTTTGCCCCTGAGCAAATCAGACTAGCAAGCTGGGGGTTGGAAGAATATTCTCCGATTTTTGACAAACACTTAGAAGATTGTAATTTTCATGATGCCGGAGATTTGGAGTTTCCTCTGGGTAATACACAAAAAACACTTGATGTGATAGAAGAAAATGTAAGACAAATATATAAAGATGGTAAAAGAGTTTTCGGTATCGGCGGGGAACATCTTGTAACTTATCCTGAAATTTGTGCAGTATCTGAATTTTATGATGATTTGGCAATTATTCATTTTGATGCTCATACAGATTTAAGAGAGGAATATATGGGAGAGGCACTTTCTCATTCTGCAGTTATAAGACTTTCAACTAAAAAAGTTAAACCAGAAAATATTAAACAAATCGGTATCCGTTCAGGAATGAAAGAAGAATTTGAGTTTATGAAAAAACATAATACTCTTGCTAAAAATTATTCCGATTTGGACTCTTTAAAAAATAAGCCTGTATTTGTAACTGTTGATTTAGATGTGCTTGATACATCTATCATGCCGGGAACGGGAACTCCGGAAGTCGGAGGGCTTGAATTTAATGAACTTATCGGTTGGTTTAAGTATTTAAAAGATTTTAATATTGTAGGAGCTGATGTTGTTGAACTTGCACCTGACTATGATACATCAGGAGCTTCCACTGCCGTTGCAACAAAAGTTATTCGTGAATTATTAATGATAATGTAAGGAGTTCTAATGAGAACTTTAAAAGACCGAGTTGATTTTTTAAAAGATGAACTGAATAAACATAATTACAATTATTATGTTATGGATAATCCTACAATTAGCGATTATGAATATGATAAACTGTTTGCCGAATTAAAAGAAATTGAAACGGAACATCCTGAACTTATCACTCCTGACAGTCCTACACACAGGGTCGGTTCAATAAGTACAAAATTTGAAGAATACAGACATGAGTATCGTTTATACAGTTTGGATAACACTTATAACGCAGAAGAACTTGAAAAATGGTATGAAAGAGTTACAAAAGAATGCGGTAAAGCTCCGGAACTGGTTTGTGAATTAAAAATTGACGGACTTGCAATTGCACTTTCTTATAAAAAGGGGATTTTTACAACCGGTGTTACAAGGGGAAACGGGATTGTAGGCGAGAATATTACGCAGAATCTCAAAACAGTGAAAGCAATTCCTTTAAAACTGTTTGAACCTGTTGATATAGATGTAAGAGGTGAAATATACATGCCTGTATCCTCATTTAATAAATTGAATGAAGAAAGTTTGGCAAAAGGCGAAAAAGTATTTGCTAATCCCAGAAACGCAGCTGCGGGGTCTTTACGCCAATTAGACAGTACAATTACTGCAAAACGTGATTTATCAATGTTTACGTATACCGTAATTCTGCCAAAAGATAACAATTCAATAAAAACACACTGGGATAGTATACAGTATATTAAAAAACTTGGATTTAAAACGAATCCTAACATCAGACTTGTAAAAGATATTCAAGGGGCAATAGACTTTTGCAAAGAATGGGATAAAAAGCGTTTTGATTTGGATTATGCAACAGATGGTGTTGTTATCAAGGTAAACGATTTGGATTGCCAGAATGAACTTGGATTTACTGCACGTGCACCTAAGTGGGCAACGGCATTTAAATTCCCGCCTGAAGAAATTTCAACAAAACTCCTTGATATACATCTTGGGGTAGGTAAGACCGGTGCGATTACGCCAGTTGCAATCCTTGAACCTGTAAATCTTGCCGGAAGTGTTGTTTCACGTGCAAGTCTGCATAATTTTGATGAAATAAAACGTCTGGATGTAAGAATAGGCGACACTGTTTTTATAAAAAAGGCGGCGGAAATTATCCCTAAAGTTGTAAAAGTAGTTGATTCAGAAGAACACTTTAAACTTCCGGTTTATATTCAGCCTGATACGTGCCCTGAATGTAATTCTCCTCTTGTTGAACGAGAGGGAGAAGTTAATTTATATTGTTCTAATCCAAACTGTTCATCTATTGAAAAGGCAAAACTTGAGTATTGGGTTTCCCGCGAAGCTATGGATATAGATACAATCGGACCTTCGATTATTGAACAGCTTTATGACAAAAATATGGTTTTAACTCCTGCTGATTTTTATAGATTGAGTATGCAGGATTTTATGCAGCTTGATTTAGTCAAAGAAAAATCTGCATACAATATGTATTCGGCGATTCAAGAAAGTAAAACCAGACCTTTAGCAAAATTCATAACGGCATTATCTATCAGGCATGTCGGAAAAGAAACTGCGGATTTGCTGGTCGGAGAATTGTCTACACTTGAAAATATCAGAAATGCATCAATTGATGAACTTTCTAAAATCGAAGGGATTGGAGATAAGATTGCTCAAAGTATTTATGAATTTTTCCATACGGAAGCGAATATAAAAATCTTAAATGAACTATTATCACTTGGAGTTTCTCCGCAAGAGGGCGGAAATAAAATTTCTGATAAGCTGTCCGGCATGACTTTTGTATTAACAGGAACTTTACAAAGCATGACAAGAGATGAAGCTGGTGCTAAAATAAAAATGTTAGGGGGTAAAACTTCATCATCAGTTTCCAAGAAAACCTCCTATGTTGTAGCAGGTGAAAATCCGGGTTCAAAATTTGACAAAGCCTCTGTTTTAGGTGTTACAATATTAAATGAAGATGAGTTTAACGAATTAATAAAAATATAAGGAACGATATGAGAAAGAATTTTAGAGTAATACAAATTAATGGTTTTAGAGGGATACTTGTTGCTCTCGCAATTTTAGCATGCTTAATTGCCGGTTTTGTAATTTTCCCTGGTTATGTTGCAATGGAACTATGGAATTTCATATCATCAAAAACAATGCTTATTCCACAGCTTGCTCTGATGCAAGGAGTTTTACTGTGGGGGATAATGGTTGTTTCTTATATGATTATTAAAAAACGCAGTGTAATAGTTTCTTTTAAACAGCCGACAGAGTTGTCTGAAGCTGAACTTGATGAAGTCATGGAACGTATTAAAATGGAAACAACTGCTCGTATGATGTCTGATGTGATTGCTAAATCAAGAATGGAAAAGAAGTCTACAATATTAGATGTTCATTCATCTGACATTGAACCAAAAGACGAAGTAAGTACATCAAACAAAGATATTGACAATTAATTATGTCCTTAATACAATAGTTTTGTTGCCGGTATAGCTCAACGGTAGAGCAACGGTTTTGTAAACCGTAGGTTGTAGGTTCGATTCCTATTACCGGCTTTTTTAACACTTTGACAGTTGAAATAATATCCATAAGCCCTTGTGGCTCAGGGGTAGAGCACTCCCTTGGTAAGGGAGAGGTCACGAGTTCAAATCTCGTCAAGGGCATTTTTGAATTCGAAGGGCGAATGGAATTGTTAGAGTAGATGATAATTAAATAAGGGTAGGTGCCCGAGTAAGCCCGAAGGCCTGGGTCCTGAAAAAAATGATTAAGTATCATTTTTTGAAGTTAAGTAGGTAGTTAGTCCTGCCACTCGGAGCACATACATGACAATATCAAGCTATGCTTGATAATTAAAAATATAATTGATAATTAAATAAGGGTAGGTGCCCGAGTGGCTAAAGGGAGCAGACTGTAAATCTGCCGTCGCGAGACTACGGTGGTTCGAATCCACCCCTGCCCAGTACTATTTAAGAAGAACTCCGTGAGGGGTTCTTTTTTTATGGCAGAGGTGTTTCTCACCACCGTGGTGGTTCTTCCTCCATTGCCTTTTGTATTTATTTCAAATTTTAATTACAATATTCCACGCAAAACGATACTTAATCGTTTTGCTGAACGGCAACGGAGTCCTTACCCCTGCCCAGTACTATTTAAGAAGAACTCCGTGAGGGGTTCTTTTTTTATGGCAGAGGTGTTTCTCACCACCGTG
>CALUXV010000012.1 GCA_944324835.1 Candidatus Gastranaerophilales bacterium
CTTGTATTAATGCATTTATATCAACATCGCAAACACCGTCACCGTATGTAAGCAGGAATGTTTCATTATTTAGATATTTTTCTGCTTTTTTTATTCTTGAACCGGTCATTGTGTTTTCTCCTGTATAAAGCATTGTAACTTTCCAGGGTTCTGTTTTCATTTTATGAATTTCAACAGAATTATTAACCATATCTACAGTAATATCAGAGTAGCGGTTGTAATAGTTTATAAAATAATCTTTTATTACGTGTGATTTGTATCCGGTTAGAATAATAAAATCGTTAAATCCGTAATATGAATAAATCTTCATAATATGCCACAAAATTGGTTTGCCGCCAATTTCTACCATTGGTTTTGGTATTAATCTTGTTTCTTCTGATAAACGTGTTCCCAGTCCGCCTGCAAGTATAACTACTTTCATTAATTATTCCTCAAAATTTATTCGTTCTTTTTCTACAACATATTTTGTAAAAGATACTCTATCCAATACAGCCATAAGATATTCTCCGATTATTCCTAAGAATAACATTTGCATTGATACAAAAAATGTGACAATCAGAATTAGTGGTGCAATACCGGCTGAGAATGTAGTCCAATGCGTAAGTTTAAAAATTGTATAGCATATACCGATAAATAGTGAGATAACACTAAAAATTCCGCCTGTATATATCATCATTTTCATTGGAGCTTTACTTGTATGAATAAGTGAATTCATTGCAGTATCAAAATATTTGAAAAAGTTGTATGTAGTCTGGCCTTTTTCTCGAATATTTTGTTTATATTGTATTAAAAATGGTTTATATCCGAGGGTTGGAATAATGTTTCGCAAAATCGGATTATGATCTTTTATTTTTCTGAATTCTTCTATTACTGATTTGTCATATAGTCCATATCCAATAACGTGTTTATACTGTTTTATATCAGAAAGATTCTTTATTATTTTGTAATACAAAGAACGAACCATATACATCAATTTAGATTCTTTTGATGCGATTTTTTGACCCCAGACAACTTTTTCACCGTCTTCCCATTTTTTAATAAATTCAGGGATGAGTTCGTAAGGGTCTTGTCTGTCAGCCATCACAAGTATCACTGCATCTCCGGAAGAAGATAGCAGGGCATTCATTGTTGAGCATTCAGGACCAAAATTTCTATTATTTAAAATAACTTTTACACGTTTATCTTTTTGGGCTAAATCTCTAAATATTTTTTCAGAATTGTCAGTAGAATCATTATCCGCAAAAATTATTTCAAATTCATATCCTTCGATGGTTTCTATAATATTTTTCAATAAAGAATATGAATCAGATATATTTTCCTCCTCGTTATAGCACGGAATAACAACACTAACTTTTTTCATTCTTTCTCCTTAATTATGATTTATAATATCATAAAATGTTTTAATTAAAAACAAATTTTTTCATTAAAAAGAAAGATAGGATGGCGTTTGGAAGTAATATTATTGCGTAATTTAAGTAATAATTGGACATGCCGATTAATGTAAAGATTTTTAAACACAAAACCGTTAAAAAATAAACAAATACGTATACAGAGATAAATCGTAAAAGTAGTCTGTTGTTATTATTTTTAAATACAATACATCCTGTTGTTTTGAAGTTGAATAGTACTCCTAAAACCGTTGCAATTAATGTTGCTGCGGCATAATGAAGCGAACAAAAAATACAAAGAGAAAATACAATGTATCCCCAGAGAGTATTTAGTCCGCCGACAAGCAGAAATTTTACAAACTGCCAGTTTATATTATATTTCAGACATAAATTTTTTAAGAAAATTTTTCTTCTCCTTTTATGATATGTAATGTTGTATTTTATATCATGTCCATATTTAAACTTCAAATAATATAAACACCTCCAAAATTATATTTTATTTTTTCTTTTGGAGGTGTCTAATATTTTTTATTATTTTACTTTTCAGGTTTTAATTTCCCGTTTTTTATATCTGTAATAACTCGATGGAGTTCTTTTTCATCCGTAACCAGTACGATTAAATCTCCTTTGATATATATTGATTCTTCTGCCGGCCATGCTTTCATGTTTTGTAATACACCGGAATCATACAGGTTGTTTAATCGCGCAGCGTATCCATTATAATTTCTTTTTAAAGATTTAAAAAGAGTATAAGGGATAGTGCTGGTATTACGAGTTTTTATAAAGTTTCCAGGATAATAAAATTCATTAGCAACAAATGGTGTTGCAGAATGATCAAATGGGTGTAATAATAACCCAACACTGTGTATTGTTTTAAGTCCGGTAGTATAATACTTGCATCTTGCGCTGTTATTAGCACCTATTTGAATATAATGATATGCTTTTTTAGAATTGAAATTTGGGTTTGACTCAATACGCATAATAATTCGATTGAAAAGCATTTTTTCCGTTTCTAACCCAAATGACCATACTTTTTGTGCCCACAAATCATTTACTGCAGAAGTAAATAGGATTACTGTTGTAATTAATAAAACCATATTTTTATATACAACTTCTTTATTTATGAGAATAAATAAAGCTGCAACGATAAGCACCCTAAAATAAACTAATCCGAATAAATCAATTCTTGGGACTAAAAATTGCGGGTCTGCACAAATCATTGTTGCTGTTTTGGTTCCTATTATGGCAAAGAATAATAACCCAAATTGTAAACATTTGACGATTAAATTCTTAGATTTTATATTTGAATTTAATTTGAATGCAAGTAAAACAACAAGCATTATTAGTAATAATGTAAACATTTCACATAAGTGATTTGGTATAAATGGATGCTGATAAGAGTATAACTGCGTAAAGGCAATTTCTATACAATCCATTATTCTGCCCGGTAAGTCGTGTAAAGAGATTGGATTTATTGTATAAAAATCTCTTAATATTCCGGTTATTTTTAGTAGCATAAGAACTATTTTAAAAATAACTCCGGCAATTAAAATATCAACTGCTGCCGGTATGGATTTGGAAACGAAGGATTTAATACTATTAGTTTCTCCATCCCAATCTAATGATTTTATGAATAATTTGCCTAATAGGACAATTACCAATGTGTTTATAAAACTCGGATAGACAGATAATGCCCAGTTAAATAAAAGGATTGACAGTATGTTTATTGATATAAATTGCAAAATAGATGTTCTGCGCATATATTCAAGAGATTTTTCTGCCAGAATAAACCCTAAAATGATTGCAAAAGGTGCAATATATATTTCCGGTTGTCCTTGTATATAATAAGTCCATTCCAGAGTAAAAGGCTGTATTGTTAATAATAAACCGCATATAACATACATGTATAATTTTTTAGGAACTTCCCAGAATATATTTAAAGCAACTGCTCCGGCTGCAAATCCTGTGAATGCCGCTAAATAAGTAAGAATAGGAATATACTGACCATCTAATAGTATATTTTTTATTAAATTAGCTCCATATCTCCCCATCCATGTGTCTGTATTAATAGGACGAGCGTGGTATATCCACCACCAGTCATGATTTCCTCTAAACATCGTTATTATGTTTATTGAAAAGACAATGAATAATGTGCCCAAAATCATCCAAAACGTTTTAATATATAGAGGGTCAATGTTTTGAATTTTTTCTTTTATTTTTGCCCACAAATCATTACGATTTGAATACGGTATAAACATTAATCCTATAAGTGCAATGAATAAAGCTATATCTTTTATGTAATTATTTAAATCTATTTGTAATAGATGTACCTTTGATTTGTATGTGATATTTATATTATCACCTTGATTAATTGTAACTTTATAAACTTTTGGTTTTTTAGCCGGTACTATTATTTTTTTATCGGTAATAATATCATTGTTATTTATCTTGATTTTTATATCTTTAAATTTTATATTTCCAGTGTAAACATATACTTCTTTACCTGAATTATGATATCCGGGTGCCATAAGTACAACGTTCAATTTGCAATTGGAATCAGCTTTTAATTTTAAATCTGTTTTGCGGTAAAATGCCCAGGTACGTTTTCTAATTTCATAATACTTTTTAGAATTTTTACCTTGTATTTCTCTGAATTTTACTGACTTATCAGTTGTCAAGTTTTGTATAGTTGCATTATTATTCGGATAAAGACGAACAATAGTTGGTTCTTTGGTGTATGCAAAATATGATACTACTAAAAATACAAAAAATAGTATCAGCATAACTGTTTTCTTTAGCATTAAATCCCTCCTTATTCTACAGGTGTTTAAATTCACCCTTCTAAAATAATTAAATAAAATATATTAATATGATAAATAGTATCATAAATAGATTAGATTTATGATGTGTAATTAACATTTCTTAATCTAAGGATAATTTAAATATTATTTTTTTAACCGACAAAATGCAGAAGGTAAATTGTAACCAGTGAGAAGTACACAAACAAACCGACAACATCTATTGTTGTTGCAATTACCGGCCCTGATGCGATAGCCGGATCTACTTTAAATTTTTTCAATACAAATGGTGTGCACGTACCGATAACTGTTGCTGTTGTCATATTAATTACCATTGCAAGTCCTACAATTACTCCAAGAGCAATGCTATGCTGCCATCTTGATGTCACAAGAGTTACAAGCGCTCCAAAGACAACCCCTATCAATAATCCGATTGCCGCTTCTCTAAATATATGATACATCGCAGATTTCAAATTAACTTGACCGGTTGATAAGCCGCGAACCATAAGTGTAATACTTTGCGTCCCGATATTACCGCCAAGACCGGCCAACAACGGCATAAATATTGCAATTATCGGCAAAGCATGTAATGTTGTGTCAAAGAAATTAGCAACGTTTACTGCTATAAATTCCCCGAGTAACGTAATAAACAGCCAGGGAGTTCTTGCTTTAACCGCATGAAGAATATTCCCCGACAGAATATCATCTTCATCTTCAACCATTTCGGTTGCGATACCTGAAGATGTATAAATTTCATCGGTTGTTTCTTCTTCAACGATATCCTGAGCATCATCCCATGTGACAATACCTTTTAGCCTGTTATACAAATCAACTACAGGAAGTGCGTTGAACTGGTATTTCATAAATTCATCCGCAATATAATCCTGCAAATCATCAACGTGAAGTTTTACAATATCACGTGTCATAATATCAACAACTTTTTGATGAACGGGTGATGTCAAAAGTTTTCTAAGTGAAACAACCCCCATCAAGTGATTTTGCTTATCTACAACATATACATAATACAAATCCATATTGTCTTTTTCTGCTTTAATACGAATTGTATTCAAAACCCCTTCAACATCCATATCGGTAGAAACAGTTAATACAAGAGGGTTCATAATCCCGCCGGCAGATTCTTCGTTGTAGGTCAACAGTTCTCTGACTTCAGATGAAAACTTATGCGGAAGTTTGTCAAGATAAGATTCCGTATCATCTTCTTCCATATCGCCGAGAACGTCTGCCGCTTCGTCGTGAGGCATTTTAGCAATCAAGCGTGATGCATACTCTTCATCAACTTCACCCAAAAGTTCAACCTGAAGCTGAGGAGGCAGGTATTCAAGTAAATCCGCTGCTTTTTCTTCGTCCAGCTGTTTGAAACAGGCAAGACGTTCTTTGGGATTAAGTTCTGCAAATATATCCGTCAAATCTGCAGCATGATATCCGTCTAAAGTTTCTTTTAATTGCTTTAGATTCTCATCATCTATTATTTCCCGCAAGCGGTCTACTATGCTTTCAATATTTATCATAATTTCATTATACACGAAACATCTTTTTGCGATATAATTATACCACTGGAAGATATTATTAAAGAGGTAAAAATGTATAAAAACGTATTATTAACAGATGTAGAAAATGCAATAATCAAGGCTGTCGAAGAAAAAAAACTCGGAAGTATGGAAGAATATACAAAAGGTTCTTTAACAATTGAAAAGCCTAAAAATCCTGATTTTGGCGATTTTGCCGTAAACGTATCATCACTTGCACGTCAGGCTAAAATTGCACCTCCAATGATTGCCAACGCAATTGTTGAAAACCTTAAAGACAAAGAATATGAAACATCTGTTGTCGGCGGTTTTATTAATTTTAAACTATCTAACAAAATGCTTGCGGATGTAATTCAAGAAATTCTTGATAAAAAAGAAAGCTACGGAAAAGGAGAAAATGTGACTCCTGAAAAAATTATTCTTGAATACGTTTCCGCAAATCCGACAGGGCCTTTCCATATCGGTCATGGTAGATGGGCTGCTATGGGAAGCGCACTTGCAAACCTTTTAAAATTCTACGGATATGATGTTTTTCAAGAATTTTATATTAATGATGCCGGTTCTCAAATCCAAAAACTGGGTCGCTCTCTTTTAATTCGTGTTAAACAGGAACTCGGAGAAAATGTTGATTTCCCTCAAGATGAGGAAGAAAGAAAAAATTATTACGCAGGAGAATACTTAGTACCTGTTGCAAAGAAATTCCTTGAAGAAAATCAGCCGACAGAGGATATAAACGTATTATCAGATTATGCAAAAAATTATATGGAAAATGTTCAAAAAGAATTACTTGAAAAATTCCGTGTTCATTTTGACAAATTCTATTCAGAACTTGACTTGCATAAATCAGGGAAAGTTGATGTATGCTATAAAAAATTACAAGACAGCGGAAAACTTTATGAAAAAGAAGGAGCTGTATGGTTTAAATCCTCTGAATACGGTGATGATCAGGACAGAGTTATCAAAAAAGCAGACGGTTCTAACACTTATCTGACAGCAGATATTGCATATCATATTGACAAACTTGAAAGAGGATTCGATAGACTGATTAATATCTGGGGGGCAGATCATCACGGTTATGTTCCCAGAGTAAAAGCATCTATTGAAGCTCTCGGCTATGACCCGAATAAACTTGAAGTTCTGTTAGGACAGCTTGTAAATCTCGTTATCAACGGTGAAGAAGTTCGTATGGGTAAACGCCGTAATATGGTTACATTAGAAGAACTTATTGATGAAGTCGGTATTGATGCAACAAGATTCTGGATGTGCATGAGAAATATTGATACAACATTGGATTTTGATATAGAACTTGCAAAAACAGCATCTGATGAAAACCCTGTATTCTATGTTCAATACGCACATGCCAGAGTTTGTTCAATCTTAAGAAATCTTGTAAAAGAAAAACTTAATACTGAAACCGGTGAAAAATTACCGGCTCCGATGACTGATGAAGAATATAAAAATGCAATTTCAACGATTGATTATAATGCAATGGAAAAAGCTATACCAACAGCTAAAAAACTAATCTTGAAACTTGAAGAATACAAATCTATGATTGAAGCATCCGCACAAAACAGAACAGTTTATACCGTATGCCGTTATGTTCAGGAACTTGCCGGAGAATTTCATTCATTCTACAACTCAAATAGAGTTATTACTGATGATAGAGATTTGATGAAATCAAGAGTAGCATTAGTATATTCAATAAAAACTGTTCTTAAGAACGCTCTTGATATACTGGGAGTAACTGCTCCTGAAAGGATGTAGACATTATGAAAAAATTCCTGTTAGTTTTATTAACAGTATTTATAGGAACTATAACAAACGCTGCAACACCAATAAAATTTATTTATCTGAATGGTTCCAATGCAAATACTGTTAATGATAAGGTTGCATTTACAACAGGGATGAATAATACTCAGGAATATGTAAAATCTATATTTGAAGCATCCGATTTTATAAATGAACATCTTCTTAAAAACGGGGAATATACAATTTCTGAAAAGCCTTATGTGTTTTTCTGGGGATACCAGTCGCAGGAAGATTTAAATAATGTAAATAGTTGTTTGTTGTCAATGAAAATGATTAGCCCAAAGCTCGCACAATCTGTTAGAGGCCTTTTATTTCATTGTATGCATGATGCCATCTGGGTTCAAAAATCATACCATATGCATTGTGTAGTAAATAATCTTCACCGGTATGTAATGAAAGCACACAAAAACGGTGAAAAAGTTATTCTTTCAGGACATAGTGCAGGTAGTTTTATTACTTACGAATATTTGATACATAAACTTCCGTGTATAACTCATGAACACCTGATTAAACGTATGGAATTAACAAATAACGGAAGAATTGACAAGTTTTACCAAGAGCATAAAATTAAACCAACCTGTCTGGATGCGATTACAGAATCAGGGTTTGCTCTTTATACCGCTGACGGGAAATTTGTAGGGGCAAGTTCTCTGAATAGACTAAAAGAAGCCTATGAAAACCTTGATAAGTATACTGACTTAGTATGTGCACCGCAGGATGAAGTATTGGGAGTTGTCAATTTCGGCAGTCCGCTGGTTCTTTTTTATTCTGATATAAAAGACCCTAATATTGCAATTAATAAATACAACAAGGTACTGTTTGAATATATGAAAAATAGTAATATGTTTTTCTTAACGGTAAATTTTGCGGATGATCCGATTGGGTTCCCTGTTTCTCAAAATTATACAGCAGATGAAATGCAAAACATGAATAATTTAAATTTCTCAGACAATTCACGTGGGTTTATTTATAACAAATCTGATGTAAAAAGTCCTGCAACATTTGTAATGGCTCATTCATCATATTGGAAACACCCGAAAAAATTTGCAAAAGCAATGAGAGATGCTTATATTGAAGGGTATAATAATTTTTATCAAAATAATTAATTAAAATGTTTGACATACCTAACAAAAAATGCTAAACTAAATTTGTTAGGCAAGTCAAACATTTAGGAGATCTTTAGAATATGGTTAATATGAATCCGATACCCATTTCATCTGTAAGACAGCAAGCTGCGGATTTAAAAGTATTTCATCACCATATTTATGAATATAAAAAAGGGATACGCAGTTTAATATTAACGACAGAAAAAAGTATATATAGAAAGCCTATAGAAAATCGTTTAAACCATGAAAAAATTGACTATGCAATACAAGATGTTGATAAGAATAAGATAAATGTTTTCTTCGGGGCTAAAAAATGTATAGAAGTTGTAAAAACTTTTATTCATAAAAAATTAAGTGAACTATCTCCTGAACAGGATTTTATATTAGGTACGCTGCTTGGATATAACAAAGAAGCTCAATGTGACAGGTATTTAAATCAAATAAAGAAGCTTTCTTCTAATAAGAAAAAAGCTGCAAAATAATTTTATTTATACTTTAATCGTTAACTTATTATACTGTGTAAACTGTACACCAGGGGCTTATCTAAAGCCTCTTTTTTATAGGTATAAATTATTTGTATCGGATAAAAATTCTTCAAATTTGGAACGAAAAACAACTAAATCCGCTTTAGACTCTAAAGAGTCGCCAGGCAGGATAACTTTTATTGTATCACATTGTTTTTTTAGAAATTTGAATGTTGATTCATCTTTGCCGATATAAATTATTGAATAATCCTGATATTCAGATATAAGTTTTTTTAGTAAATTATTAAGTTCAAATTCTATAATATGTATAGTTATCTTATTTTCCTCTTCAGATAATTCGATATTTTCTTGAAATTTAGATTGTGTAATAATACTTTTTACTGCTTTTTTTATTGGTTTTAAATCTTCTTTTGATAACCCTTTGGTATTTATTACGATAGACCAGTCTTGATATTCCAGGATTAATTTTTTATTTTCTGAAAACTCTTTTACAAGGTTATTATATATTTTTTTCAATTCTTTTTTTATGGAATTATCAGCTTTTATTTCTTTATTATTTTGTATTTCAACTTCAGCACCCAAAACCCCATACAAATCAATGTTATCAGTAGATACCGGAAATTCTGACTTGAAATTTTTTATATTTTGGTCTGTTAATATACTAACAGTTATAAATTCTTTTTTTGCTAGATTTTCTATAATCCTTTTGAATGTCGGAGAGAAAAAATATGATGTGCTGGTTCTTATATATGGTGAAATTCTATTGTTGTAATCAATTATCAAATGAATTTTTTCTTTGTTAATGATTTTTTCTCTAAATTCTTCAAGTGCTTTCATTGGGAACCTCTTTCTAATACCGTATAAGTGCTGCGTCCTGTTAATCAGTACTTCCGAATAATTTTATTTAATCGGCTTGTCGATAAATTAGAACTTACGGCTGTTTAAATTATATATACAAGGAGGCTGGTTTATATCCGTAACGGGATTAAACTCAAAAAGAAAATGATTAAATTGTTTAATAAATTTATTCATAAGCCGCCTAATTACTTGTTTCAGTATATCACTTTTTTTTTAAACTGGCAAATTCAATTTTTGAAAATATGGAATATAGTTTATTGGACATTAAGAAAATTAACCAGCGTTAATTTATTAATATCAATAGGATAGTTATCAATATTCAATTTGCCGAGGGTAATATTTTGTTTATTGCTTCCGTGATAATCACTTCCTCCGCTAATTAATAGATTGTATTTTTCAGCACAATTTAATAAAAACTGTATTTCATTTTTATTATATCTGGAATAAAAACATTCTAATCCTTTTATACCGCATTCAATCATAGTTTCTAATTTTGGAAGGAATTCATCCTTATTTAAGTGTTTTTCTCCTTCACCTCCCAACGGGTGTGCCCAGACCGGAATTCCTCCTGCATTTAAAATTATTTTAATGGCATCTTCTCCATCAAAACGGGTATTGCCGGTTTTGCAGCCATCAAGATATTTTTTCATCGCAGATAAATTATCATTTGCTAAGCCTCTATTTACTAAAATATTAGCAAAATGAGTTTTTACAACACTTGGCCTTGAATAAAGCCAATCAAGTTCTTCTTTGGTTAATTCAATATTCCAGACCTCTTTTAAATATTTTATTCTTGTTTCCAGTTTTTGACGGCGTAAATCTTTTCCTTTTAGTATAAGAGAGTGTAAAGTTTTATCATCAGAACGATAATTATATCCCAGTATATGGCATTTGATATCTCTGGTTTTGCAGGTTAATTCAACTCCTCTGATAAATTTAATATCAGAAGGTATAATTTTTTCTATTTTTATTGCACCTTCTATTGTATCGTGATCAGTTAGTGCGAACATTTTGATACCGGCTGTTTTTATATTTTTGATAAGTTCTTCAATTGAATTACTGCCGTCAGAATAGCTGCTATGTACATGTAAGTCGACTAATGAAACCATTTATCCTCCTAATGAGAATTGTAACATAAATATTTCAAACTGTTCAGAAAGGTTCATTTTATGGTATTCTAAAACCATATTCTAACATTCTGAAATGAGGTAGTATCATGAATAATTTAAATAAGTTCCTGCAAGACAATATGTTTCATTATCAAATTGAAAACTTACAACAAATTATCGGTGATAAAAAAATAATTATATATGGTTGTGGGCTTTTATTTAAAACTATTCAAGAAGAATATGATTTATCAAGTTTTAATATAGTCGGTATTTGCGATAAAAAATTCTCTATTACTGATGAAGGGAAAGATATTATGGGAATTCCAATAATCCCGTTTTCAAAATTATCGGAATACAGTGTTGATTATATAGTTGTTGCAGTTCAAAATTATTATTCAATTATTTCAGAATTAAGTCGTACAATCAAAAGTTCAAAAATTATACCATTAGTTAATTTAAGCTTTAAGTATAATTCGCTTACAATGAGTAATAGAACCGGTAATTTTTTAAGTAATTTATTTTCAATTAAAAATTTTCATTACAAAAAAATAATTACTATATTGGGAATAAAGTTCAAATTTGAAAACAAGTATAAAAAATTGTCAGAAGATTATAAGTTTTTGGAATCAAAATTGAATTTTTTACAAAAACAGCTTAATAAAATTAATAAGGTTATATCAGGCGGTATTAATACTGCCAAAATAGAAAACGAAATTGAACTTTTATCTCAAAAAGGGGTTACAGAAACTCCTAGAAATCAGAAATTAATTGTTTCTTTGACTTCATATCCTGAACGTATGTATGATATTCATTATTGCTTGTATTCGTTATTGACTCAGACAATAAAGCCTGACAAATTAATTTTATGGCTTTCAGAGGAAGAATTTCCAAATAAAGAAAAAGATATACCTAAAAAAGTTCTTCATTTGCAAAAATTTGGGCTAGAAATAAAATGGTGCGGAAAGAATATAAAATCCTATAAAAAACTTATTCCTGCTCTAAAAGAATATCCCGATGATGTAATTGTTACCGCTGACGATGATATTTTTTATCCGGCAAATTGGCTTGAAAAATTGTATAAAGCGTATTTAGATGATTCAAGTTATATTTATTGCCATAACGCTCATAAAATTACGTTTGAAGGACGAAATATAAAATCATATATGAGTTGGGAACGTTCAATAAACGATAATACGGCAGATTTTATTAATGTTGCTGTAGGCTGCGGTGGAATATTATATCCTCCAAAATCTTTGCATCCGGATGTTTTTGAACAGAAAACATTTATGTGGTTAGCGCCAAATGCAGATGATATTTGGTTCTGGGCAATGGCCGTTTTAAACAATACAAAAATTAGAGTACTAAAACATCCTATTAATGAAATAATCTATACAAATCCTAAAAGAGATTTGGGATTAACTACAGAGCATACTCTCTATCATGTCAACATGAAAGGGGGGAATGATTTACAATTAAAAAATGTATTGGAAACTTATCCGGAAATAAAAGATAAACTCCGTGATTATCATTATGTATTTGAGTTATATAATGATAATATTTATAATTATATTCTATTTTTGGATCATAAATTTGCATATGATTATGTTACTAAACAAATTAATCGAAATTCGTCAGTACTTGAAATAGGCTGTGGCGACGGATATGGGACGTCATATCTTGCCAAACACTTTAAGTACGTGGAAGCAATTGATATTTCAGAAGATGCAATAAAAAAAGCAAAGGCAATATATAAACTTGATAATTGTACATTTAAATCTTATCCCGGGAAAAAACTTAACTATCCTGATAACTTTTTTGATGCGGTTGTATCTTTGCAGGTAATAGAACATGTTAAAGATGTAAAACTATATTTAAAAGAAATTAAACGAGTTTTAAAGGACGATGGAGTATTTATAATATCTACACCATCCAGAACGCATAGACTTGCACCAAAACAAAAACCTTGGAATGAAGAGCATTTAAGAGAATATGATTCAAAAACACTTCAAAGAGAAATATCCAAAGTTTTTGATAATTTTAAAATTCTAAGTGTTACATCAAAACAAGAAATTTTGGATATAGAATACGATAGAGTTGCTGATAAACGTACTGATTTTAAAGGTATTAGAAAAAATATAAAAACTGATATTGATTATAAAAAAGAATTTTCGGTTAATGATTTTTATGTATCTGATACGGACTTGGATTCGGGCTTGGATTTTATAGTTACAAATATAAATTTTGATTCTGCGAAATACTGGGAAAATCGGTATAAAAATCAAGGTAATTCAGGTGCCGGAAGTTATGGTTTACTGGCAGAATTTAAAGCAGATGTTATTAATAATTTTGTTAAAGAACATTATATTAACAGTATAATTGAATTTGGCTGCGGTGACGGAAACCAGCTTGAATTATTCAATGTGAAAAATTATACAGGATTTGATGTTTCTGATACAATTCTTGATTACTGTAAAAGAAAATTCAGGAATCATAAAGATTATAAATTCAAGAATATGACAGAATATACAGGAGAAAAGGCTGAATTAACTCTTTCTCTTGATGTGATTTTTCATTTGGTTGAGAATAATGTTTTTGAAACATATATGAATCGTTTATTTAACTCCGCTTCTAAGTATGTCATTATATATGCTTCTAATAAAAATGAGGAACATTGTATTCATGTAAAACATAGAAAATTTACCGATTGGGTTGAAAAAAATCAGCCTAATTGGAAATTATTAAATATTATTCCAAATAAATATCCATATGATTTAAATAAACCTAATGAAACATCTTTCTCTGATTTTTATATATTTGAAAAAATGAATCCGGGAAATATAATCTAATTGATTAAAAGTGGTAAAAATATTTGTATGGTGTACAATATTCTTATTAAATAGCAATAAGGTTTTACAATGATAAATGATATGACAAAAGGGGAGCCTTTAAAACTGATATTCTGGTTTTCGGTTCCGCTTTTAATTGGGAATATATTCCAACAATTATATAATATAGCCGATATTGTTATCGTAGGCAGGACATTAGGGACAAACGCTCTTGCAGCAGTCGGAGCAATTTCTCCGATATTCTTTTTTCTAACCTTCGTACTTGTCGGTATGACCAACGGTTTTGCGGTTGTTACAGGTCAGCGTTTCGGGGCTCAGGATGAAACCGGTGTAAGACGTTCCGTTACTATTTCAACCATTCTCAGCACAATATTTACACTTGCTTTCACCTTATCTCTTACATTCTTTATGGATAAATTTCTTTACTGGATGAATGTTCCGAAAGAAATATATAAAGATGCTTATTCTTATATTATGATTGTTGTTGCAGGGCTGCTTGTTGTTACATTATACAACCTTCTTGCAAGTGTAATACGAGCATTGGGGGATAGCAAAACACCTTTATATTTTCTGATATTTGCATCTATTCTAAATATATTCCTTGCCCTTTTATTCATTCTAAAATTCAATATGGGCGTTCCGGGTTCTGCAATTGCTGTTGTAATATCCCAGCTGGTTGCAGCACTCTTATGCGTTGTATACGTAAAATTAAAATTCCCGATTCTGCATTTGAAAAAATCCGACTGGAAATTTTCTTTAAATCAGGAAGAGAAAAATTTTATTATGGAACACTTAAATGTCGGGCTTCCGATGGCATTGCAGTTTTCGATAATCGGAATCGGAATACTTGTTATACAAAGTGTCTGCAATAGTTTTGGTCCTGACATTATTGCAGCGATGACTGCCGCATTAAGAATAGAACAAATTGCGACAATGCCTATGATGTCTTTTGGTGTTGCAATTGCAGCCTATGTAGCACAAAACTATGGAGCAAACAAATTCGGCAGAATCCATGACGGAGTCAAAAAATCCTCAATAATCTGTCTTTTGATAAGTATTGGGATGGGAATAATTATGCATGCTTGGGGTTACGATTTAGTCGCAATATTTTTAGGATACGGAGAACACCATATTCTGGAGCTTGCAAAAAGTTACCTTATGATTAGTGCTTTGTTCTATTTCTTTCTCGGTCAGATTTTTATACACAGAAATGCTCTGCAGGGAATGAGTGAAGCAGTTATTCCGCTGTGGGCAAGCATTGTTGAACTTGTTATGCGATGTGCTATCGCCATATTCTTTGCCGATAAATGGGGATACTACAGCGTATTTTATGCCGGCCCTGCTGCATGGGTTACGGGGGCTTCTATCGTCGGATTCGGATATTATATGAATCTGTTTAAAATTGCTAAAAAAGCGCAAAATACAGTACGTGAAAATAGAAAAGTAACCGTTTGATTTTATATGCTGAAACGGAATCCCATCTGGAGCGCAATACCCTGCCTGCCTCCGTTTCTAATCATTGCTTCTAAAAATCCGGTTAGTCTGTCTCCCCAGCGTTTTTGTATTCCGACACCGTATTGAACAAAAGGTTTAACCGATAAGTCCGGCAAAAAGACATCATCCGCCTGAAATCTTGCCTGGTCAATAATATTCCACACCATAGAAACTGCTATATACGGCTGCCAGAAATTCTTAAAATTCCCGATAAGTTTCAACTGCGGCTCTATATGAATTGCATGTAACGGTTCAGTATTAATACCGACATTTGAGGCTGTATGATAGTTGAATGTGTTTACAAAAGAATAAGACATCAAAAGACTCGGTTGAATAATAAGTTTTTTATTCGGAATCGTAAAATTGTATCCTGTTTTTTCTGCAACACCTGCCAACAGCATTCCAAATTCATCCCGTCCAAAATTACTTGATGCTTCACCCACATTTGCTCCAACACTAGCCGTCCAGGCAGAAAAGAATTTGCCTTTATAAAATACAGTGTCTGCACCTATCAGCCCGCCGTTATTATAAATTCCGATTCCGTCATACGCTTGATGCGAACCGTTATAAGATGCGTATCCGCCATAAATATTGTACCAGCCGTTTTTTAACTCTCTTAATGAACTTTCACCGCCAAATATGCTGCCGTAACTGACATTTGAAACTTTAGGCCCGTTTTTTAAAGGTACGGATTCAAATATTGAATACGGCTTAAACCATATTCCGCTTCGTTGTTCCGGCATGATGAGAGGGGATAAAGAAACAAGGTTATTTGAACTTGCACATCTGTTTTTTAATTCAAATGCAATTTTTTCATCAGGCGGCATAATCATAACCATATCAAGGTTTGAAAAAATATTTTTATGGGTGTCCAACAAGGTTAAATATCCGCCCAATTGTGCTGCAACTTCACCTGAAAGTATTGACGGATTAAACCCGCCTCTTGTAAAATCAAAATCACCATCTCCGGAATCATAACTTACACGGTAATTGTAAATAGGTGTTTGAAGTGTTGTCGGATTGTATTGAACATAATCTTTTAAAACCGTATCCGCAAAAGGAATTGATATATTTGGAGCTTTTGGAACTCCTTCAATTGCAAGGTTCGGGACAAACAGGTTTCCGCCTGAATACGATGATGCTGAAATTGTATCCATTGTATTCGTATTCAGAGTTACGTCAGGATAAATATTTGCAGTTCCTGATACGTTCAGGTTCCCGAAGTTTATATTATCAATTACGCCGTTTTGTGTATTAAAATTTACTCCGTTAGAAAAAGATGTGTTTTGAGCGTTGAAGTATGTTGTATCAGCCAGAAGATTAACCGTTCCGCCTTCAAAATTAAAATTTCCGGTATAGTTATTGTTTATACCGCCAAGATTCAGTATCCCCGAATCTTTTTTTGTTATTGTGCCAAGTCCGCTTATGCCGCTTAGAATACTTGTTGTACCGCCGGAATTAAATTCAATCTCTGCATTTTGTGCATTATAGATATCGTTTTTTTCTCCGGATTTATCAAAATTGTTTTGGAATGTGGAATTATCAATGTAGAGTTTGCCGCCGTTATATATTCCGCCGCCTTCTCCGATTTGGACATTGCCTGAAACACGATTATTTTCTATTGTTGAATTACTTATTGTTGTAACACCGTCAATATTGTTGTAGATAGCTCCTCCATTGGCATAAAAATCGGAATCTGCCGTGTTATTTGAGATTGTAGTATTATTTATGTTTAGAGCTGCATTGTTAAATATTGCACCGCCAAATGCATAGGAATAATCATCACCTCGTACGCTGCTATTATTTATGGACGAGTTATCAATATTCATATTTCCGATATTATAAATAGTACCGCCATAAATAAATGAACCGTCTTCTCCTTGTGCGTAGTTATTGTTAAACAGAGTATTTTTTATTTCTATATTCCCGCTGTTATAAATAGCTCCGCCATAAGGAATTGCAGAACCTGACGAATAATTATTATCAAATACGGAATTATTAATTGTCATTGTGGCAGTGTTACTCTGGTATCCGTTTGCCAATGCTCCGCCGTAAGAAGATGCCCCGTTAGTGTGGTTGCCGCTGAATAGGGTTGAATCAATATTTACTTCGCCGTCATTAAGGTTATATATTGCACCTGCAACGCCAAAATTAAGCCCTGCCGAATCTACAAAATTATCTATAAATGCGGAATTTGAAACATTTAATTCGCCTGCGTTATTGAAGATTGCTCCTGCAAAACTTGAAGCACTGTACCTTTGCCCCCTGCAATTCAACATACTAATTGTATTGAACTGGGTATCTTGATTAAAAATAAAACCGCTGAACGAATTTCTGCCGTTTATTGAATAATTATTTCCTTCAAATGTCAAATCTAAATTCATAAAACTGTTATTAATTGACTCATCGGAGGTCAAATTATTTCTAATATTTAAAATATCGCCGCTTGAAGGATTTGAGTTTATTAATTCATCAAAACTATATATCTGTATATCATCCGCCCAAACAGGTGCAGTTAATAATGCAGCAATTAATATTATTTTCTTAAATAGCATAAGATTATAATATGAATTTAATCCGCAGAATCTATTAACTAACCGGGTAACATTATATTCCCCATATAATCTATTCAATAAAAAAAATAATTATTTAATACTCTATATAAAAGGAGAGATAACATGACTAAAAAAGTTTTAATAATAACAACTAATTTTTCAGGCAGCGAAAACGATACAATGCAGGAAACAGGTGTTTGGCTTGAAGAATTTGCTGCACCGTATCTGGTATTTGAAGCAACCGGATATGAAATTACAACCGCAAGTCCTCTGGGCGGTTTATCCCCTGTAGATGAAAACAGTATGTCCTGCTCTAACCCTGAAGAATGGGATAAGTGTATAAAAATTCTGAGAAATACAACTCCATTGTCAGAAATTAATTACAAAGAATATGATGCTCTGTTTATCCCGGGCGGGCACGGACCTATGTTTGATTTAGCAAATGATGTATTGGTTCAAGAGATTGTTGAATATTTTTATAACAACGATAAAATAATTAGTGCAGTATGTCACGGCCCTGCAGGGCTTGTTCTTGCAAAAGATAAAAACGGGATTTCTATCCTTAAAGATAAAAAAGTAACCTGTTTTACTAATAAAGAAGAAAAAATCGTAAAACACGAAGAAGATGTTCCTTTTCTTTTAGAAACACGTCTTAGAGAATTAGGAGCCTTATTTGAAGATTCTGCATCTTGGGCAGAACACGTGTGTGTTGATGAAAAACTTGTTACCGGACAGAACCCGCAGTCTGCTCTTCTTCTTGCGGAAGAGGTTGTAAAACTTCTTTCGGAGAAGTAAATTTCAATTCAGACAAAATAACGGCTGATATCATAAGAACACAACCCAAAATTTCTCTCAAGGTCATTGTTTCATGAAGTATAATCGTTCCCCCGACAACTGCAAATACAGATTCCAAACAAAGAATCAATGATGCAATAACAGGTGCGGTGTATTTTTGTCCGAATATCTGCAGAGTATATGCAACCCCGCAGGTTAAAATTCCGGCATAAAGAATCGGAACTTTGCATGCGACAATTGATGACCAGGTTGGTGTTTCATATAAAAACATCAGCGGGATTGATAACAAGCCCACTACAAAAAATTGTACGCAAGAGGTTTTTACAGCATTAACTTTATCTGAAAAATAGTTTACAACAAGAATATGAACCCCGTAGAAAAATGCACCGACCAACAGCCAGATATCATAATGGCTGAATCCGCCTGTACTTTCTTTAAAACATAACAGATACAGACCGATTACAGCTATAACAACACTGATTTTAACATTATTGGATAGTTTCTGCCCTAAAAACAGCATAGAAATCAACGGTACATAAATAATGTACAAAGCGGTAATAAATCCGGCTTTTCCGGCAGGAGAATACAGCATACAGTACTGCTGAATACTCATCGCAAGAAATAACGCAATCCCACACAATATTCCGGCTTTGGCAAGAGTAACACGCTGTTCAAAACGTACTTCTTTTGTTCTTGTATCTTCTTGAATAAGTTTTACAATAGAAATTACAGGTAACAAACTGAAACCGCCGATTATACTTCTTACCGCATTAAACGTAAACGGGCCTACATAATCCATGCCGGCTCTTTGCGCAACAAAAGAAAGACCCCAGGTTAAGGCAGTCAAAAATAATGCGATATTGGCTAGAATTTTCTTTTTCATGATTAATATTATATCTGAAAAATTTATTCAAACCAGCCGTCACAAATATTGCCGCAATATTTACACTTATTCCCGTTCAGATTATTTTCAAGAATTTTATATCCTGCTCTTTTGATAACAGCTCTACCGCAGTTTGAACAATAGGTTGCAGAACTTTCAGGATGCGGAATATTTCCGGTATAAACATATTTTAGACCTTTGTTTTTTGCAATATTATAGCTGCGCATAAGAGTTTCAATTTGGGTCGGATTTTTGTCCATTTTTTTGTAACTCGGATGAAATGCACTAAAATGTATCGGAACACTATCTCCAAGATTTTTAAGAATCCATTCGCATTCCTTTTCAATCTCTTCATTGGAAGAATTTTCACCGTCTATCAATAGTGTAGTCAATTCAAGCCAGCAGTCAGTATTATGTTTTACATATTTTATTGTATCAAGGACGGGTTCAAGTTTTGCAAGGCAGTTCTTTTTATAAAAATTTTTAGTAAACCCTTTTAAATCGATATTTGCAGCATCCATATAACTAAAAAACTCTTTTGCCGGTTCAGGATTTATAAAGCCTGATGTAACCGCAATGGTTTTAATTCCATACTTTCTGCAGAGTTTTGCTGTATCAATGGCGTATTCAAAAAATGCAATTGGGTCATTATACGTAAATGCTATTGATTTACAATTGTATTCTATAGCATACCTGACAATATCTTTCGGAGATACTTTAAAAAGCCGGTTATAGTTTGGTTTAACCTTTGTAATATGCCAATTCTGGCAAAATTGGCATCCCATAATACATCCGTTTGTACCAAATGACAATACACGGCTTTCCGGATAAAAATGGTACAATGGCTTCTTTTCGACAGGATCTATTGCCATGCCGGTATTATAACCGTAGGTCTCAAGTTCAATATTTCCTCCGATATTTTTTCGAACAGAGCAAAAACCGCTCTGCCCTTCGTTTAAAGAACAATAACGAGGGCAAATTAAACATTGAATTTTGTTATTTTCTAACCTCTTTTGATATTTCATAAAATGTATTATAATGCTTATATGAGTAAAATAAAATCACCTGGTGTAGCAGGAATTTTTTATCCAGCAGGAGCCGGAGAATTAGAAAAGTATATAGAGCGTTTTAAATACGATTCCAAGAATTATTATGAATATAAAAGTCGTGCCGTTATCGTACCTCATGCAGGAATAAATTTTTCCGGCCGGCTTGCATATGAGGGATTAAAACAATTAGATAAAACCTTACAAACACTCTTTATTTTTGCCCCTGCGCATCGTGTACCTTTTGATAATTTGTGTATAGCCTCATATAGCGAATGGGAAACACCTTTTGGCAACTTAAAAGTCAATCAGAGGATAAATAAGGAATTAAATGACAGATTTTTTGTCGGCTGCTATAATGAAGCATTTGAAGATGAACATTCTATTGAAATACAACTTCCTTTTATAAGGAAACTCTTTGAAGAGGTAAATATTGTTCCGGTTCTTGTCGGACGCTCAGATACAAATTCTATTTTAAAAATCATACAACATTATTGGGATGATAAAAATATCGGATTTATTATTTCTTCCGATTTGAGTCATTTTTTAAAAGACAAAGAGGCTCAAAAAATGGATTTAATGACTGCAGAAATGATAGAATCGGGAGATGTTACACAGTTTAATTACAAACAAGCATGTGGTGCACTTAGTATATGTGCTTTAACAGAATTCGCTGCTCAAAATAAATTTTCGTTAATAAGAAATGGTCTGATGAATTCATCTGCAGTATCCGGAGATACATCACGAGTTGTCGGGTATGGAAGCTGGTTTTTGTATGAAGGGACTGTAAATGAATTTTTGAAAAAATATTATTCCGGAAAAATCTTGAGAATATGCCGGGAAGTTATTCTGGGCGAATTAAACAGAACAAATTACGGAAGTTTATCACATTTACATTTACCGCCTCTATTTGATGAAAAAATTGCGACTTTTGTAACTCTAGAAATACGTAAACAGTTAAGAGGATGTATTGGCTCTATTCTTGCGCATAGAACTCTTA
Organism: Candidatus Gastranaerophilales bacterium; assembly: GCA_944324835.1. GTDB lineage: Bacteria > Cyanobacteriota > Vampirovibrionia > Gastranaerophilales > Gastranaerophilaceae > UMGS1585. Next base: position 21,720 of record CALUXV010000012.1, read on the forward strand.
AAGAAGATTTAATATACAATGCGAAAGCAGCAGCATTCAAGGACCCAAGATTTAGACCTTTAGAAAGAAGTGAGTTTGAATACTTATCAATTGCTGTTTCCTTACTTTCTCAACCTGAAAGTATAAGCTTTGCAAGTGAGAAAAACTTGCTTGAACAAATTGAACAGTTTAAAGACGGTCTTATAATAAAAGATGGAGTATATCAAGCGGTTTACCTGCCGTCTGTATGGGAACAGCTGCCGGATAAACAAGAATTTTTAAAATCATTAAAACGAAAAGCCGGCTTAAGTGAAGATTATTTTTCCAATACATTTGAAGCATTTAAATTCCAGAGTGAATATATAAAATAAGATTAAACAAAAATTTTGGGCTGCTATTATTTCCCTTTGTTTATGTTAAATTAATAACTATGAAAAAGATAGCATTAGTAAGTCACGGTTGTGCAAAAAATTTGGTTGATTCAGAGCTTATGCTGGGATTTCTTACTCAGAACGGGTATGAAATTACTCTTGATGAGAATGAATCTGATATTGTTATAGTAAATACATGTTCATTTATTAATGATGCTGAAAGAGAATCAATTCATTCTATCTTGGAAATGGCCGAAAACGGGAAAAAAGTTATTGTTGCCGGATGTCTTGCTCAAAAACATAAAGAAGAACTTAAAGAAGCTATTCCTGAAATTGCCGGCATGATTGGGCCGACTGATATTGAAAAATTAGTTGATGTTATTAAAGGAATTGATAAAGGGTTTATAAACGATGTTGCTGATAGACCTGACTATATTTATCCTGAAAATATAAAACGCCAGCAAATTACAGTTGGGGCAAGTTCTTATTTGAAAATAGCAGACGGCTGTAATTATCGCTGCGGATACTGTATAATTCCTTATTTAAGAGGAGATTACCATTCCAGAACAATAGAACATATAGTTGATGAAGCCAAATTACTTGTTGCAAAAGGTGTAAATGAAATTATACTTATTGCACAGGATACAACATATTATGGTGTTGATTTGTATGGTAAGCCAATGCTAAAAGAATTGTTAGAAAGATTAAATGATATTGAAAATCTTTGTTGGATAAGAATTATGTATGCGTATCCAACCATGATGACAGATGACTTGCTAGATACGATTGCAAAACTAGATAAAGTTGTAAAATATGTAGATATACCTTTGCAGCACTCTCACCCTGATATGTTAAAATCAATGAATCGTCCGGCTTTTGATTATAGAAAACTTGTTCAAAATATAAGACAACGTATTCCTAATGTTGCAATAAGAACTGCTTTTATTGTCGGATATCCGGGTGAAACAGAAGAAGAATTTGAACATCTTTATAATTTTGTTAAAGATATGAAATTTAATAAGATGGGCGTTTTTAAATATTCAAGAGAAAAAGGTACGCCTTCATATAAATTGAAACCGCTTGTTTCTAAAAAAATAATGAATGAGAGGTATAAAAAACTTATGGTACTGCAACAAGGTATTTCCAAAGAAGTTAATGAAAGTTTTATAGGAAAAACTCTTGATTGTATCATTGAAAGTTATACGGATGATGGTATGGTTATTGCAAGAAGCCAGTATGATGCTCCTGAGGTTGATGGAGTTGTATATATAAAAACAGATAAACCAATTGTTCCGGGCGATATTGAACAGGTAAAAATAACGGATTGTTATGAGTATGATTTAATCGGTGAGATTATTTCGTAATAGCTTTATCTAAACCCGCCTTTTTGGTTAAATGATAAATTTTCATAGAATCTGCAGCAATTTTTTGTTCAAGTTCAACTATTTTTAAACTATCTCTAATACGTTGCTGTCCTGCATTATAAGCCCAGTTGGCATCCATCCTTGGATCAATAGGTCTGTTTTTGCCGGAATTCATCATATGCCCAATGGTAAAAGAACAGGTCATCATAACAATACCAGGTACAATTTTTTTAGCAAGTGCCCAGGATTTGTTAACAACAAATTTTGCAGCAGGTTTTACTTTGTCTTTTAAATGAAAATTATTTAAATTATTGTGGGGAATGTTCATTATTTTATCCTTTCCTTTGGTTTAATACATATCAAATAAAAAATTTGCTAGTTCTATTAACAAAATGTTACATATTTTTTAATTTAACAAATATGTGGATAATTAATATTAAGGAGTTGAGATATGATAGTTACTGATTCAATAAAACCGCCGAGAGTTTCTATAATTCTGCCGGTTTATAATACAGAAGGTTGTTTAAGACAGTGTCTTGACAGCTTTTTGGCACAAACTTTTGATGATATAGAGATTGTATGTGTTAATGACGGTTCTACGGACAAGTCTTTAAAAATTATTGAAGAATACATGAAAAAAGATGACAGAGTAAAACTTGTAACTCAAGAACATCAAGGTAAAGCACAAGCAGCGAATAAGGGCAGATATCTTGCAAGAGGAGAGTATATTTGTTTTTTTGACAGTGCCGATTATGCTAAACCTGATATGATTGATAAACTTTTTAAGAATGCAAAAGAATATGAAACTGATATAACAATGTGCTCTGTTACATTATTAGATTCTAAAAAAATGGGCTTTGAAGATAATGATTTTTCTCTAAATTTGTTCTCTGATGATTTTAATGAGAGAGGCTTTTCACCACGTGAAACCGATAAGTTTTTGTTTAAAATTTCTACCAGTCCCATTAATAAAATTTATCGTCGGGAATTTTTAGAAAAAAATAATATTACTTTTCTTAAAGGACTAAATTATGAAGAATATTTGTTTTTTGTACAAGCATATTTATCGGCTTCAACTATAGGTCTTGTAAGAAATAGTCTTCTTGTTCACCGGATTAATGATGATAATGCAAAGAAAAATGATTATAAAAAGCTTGACTTATTTAGAATTATGAAATTGGAAAAAGAATTTTTAATTCGCAAAAAATTATACAACGATTTGAAATATCATTTTGAAAAAGCGAAGAAAAATATTCTAATTGAATTTTATAAAACAATTAAATCGTTGCGAGTAAAAATTCAATATCGATTTAAGTTCTTTTTTGAATATCCATTTCAAAAAATTGATACTAAATAAGTATATGTACTATACTTATGTTGTAGTCTATTTTTTTTTATAATATAAACAAATAGCGGAAACGTGTATTATTATTGAATAGTGCATAATCTTTGCTATATCAGGATTTCAAACTTTGGTATACCCCGAATAATCCTCTAAAATGAGGATTACCAAAATTTTTGCTATGATATCCTAGATGTGTGAAACACTAGAAGTAGAGAAAGGATATAATCCTATGGGAATAAGAGCAATAGGAGCAAACATAGCACACAAAGTTGCGTCGCCGTTTACTCGCAAATCAACATCAACAAATCCATTTGAACACAACAGTTTTCAAGGCAAAGTTTTTAAGGGCAGTGTACTTACTTTTGCTGACCTTTTCCAAAAAAATACTAATACCGTAAAAGAAACCAGTAAATTAAAAATGATGTCTGCATCTGTAGTATCAGCAGTATCAAATTTTGGTCACAAAATTTCACAACCTATTGTTAATTTTGCAAGAAATGTAAAAGCAGGTTTTAATAATACAATTGTCGCAATTAAAGCATTGCCGCATAAAGTTAACGAAATTGGTAAAAATGTTTCTCAAAAAATATCCGAATCGTTACATTTGGATAAAATTCACAAAGAAGAGGCTAAGGATGGCGTAAAAGTTTTAAGTATGAGAGAAATTAATACTAAAGCATCTATTGCAGACTTGAAATCTACCTGGATAGAAGAAAATAAATTAGAGCTTGCTAAAAAAGCACCTAAGGAGGCTGCATAATGAATAAAAAAATTAAAAAAATTATTGAAACATTAGGAAAACATGAAGATGTTGAATCAATTGCAGTTTTAGAAGAATTAGGTACAAATTCTCAGGATGATGAAATCAGAGAATTAACTTCTCAAGCACTTGTACGCAAAAATATACATGAAGCCTTAAAGGTTGTTATAATTAACAAAGGTAAAGGTATTAACGACATGAGCCCTGTTGTTGCAATGTCAACGATTAATGAAATCTTAAATCTTGAAAATAAATCAGAAGCAATTAAGATTTTGGATGATACAATTAATATGCATTCAGACGAAGAAGTTCGTGAAAATGCACGCTCAGTAAAATCACTATTATCTTTGAGTTAATAATTCGTAAGTATTATTAAAAATAAAAAGGATTCAGAATAATTATTCTTGAATCCTTTTGTTTTATAAATAATCCGTACAAATAGTAACATTTTCTACATAAAATCTTGTTATAATGTTTTACCTGCCGGAACCAGTAAAACAGTTTATACAACAACTACAACATATATTAAAGGTACAAATTTATAATAGAAAAAAGAGTTCAAGTTAATTCTTGAACTCTTTTTTTTTACTACGATTTTATATCTCGCTCAACAAGTTTTGGAATCTCAATATTGTTTATTTCATTGAGCCATTTTGTCTGGTTATACGGAAGTTGTTCTTTAAATTTATCAGCTTCTTCTTTATTATTAAGCGGGTATTTATGAGCAAATTGTATTGCCATTACGCCTGACTGGCCTTTTACCTTTTCTATCTTAAATATATTTTGCTCAAGATATTTAGATTTTCCGGTATCGCCTATAAGTATAAAATTTACTATTGCAGTATTTCCTTTTTCATTATACATAACCTGAGCATCCAAAGGCGATTGTTTGCTGGCGCCGGCAGCTAAATCTTTTGCGTAATTGAATGGTTTGCTATAAGATTTTATATGATAAATTCCAATCAAATCAGTCCATTTATCACCGTTTTCATTTCCTTTGTAATATTCATTGATATATGATTTAGTTGCTTTTGAATAATCACTGAATTTTAATGTAAATATCTGGTTATCAAATTTGATTGTTTTTGAACCGTTTGTTTGTGCAAACACCGAATCAATTGTTAAAATACAAATGAATAATATTATAACGATTTTTTTCATAATTATTCCTTATACCATTCAATATTTCTTGTATAGTACATTACTGCAACTACTGCAAGAAATAACCCTAAACTACCAATCAAAAGAGAAAATTCTTGCAAGTTTAGTATAGTATACAAATAAATATATAAAACTGCAAGAATCAATGTAATAGTTCTTGAAATCATATTGTCTTTATTTGTCAGTACAAAATATGTATAACCGCTAATCAATCCTATAGTCATAATTGTAGCTATTAAGTAAGCATAGCCAAAAGGTATAAATTCTGACATTGATAAAAGTAACATATAAAATATAACCATAGAAATACCGATTAAAGTATATTGAAACGGGTGTATTTTTTTCATTTTTGAAGCAGATTCAAATAAGAAAAATGCAAGGAAAGTTAGTGCTATAAATAAGAATCCATATTTTACACATCTAACCGTCATTCTATAACTGTCAACCGATGTTAAAAACGTAATATTACATATATTATTTAATGTTGAATTGTCAGATATATTCCAGCAAGTTTCATAGCCGTCATTATTTATTTTTCTTTCTGACGGTAAATAATTTCCTTCAAAATTTAAGTTTTTCCAATTACCGCTAACAGTAAAATTATTATTTTTACCTCCTGCGTTAAAACTGATACCATTAATACCCTTAAGAATATAATGAGCCTCAAATGGAATATTCGTCGGAGTATTAGCTAAATTGACGACTCCTAAAGGATTCCCGTTTAATTTTTTAATTCGCTGACCGACAATTCCGTTTATATCTGTAACATTCATAACTAAAGTTCCTTGAGTATTCTTTTTAGGATTTGTAAATGTTCCCCAAGCTGTTATTTCTGCCGTATAAACAGGTATTTTAAAAATTCCCTTTTTTCTATATTCCGTTATTATATTGGACTTTACATTATACTCTGTAGGACATAGATATTCTCCATTTTTCAACTTCAATAATGGTGTACTAATCGTTTGTTCTTTAGCCCAAGATGCCGCTATTGTTGCAATTGCCGAGTTTTTGTAATCAGCACGTTCGTTAATAGTATTTTCGACACAATGCAAAGGAATCAAAAGCAACACAAGAAAGACAACAATTAAGATTAATTTGTTAACAATAGGATTTGCTTTTTTTGTTAGTTCTTCTTCAAAAATATTTTCATTTTCAACCATAATTACCTCCTACTTTGAATATCGGATATTATAATTATAAAATGAAAAGTTGCCAATTGTTTAATATATTTACCTGTATTATAAAAATATTTATGAATTATTCATTCATTACCCGTTTAGATATCTCAAAAACCGGTAAATCGTTGCCGTCTTTTATATCTTTAGGGCTTGGATTTTTTACCCACAAGTCAATTGAGTCTTCGTTTATATACTGTTTTGAATTCTCTGCAATTATATATTTTACAACATCTTTAGGTTTATCTTTATACCCTTCAATACCTGCGAAATCAAGAACTTTCATAAAATTATTCTTCATTACATAAAAAGCGTTTTCGACTCCGCCGGTTTTGCTTGTAATTCTTGTCTCAGCAGGGTTTTGAGAATAGCCGGAGTTATTTTTTAAATCAATTTTTTCATCAATTAAATCTCCGTCAATTAATTTATTAACATTTCGTTCTCCGATTTCGTCTTTTATTTTATTTAACCCTTCTTTAGTAATTTTATATCCCGTAAAATAATTATCTACATTCACTGATTCAAGTCTGTATGATGTTCTAAAATTAACATCTGCATTGCATCCTTGATGGTCAAGGCGCATATCAAGGTTTGGCGGAACAACTCCATTCTGGAATAAAAGTACATCTCTGATTGTTAAAGGTTTTGATTTATCTTTACGTTTTTCACTCAAGTAGTATAAATCGTATTTCAAAACATCAACAGTACCTTTTACATCTGCAAAGGCATCATGTGCATCGTCCAGATTCTTACAGAACAAGAATTTATACTGTTCCGAGAGTTTTTTCCTTGCACCCAAATACGGATGAATTCTCTGCTGTAATATAAATGGATCGATAACTTTATAAGAACGTTTTGGTTTTAATTGGTCATTTGAAAATTCATTATGTTCATTTATTGCATTATTCAACATTTTTATATCAAATTTTGAATTGTATGCAACAATTATTCCGTTTTTCTTATTCAAATAATTGTTTACAAATGGTTTCAAAACTTCTTCCATAACCGGTGCATCTTTAACATCATTATCATACAAACCGTGCACTGCTGATGCGCCTTCCGGAATATGTATCTTAGGATTGATTAACTGGCTGTAGCCTGTTTCTGGTAAAACTTTTCCGTTTTTAACCTGTATTGCACCAATCTGAATAATTTTGTCTAAAGGTTTTGTTGTATCATCAGTATTTGTACCTGTTGTTTCCGTATCAAATACAACGCAATCTATACACAATTTGCCGTTCTCGTCAGTAATCGGAACATCAAGAGATTTGTGGCGTGACATATTCATTAATTCTTTCAGGTTTGTTGCAAAAGAAATATCATCGGTAGGTTTTTCATAAAGATTTTTGGCCGGCGGCTCTTTTACTTCTCTTGAATCAATCGAATGTGATGTCGCAAGCGGTTTCTTGACATTATATTTATTAAACCTTTTAACCCAGGTTGTATCATTTGTTTCTGCAAGCGCATTTGCATGCTGGAATACATAAAACTCTGTTTCGGTAGCTGTTTTCCAATCCAAAGGTTCTTTAGAAAGGTTTTTCCAGCCTACTTTGTTAAAATCAACCCATATGCCGTCTTTTAAAAGCCCTTCTCCCTGATACTCTTTATCTGTAACTTTTTTTATATAATTATCCTCAAACCATTGTCCTTTAAATGTTATATTTAGAGGCCTATATGGGTAAATAGAAATTGAGTTTAAGGCAATAGGTTTAGTCGTATTATGATGTGATGTACAATTGACGGCAGGGGAAACAGGATTGGATACATTTGTGGTTCCAGATTTGTAGTTAACAGGTGAATAATATGTTGAAATTATTTTTGATTGAATATTCATACCTCACCTCCTAACCTACCAGGTCCAGTTTGCTGCCCGTATCAACGGCTGATTCTTGTGATTCGTAATAACGGTTTTTAATTTTTTCATACTCGGATTCTGAGTGTTTCCAATCTCTCTCAAATTGCTGGTTAAAAACATTTGCAAGTATCGGTTTTTCAAATGCAATAGCGACTTCGTTGTTCCCGCGTTTATATTTTTCTTTTGCGTTGTTTCTATCAATCATGATTTTGTAGTAACCTTTGATTGTAGAAAGTGTAGGGCGTTCCTTTTCCGTAAAATGATATTCTTTCTTTTGAAGAGAAATTGTTGCTTCTCCGGTTTGGTTAATATCTTTTATTGCTTTTTTGAGTTTTGCACGTCTGACATATAATTCTTTGTAATCTAGTTTTTTACGGTTAACAGGCGGAAGTCCTACTTCTTTTTCAAAAGGTTCGACAGTTTTTAAGTATTCTCTTATTTCTTCATTAATTTTATCCGTATAAAGTTCATAGTCTTCTCTTTCGCCTTTTTTGAGGTTTTGGTTCAACCCCATTGCAGACCAGTTTGTAGAACCTATCATAACCTCTCTGTCATCAAATACTGCCCATTTTGAGTGAAGTCTTTGATTGATTCTCTCATCGGTTTTGTATTCTCTAATATTGACTCCGTTTTCAACGAGTTCCTGATATGCGGTATTACAATACGGGAATTCACGTATAATCGACGGATCAACAATTATTTTGGCATCCAGTTCTCCGTTTTGGGTTCTCTGTATAATATTTTGAATGATTTCTTTGTCAGATATAACAAATAATTCCGCCCTGAGTTTTTTTGCTGTTTTGACTTTGTTCAAAAGATAATCTCTGGTGCTTTCTTCTCCTTCTTCTCCGACATAAGCAAGTTCTCTAGGTTTTGTAGCCAGAATTTTTATTGCCGGATTTTCTACAGGGTTGCGTTTTATTATATCAAGTTTACTCAAATCGTTTTCATCATACCGTTTTTTATCAATATCATTGTCATAAAGAACACCAACTGTATTCATATAATCAATATTTTCTTGTTTAATCTCCTTATTAAGCCCTTTGTACAGTTCTTGTTCATCTTCTGATAGCGGTCCTGCTACCATTTTGGTTCGTCCGAGTCTTTGCCAGGAGAATTTCCAGTCTTTATTAAAAATATCTTCCAGAATATTATCAACTTCGGAATTTTTCTTGTCAGGCAGCGTTTCAAGAGCAATACAGGCATCATGGTTTGCATTTGAGTGATTGCCCCAGTTCATACCGCCAATAATAAGTTTTTTGCCATCTACTGCAACCAGTTTGACGTGCTGCAATGCAGCTCCGCCTTGTGCTGCTCTCGGATACGGAACAACGTCAATATCATTTTCTTTCAGATACTTAATCATATCCATGTTGTTATAATGTCTGTCACGTTCATTGTTTCCGTTTATATACCATTTGTGAGCATCAAGAATAATCTGTACTTTAAGATTAGGATTCTCTTTTTTCTTGTTTATAATTATCGGCAGTAAACTTACGTGCTGGTCGTATCCTCCGACAACCTCTGAACCGTTAGCTGGCCATTTATGACCATCTATTTTTGGATTTTGAAACTCGAACATTTCAATCTGAATAGAATCTTTCGCACTCTTTACAAATTCAACGGTTTTATCAAAAATTTGTTCTCCGTCAATAAGTGTTGTTGCTCTTGTATTTCCGACTATAGCAGACTTACTTGGAACCGGCGGAACCTGCGGGATATATGAGAGAGATTTAATTTTCTGCATCAAATATTCTGTTCTGGAGATTCCCATTTTGTTTGCATCCATCGCAATTTTATTTGCGACAAAAAAAGACACATCGTCTAATGCTACTGGATGGTCTTTTTTAGGGGTTCTAACTATTGGTTTTGGAATTCGATTTTGATAACTATCGTTCTTCTTTTCGCTCCCGAAAGTTATACTTTTGGGAATGCTATATGTAATAGGAACAATAGCCAAGTTTGTTTTCATACACACAAATATCCAACTCTCGTAACACCCACATTATAATTTGTGTTTTTATATCTGACAAGCCTAATATAAAGTTTATTTAAGAAACATTACGAGTTTGATACAAAAAGGATGAACTATTTTTTAAAGGTGTTATAACTAAATTATGCGTGTATTGTGTGGTGTGACTTCTTATTCATTTAAATCAAATCATTCAAAGTTCCAAAATGAAGCAATGAATGAAAATAATCCCAGATGGGAAAATGCAACTAAGCGTGAATCTCCGCTTGAGACAAAAACTTTTGATTTGAGAACACCGTTTGAGCGGGATAAAAACAGGATAATGTATTCCGAAGGATACGACCGTTTGAGATATAAAACGCAGGTATTTTTTAATCCGCAAAACGATATGGTATCCACCAGAAGTACCCATGTCGCATTGGTTTCTGATATTGCCAGAAGTATTTCCAAACATCTCGGTTTAAATGAGGATTTGGCAGAAGCAATTGCTCAAGGTCATGATATCGGCCATACTCCATTTGGCCACGACGGAGAAAAAGTTCTGGATTCAATTTCTCGTTCAAAAGATTTGCCAAAATTCTGGCATGAGAAAAACAGTCTGAGAATGGTTGATGATATTCTACTCCTTGAAAACAGCAAAGGAAAATTAAAGAATTTGGATTTGACTTATGCTGTCAGAGATGGAATTATCAATCATTGCGGAGAAGTTAACCAGAATTTTGTAATGCCGAGAGAGGAATTTATTGATTTAAAAGCAATACAACATCCTGCACAGGTTGAACCTTACACATGGGAAGGGGTTGTTGTAAAAATATCAGATAAAATTGCATATTTAGGAAGAGATATAGAAGATGCAAAAAAGCTGGGTATATTAAAAGGCAAGCAACTAAAGGAATTAAATAAAATGATGTCGAAACATCTTGGGATACCCAATCTGGAAGCAAATAACACAAATATTGTAAATCTTTTTATACACGATATTGTTCAAAACTCTTCACCTGACAAAGGAATCGGTTTTTCTGAATCTGTAGCGCATTTAATGGATGATATTAAAGAATTTAATTACAAAAATATTTATCTGAAGCCGGAAGTTAAAAAGATTAATTCAAAAAACGTTGATGAAATTATCAAACCTGTTTTTGATTATTATGAGAGTAATTATGATGAGAGAGCTTTGGTTAAAAATACCAGAAAAAATCCAATACTTACAACCTTCAAAAACTGGGCGCTTAAATATACGAATACGCCTGAAAGACCCAAGAATTGTGATAATAAGATATTATATCATCTTAAAAATCCTAAAGAGTACAATCAGGCGATAGTTGATTTTATATCCGGAATGACCGATAAATATATTCTTCGTGTTTTCAAATTTATTAAAAAAGCTAAATAGATTATTCTAATGCAAGCTGTTGTTTGTAGAACGGGCTGTTAGCAATTCTTGTTTGAATCTGATTATTATTTTTATCTGAATGTTTATAAAGATATGCCAGATTATTCAATCTTTTATTTAAGTCTGTTTGCTGATAAACTTTGTTAGGTTTTTTTAGTTTAATCCAATATCTAGCCTCTGTTTGAGTTGCGATTGTTTCCTCTGTTAGTGTTGCACGTTTTGCTTTATGACAGCTTTCATGTGCTATTAAGCAGGCAATTTCTTCATCTGAACATTTTCTATATTTAGTATTAATAAGAATATATCGTTCCCCGAAATTATTTTCTCCGCTGATGGCATAATCATTTCTATAACTATAAGAAAGTAATGCTAAATCATAAAAAACGATTTTTACGGAATTTTCCTGAAGATTATCAAAAATTTCTGTTGCACCGATTTTCTCTAACAATAATAATGCATCCGCAACTTTAAAATCATCGGTAAAATGGTTCATATTATAAGCAAATGCCGGTGATGCAATACTTAATAAAAAACTACATAATAATATAAGGGTAAATTTTTTCACGACAAATACACTCCATGTTTTGGATGTTTAAATGTTATCTGTAAGTAGTGTTAGGTTGATTGCTTACATATATATAAAGTATATATGCAGGATATAATTGCTTCGTTTATTATAAATTTTACAAAAAGTAATAATTCTATTTAAAAAATTAATTAGAATAAATACGGATATTCAAGAAAGCATGACAAATTATGCCATTCGATATACAATTAGTAATAAATATATTATGGAATGAAAGGAGTGGTTAATATGTATCATGTTTATACTATAGAAAGAGAAAAACCTGATTTTTCAAAAACTGCAATGGGTGATTTCAGAGATTTTGATGCAGCTTTAGAAAAGGCTGAAAAGTGTATTGAAAATAAACCAGAGTTAAGATATATAATTGAAGAAACAGACGGACACGTTAATAGTTACGGTGATTTAATTGCTAATGTAGTTGTTGAAAGTGAATAATTTTATACAATAATGGCGGGTATTTTACCCGCCATTTCATAAATCCAACTATTCAATTGTCTAAACTATTCTACCTTTGCCTCCTCAAAATAATCTACTACTGTTGACAATACGTTGTCGAAAAAGTTTCCGAGTTCTGCGGAAACCTCATTTTTCAGTTCGTGTGCTGCAATAGAATCTTCTGCCACGCTAACAAACTGAAAATCTTGATTTAAGTCCATAATCAATTCCTCACTTAATTCTAGTAGACGATACTTATTACATAATTAATTTACGGACGGATTTCCATTTTCTTTAATGATTTTATTTATATTGTTACAATAAAAAGTTTAAAAAGGGTAAAAACCAGCAATAATAAGAATTTATAATTGTTACAAAAAAAGCATGTTTTAAAATACCGCACAAATACCTTCCATGAATTTTGGAATCAGAATATTTAAATACTCAACAATAGGACGTACAAACATTATTGATAACAATAATCCTAAATATATTTTAAGAGGAATTGATACCATAAATATATTCATCTGAGGCATAAGTTTTGAAGTAAAACCTAGAAGAACATCACTTATAAAGAGCACACCAAAAATTGGAAGAGCAATTTTTAATGAAATAACAAAAATCTGGCTAATTATAAATATTATCTGATGTACGACTTCCGGAGAGAATCCGAATCCATAGCCTATAGGCATTACCTGAAAACTATTGTAAAATGCCGAAAAAAGTATATGGTGTGCATTTAAGGATATAAATACCATTGTCATCATCCAGGTATACATCTGTGTAATAACAGGAGAAGAGCCTCCGGACATCGGGTTTAATGCCATATCAGCAGATAATCCCATCTGTATAGAAAACATATTTGCGCCCAGTTCGATTGCAATAAATAAAACATTTGCACAATAACCTATTGCAAACCCTATTAAAAACTCTCGAAATAAAATAATTGTTAATTCCGGAACGGAGGTTGGCGCCATAAAACTTATCTTTGATTGTATCAGTGGAAATATCAAAAAAGATATAACTGCACATAGCCATATTTTAACCTGCTGCGGGATTGGAAATGTAGAAAACAAAGGAGCAGAGGCAAACATACCGCTTAACCTTGTTACTATCGCCATAAAAAGAATTATATTTGCAGGAGAAAATATGTCGAACAAATCAATCATGTACTAACCGCCTATTAACCGTGGAATAGTATCCATAAACTCATTGAATGTACCGATAAATAAATTAAACATCCATGGAAGAAGTATAACTAATACAACTACGCTGCCGATAATTTTTGGTACAAATGTAAGAGTTGATTCTTGAATCTGCGTAACTGTTTGAAACACACTGACAATAAGACCTAAAACCATACCTGCAACAAGTATTGGAACCGAAACTTCTAATACCAGTACAAATGCTTTTTGAAGAAGTGTAATAATAATATCCTGATTCATAACTTACTACCTCACAAAGCCTTCAACAAGTGATTTAACAACTAAGTACCATCCGTCTACAAGTACAAACATTATCAGTTTAAATGGTAATGCAATCATTGTTGGCGGCAAAAACATCATCCCCATAGATACAAGTACTGATGATACAACAATATCAATAATCAGGAACGGTAAAAAGATAACAAACCCGATTGTAAATGCAGTTTTGAGCTCACTTAATATGAATGCCGGTAAAAGACAATAAGTCGGGACATCATCTTTATTTTTAGGTTTCTCAAGTTTACCCATCCGGACGAATAGTGCCAGTTCTTTTTCGTTAGTCTGCTTAAACATAAAGTCACGAATAGGAACGATAGCTCTATCCAGTGCTGCCTGCTGTGTTATCTGGTTATGCATATATGGCTGCAATGCTTTATCATTAATCTGGTTTAAAGTAGGCGACATGACAAAAAATGTAAGTATTAAGGCTAAACTTGTTATTACCTGATTAGGTGGCAAAGTATTTACGCCCAGTGCCTGACGGGTTAATGATAGAACTATTACAATTCTTATAAATGATGTTGTCATTATAAATATACTTGGAGCCAAAGTTAAAATGGTTAACCATATAACAATTTGTACCCCGTTTGTAAAGTCTTGCGGGGTATTGGCGGGCTGCATTCCAATGTTAATATTAGGAAAAGATACCGGAGCCGCCATCGCAGGAACTGTACAAAAAATCGATATTAAAAAGCCTAACAACACGTACTTAAGTGTTTTTCTATTCATATTTCATTACTATCCCTATAAAATATACTCTCTTATTAATAATATACGAGCTTTTTTAGAAAATCAAAAACTTAACAAAAGTAAATAGCAAAAAAAATTTTTACAAGATTTATAACAGTATGAATCTCTCGTTAAATAATATTACCCCGATATCACGTTTTGCCGGTGAAATAGGAAAAACAACCCGCCGCTTGAATCAGCTTGCTATAAAAGAACTAAAATCAGAGAAAATTGAATATACTTTTCCGAAAGCAACAGCTGAAGATTTAAAAAGATTAACTTCTAAAAAAATTGAAGATACTTATAAACGTACAACCTGGACTAATCCTAAAGATGGAAAAGTTTATCATTTATTAGAAGATAGCCGAACTAAAGAGGGGGTAAATATAAGAATACTATCTTCAGAGGGTGAGTTTATTAAAAATGCAACACTTAAACCTAAAACAATAGTTGTATTTGACCAGTTTAAAACTATGAGCGGTTTAAGAAACATGTTAAAATTAAAGTTTTTTAAACCGGCAGCACATGGAGTAATCGTAGAAACATTTATAAGACGAACAAATCCGTTTGCAACAATTGAACGTTTAAACCATAAAAAGAATCTGTATGAAATGATAAAATACAGAGGCTGCTTACCTCAACATTTGAGTGATAAACGGTTTGTTGAATTAAACAAATCGATGGAGAAAGGGCATAAAGTTGATTATATTTCAATGACTGAATCACGTTCGTGTGATATTGGGGATTTGTCAAAATCTTCAGGAGAAGTGCAAAAAAAGACAATTCAAGAAGAAATTTTAGATAAAGAATTTAATAATGTTACAAAAGTAATTAAATCAATCATAAAAAAAGGGTGTAGATTTTTTGCAACGGCAAGTAATGAAGATAATCCGAAACAGTCAGTAAATATTTATCTTGCAATTGATGGAGTAGAAGGTGTTGGAGCATTATTCCCAAACGGGCGTATTGCCGGAACATCTGCATCCCGAAACTCTATATTTACGCAGCATTATGAAGCACGTAATTACAAGGGTAAAATTGTAGAAGATAACGGAAAAATTTTAGGTATAAATATAACAGGTCAGCCGGGTGCGGAGTTACCATATAAAAAGAAATATGAATATCTTTTAAGAGGGATTGGCGGGACCTCATATTCAACTCCGGTAAGAGTCGGCAAGATTTCTTTGAATGACATGATGGAAGGTATTTTACCTTAAACTTATTTTTATGCTAAACTTATAAAGTAACGATTTAAAGTTAGGGAGAAGTTTAGTATGGGCTATAAGATTTTATCAAAAAAAGAACTTTGTCCGAATCAATACGAAATAACTATTGATGCTCCTTACGTTGTAAGAAACGCAAAAGCCGGACAGTTTATTATATTTAGAGCAGAAGAAAACGGAGAAAGAGTTCCTTTGACCATTGCAGATGTAAACAAAGAAACCGGAGCTTTAACTCTTGTATTTATGGCTGTAGGGTATTCAACAAAAAAACTTGCACAATTAGAAGTTGGTGATGAACTTGTTGATATCGTAGGTCCTTTAGGACAGCCAACCCATATTAAAAAATACGGAACGGTTGTTTGTTTAGCGGGCGGATACGGCGCAGCACCTTGTTATTTAATTGCAAAAGCGTTTAAAGAAGCAGGCAACAAAGTTTATATGATTATGGGCGCAAGAACAAAAGATTTAATCTTCTGGCAAGATAAAATGAAAGATGCCTGTACTGAGTTATTCATAACAACAGACGACGGAACACTCGGTGAAAAAGGTTTTGTAACAGGTGTTCTTGAACGAATTATGAATTCAGAAAAAGTGGATTATGCAATTGCCGTTGGTCCTATGCCAATGATGAGAGCGGTTGCAAATATGACCAGAGATAAAGGTATTTATACAGAAGCAAGCATGAATCCGATTATGGTTGATGGTACCGGCATGTGCGGTGCCTGCCGTGTAACAGTAGGCGGAGAAACAAAATTTGCCTGCGTTGACGGGCCTGATTTTGATGCTCATAAAATCGACTTTGATGAGGTTATTAACAGAACCAAAATCTACAAGGACGAAGAGAGAAGAAGATCAGAAAATTGTAATCTGTTAAAAATGGCAGAAAAAGTTTAAGTATACAAAAGAGGTTGAGCCAAAAGTTCAACCTCTATTTAGTTTGAGAGGATTAATTATGAAAAATACGGTTGTTGTCGGTGCTCAATGGGGTGATGAAGGTAAAGCAAAAATTACAGATTTGCTTGCACAAAATGCGGATATGATTATCCGTTATCAAGGCGGATGTAATGCAGGTCATACTGTTGTAGTTGATAATAAAACCTTCAAGTTTCACTTGATACCGTCAGGAATCTTATATAAAAACAAGGTATGTATGATAGGTCCGGGAACGGTTATTCATCCTGAATCTTTTGAAAAAGAAGTGAATGATTTAATTGATGAAGGTATCGATGTATCAAACCTGAAAGTAAGCCCTCTGGCATCAATTACAATGCCTTATCATATAGAAATTGACGGGTATTCAGAATCTCATAGTACCAAAGGTAAAATAGGTACAACCAAAAAAGGAATCGGTCCTACATATACCGATAAATATGCAAGAATCGGTTTAAAAATACAGGATTTGTATTCCCCTGAAACTCTTTCCGAAAAACTGGATATAATACTTCCTCTCAAAAATAAACAGTTAGAAAAAGTATATGGTTTAGAACCGTTCACTAAAGAATGTATAACTTCTCTCTGCGAAAAATATGCAGAAATATTCAAGCCTTACGTATGTTTTGAGTGGCAGGATTTGTTGAGAGAACACAAAAACGATACAATTCTTTTTGAGGGGGCTCAAGGCGTAATGCTTGATGTTGATTACGGAACATATCCTTTTGTAACAAGTTCCAGTCCTATAGGCGGCGGAGCTTCAACAGGTTCAGGCTTTGGTCCTAAAATGATTGATGAAGTTATAGGTGTTGCAAAGGCTTACGTAACAAGAGTCGGTGAAGGCCCGTTTGTAACGGAATTAAAAGATGAAACCGGTAACAAGATAAGAGAAATAGGTCACGAATTTGGTGTTACAACAGGGCGTCCTCGCCGCTGTGGCTGGTTTGATGCAGTTATTATGAAATATGCTGTATTAGTCGGCGGGCTTACGTCTGTTGCGTTGACTAAAATAGATGTGTTTGATTCTTTTGATGAAATCAAAATTTGTACTGCATATAAAGATACCAGAAACGGTAAAATTTATACTTCATACCCGACAGACGTATTTATACATAAATATTTAGAACCTGTTTATGAAACACATGCCGGCTGGGGGGTAGACATAACAGAGATAAAAGAGTATGATAAATTACCTGAAAATGCGAAAAAATATCTGAAAAGACTTGAAGAACTTCTTGAATGTCCGATATCAATAATAAGTGTAGGGCCTGATAGAGAGCAGACTATTTTTGTT
>CALUXV010000013.1 GCA_944324835.1 Candidatus Gastranaerophilales bacterium
AATGGTTGGTTTTTACCTTCTTGTCTTAGTACTACATCACCTGATTTTGATGTTAATTTTCCGGCAATGTTTGAATTGTATATATTTGATACTGATGTTGCATCTATTGATACATTGTTTGCTGTTAAATTTTTCAAATATGTATATCCACCGGTAGTTATTTTTGTTTCATCACCGTTTATTGTTGTATTAAATAATCCGGTTCTATCAGCAGAAGTTGCAGTTAAATTACCATTTACTACAGTATTTGAATTTTTATTTGCGTTAAATGATATTACATTACCTTTAATATCTGTATTACCTGTTAAAGTAGAACCATCAACAGAAACATTTGTTTGCTTATTACCATCACCAGCTAACAAAGTTATAACATTGTTACCTTGATTTGCATTAATTGATGAATTTGCGATTTGGATTGATGTACCTTCACTAAATTTAACACCGGTACCATTAGCAACTTCTGATGCAACAAAATTTGCCCCATCAGATGTTGTAAATTTAATATCACCATTTGATGTAATATTTGCTTGGTTTAAATCAATACCTCTTGCAATAATTTGAATATCTCCGCCGCTGATTCTGCTGCCGAGTTGATTATTATTAATAGAAATAATACTATATGTACCATCCTTGAATTGAGGATCTTTTAATAATTCTTGTAAAGCATTCTTATTAAGTCCATTTGTTTCATCAAAGAACGTATGATATTTATTATATAAATCTTGAGTTGTAAGGATTAATGCTCCGCCTGTTTCAATTGAGCCGCCGTTCATTATCATACCGTTAGGGTTTGAAATGATAATCATACCATTAGCACCATTAATTGAACCTGCAAAGTTTGACATACCATGCAATACGTTGTTTAATACGGCAAAATCAAAGTTATTAAAGTTTAATTCTTGACCTTTTCCAACGTTTAAATGTCCCCAGTTAATAACTGTATCTTTACCGAATGTTAAATCCGCTTTATTACCATCCGTGGCAACACCGGTCAAACCATCTGTGTGGTCATGAATATCTGCACCGCCTGTGCCTATATCCGGCAGAACTTGCACTTCATCAAACTGTCCTGCAAAAGTAACCTGTAATGACAAGAATGAAAAACACATAATACTTGCCGTTAATTTTTTACATAAATCCTTCATTTTCACTAATCCTTTATCTAAAATGTAATAAGTCGACTAAATTGGTTGAAAAGGTATAGTTCACCTTTTAGCAAATTTTATTCTAACATGTAAATATTTCTGATAAATATTTTTTGACAAAACATGTCATCTTTTTTACAAAATTTTACAATAGAATTTTATTATACTCTTACAATTGAATTTAATAGTCAAGTAAAAAAATTAACAAGTTAAAAATTTTTCAAATTTAAATATAAATTGACCTAAAGTCAGTTAAATTCTATATAGTTATATACACCAATTAGTTTAGTTTTTTATATTTTATTTAAGTTTTTGAAATTTTAGTCGTTTAAAAATATGAATTAGTTATATTAAAAATTATTGGAGCGAAACAAATGGATATTTTTGCAATAATAGGCTTATTTTTAGGGCTGGGATTCATTCTTGTTGGACAAGCATTAGAAGGCGGTAACATAGGTCAGCTTTTACAAATAACTGCAGCATTTATCGTTCTTGGCGGTACATCCGGCGGTGTAGTTCTTAGCTTCCCTCCCGCAGTTATTAAAGATGCAATAGGCTTGTTCAAAGATGTAATATTTCCTCCTAAGGTAGATCTTGAAGGTCTAATTGCAGAAATTGTAGGTTTTTCTACAAAGGCAAGAAAAGAAGGTGTAATTGCGCTTGAAAAAGAAGCTATCAATGCATCAGACCCATTATTAAGATTTGGACTTGAAATAGTTGCAGATGGTACGGATCCAACACTTGTTCGTTCAATGCTTGAAACTCAGCTAGAACAACTTGAAAATAAAGTTATGGGTGCAGCCAAAGTTTATGAAGCATTCGGTGGTTTTTCTCCGACACTCGGTATCGTAGGTGCGGTTATGGGTTTGATTCAGGTTATGCAAAACCTATCTGATCCGTCAAAGTTAGGTGAAGGTATTGCGGTTGCATTCGTTGCTACAATTTACGGTCTTGTTGTTGCAAACTTATATATGATACCTTGTTTCAACCGCATTAAAGGTATATATTCAAAAGTGTTCCTTGCAAAAAATGTTATGATAGAAGGTGTGCTTGCAATTCAAGCCGGCGAAAGTCCTACTCTTATCGGCAGAAAATTAGGCGCATTTATCTTGGGTGCTAATGTAAATAAAACGATTCAATAAAGGTAATTATTATGGCTAAAAAACCAAAACCACCTGAACATGAAAATCTAGAGCGTTGGCTGGTATCTTATTCAGACTTTATTACATTACTGTTTGCAACTTTTGTTGTATTGTATGCCTTGTCTCAAACGGATGTTGCTGAACTTAGCAAAATTGATGAATCATTACAGAGAGCTTTTTCTACTGCTTCAATTTTGCAAGGGAATGATGGAGTTTTAGATTCTGGACAAAGCATACTGGATTCAGCTGCAGGAAATGGATTCATACAAGAACTAATGGCTGAATATATTAGCCCTAAATACGAGTCTCAATCTTTTGAACAAATTGAAAAAACAATTGAAGAATTAACTAAATCAGGTCAGTTGGAAGGGGTTGAAGCAAAGGTTACAGATCAAGGTTTATCAATAACATTCCAAGAAAAATATCTCTTTGACTCTGGGTCAGCGGAGTTGTCAAAAAAATCGCAAGCGCTTTTAGATAAAGTCGGAGTTCTTATATTTGAAAAATTTGTAATGCACTCTATTAGAATTGAAGGACATACTGACAGCATGCCTATAGCTTCTGCTAAATATCCTTCAAATTGGGAACTATCAAGTGCAAGAGCTTGCACCGTAGTAAGATATATGATTAAACGATTTAAATTTAACCCGGCATTATTTACTGCCGTTGGTTTTGCTGATACAAGGCCTGCAAAAAATAATCAAGGACAAATTAACTCAAGATTAAGCAGAAGAGTTGAAATTCTTGTATTAAAAACAAAATATAATTCTTTAGAAAAACATCAAAACATTGTACTCAAAATGAATAAAGAACAACAAATAGAGTTACAAAGCAAAAGGAAAGAATTAATTTCACAAATTAAATCACAAAACAATATATCACCTGCAGCAGAAGCGTTAATAAAAAATGGAAAATTAGATAGACGTAAAGTTATAGACATGAGAAATTATGCAGAATCTAAAGGTATTACATTAGATAATAAAGAGTTGTATAATAGCATTGAATCTCCTTACGGCAACTCAGGGGTAAATAAGCAGATTCAACAACAAACAGAAGAAGAGTTTGAATAATGATTGAATATTACGTAGGGTTATCACTGGCTCCATCAGCAACAATAGAAACCGGTATTGCTGTATTAGATCAAAATAATACACTCATTTTGGTTGATAAATTTTTTACAATGAAAGATGTTCAACATTTTTTTGACAATTATTCATCGTTAAAAAATTCTGTAATATGTATTTCTCTTCCTTGGGATAATACGCTTATGACAGGAAAATGGCGGATACTATCAAAACCTTATCAACTTATTAATACAACAAATAAACACAACTTTATAAATGTTGATAATTGGACTCAACGTTTTTCAACCAGAGGATGTGATTATTTTTCAAGTCTTATTGATGAAGGAGTTGATATTTCAAGATATGATTTATATTTATCTAAATTGAAGTTAAATCTTTATTCAAACTACAAACAACGCTCTCCTGCAGATTGCAAATTTTTGCAAAATATTTTAAAAACAGAATTTGGATTTCATGATATTCCGAATAATATGATTCCTGCAGGGGCACTTGAAGCTATGATTGGCGCTATTTTGGCTAGAGAAAAATCTAGAAATAATTTTGAAACATTATATCAATTTAAAGATATTGATGTTGTAAATATACTTGATTCTGATTCAGTTTATAAAGCTCCTTTAACCCCAATAGAGTAAGGGTTGGATTAATATCATCAAATTCCCGATTCATGTATCTTGCAATCAAACGGCACAAACCGCCTGTTGCAACTATTGTTGCGTTTTCACCAAGTTCTTCTTCACATTGCTTAATTAACCCGTCAACCATACATGCAGTACCTCTAATAACCCCTGATAATATTGCATCAAGAGTATTATCACCAATAGCCATTTCAGACTTTGCAGCATCAAGCTTTGGTAATTTTGATGTACATTTGCTTAAAGATGTAAGCTGTGTATTAATACCCGGAGCAATAACTCCGCCTATAAACTCTCCTTTTGAATTAACAATATCAAAAGTATTAGCAGTTCCAAAATCTACTACAATTACAGGTAATTTGTAGAACGTTGCAGCTGCAATTCCATTTGCAATCCTGTCTGCTCCAATTTCATTATTATCTTTAAGTTTTAATTTTATCCCGATATCTAAATTAGTTGATAATATAATAGAGTCAATATTATAAACGGAATTGACAACATTATACATTAACATGTCTAACCCGTTTACAACTGAGGCTATAATACAGCCGTCTATATTAACATCTCCAACGGTATCAAACAACAATTGTTCATATTTATCGTTTGAATAGTGAATATCTGTCGGCATACGCTTGATATCCACTATTTCTTCGCCGTTGAATAAGCCTATTGTTATATTCGTATTACCTATATCAAGTGTTAATAACATACAATATCCCTTTACGGGTATTATTGTATATCAAACATTGATAAAGTAAATATGATTACTGTCTGAATGCGGTTGATGTATTTGATTGATCAGCTGCCTGTGGATTTGTTATACCTTGAGCTAAGAAGTTGCCAAGATTTTTTGCAAAATGACTTATTGTACTTGCAGCTTTTCTTATTGGATCATCTTCTTCTTGTTCTTTTCTTTTAATTACACCGTCTGAATAATCAAATTTCGGGCCGGCAGATTGTACTCCGTCAAATCTCATGTGTTTTCCTCCAATAAAATAAGGTCTACTTATATATAAAGTATATAAGTTTTAAATAATTGCTTTTTTGAAGAAAAATTGCTTTACAAAAGTTAATTATTCATGAGGAGAGAAGAAATATAGATACGTAATTGAGCAGCTGTAGGACTAATTTCTATAACTAGCTGGCTTTAAATAGGGTAGTACAATTTTAACCTAATCTTTTTACCCCTTATAGATAGTTGGAAAGAATTGACCTAACGTAGTTTTGGGTTTCTTTATAAGGCGGAACTCCGTCATATTTTCTGACTGCGTTTGGTCCTGCATTATAAGCGGCAAGTGCTAGAATTATATTTCCATTAAATCTATTTAGCATAGATTTGACGTATTTTACACCGCCTTCAATATTTTGTCTAGGATCCATAGGATCTGTTATACCTAAACCCTTTGCCGTTGCAGGCATTAATTGCATTAAACCTAATGCTCCTGCTTTTGATTTTGCATTAGGATTGAATCCTGATTCTTGTTTAACGAGAGCTTCAATTAATTTCGGGTCAACATCGTATTTATTGGAAACTTCATTAATAATATTTAATATTTCAGATTTTGATGGTCGTTTATGGAAATTAATATTAGAAGGTATTTGTGAAGTATATAAAGATGCATTTACTTTTTCTGCTGCTTTGTTCTTCAAAAGCATGCCAAATTGTGATTTTGCAGTTGATTTAAGTACATTGTCAAAAGATTGAACTGAATCCTTTGGAGGAAGTTCAAGCTGTCCCATTGGGTTGTTATTTTTAACAATCGCCCTCTGACCGGTAAGACTGTTTACATAGTTATTCATTTGATTATAGCGTTGCATAGCTTTTGCTTGCCCGCTTGAATTTAATAAACTTTGTAACATTTCTGAAAACATGTACCTTACCTCACCTCGATTAAGATAACGTCCTTCCTTACGTCATCTTTAATACACACTTTAAAATATCCACTAAATGTATTAATGATTCTTTTGGAAATGTCAAACTAGAGGGAAAATATTTTTATTTACATAAAAAATATTTTTGGTATCTTATTATGTTTTAATAAAGCTACCATTCTCTGGGCTAATGCCGCCACGAACCCCGCACATTATTTCTTTTCATTTAGCCTCCGACTTTTACATAGTGAGCAATACTCACTTATTGAAACAAAGTCAAGAAATGTGCTGTTTGAGGCAGAAAATACTTTTTATTTTGATTTTTTTACTATTTGGATAGTGTATATTTTCTGCCGAGTTCACATTTCTGGGGTTGAAATTAGACGTAGGTTAGACTTATAATCCGACAATATAAAATTCAAGATAGTACAAAATCAATTGTTGGGTTTCTGTCATGCTGAACTGGTTTCAGCATCTTACCAACGTTGAATTTCAGCCTACCACGCCGGTAAGAACCTGAAATAAATTCAGGTTGACAAAATAAACAAATTTTGTTCTTTATACTACTTTTATATAAAATTATTATAGATAATTGTGCATAGACAAAGAGATTCTTCGGGCTTTGCCCTCAGAAAGACAAAAGCCTAGTCACTTAATCACTTAATCACACAGTCACTTCGCATAATATTTTTTATGTAAATTTTAAAATAAATTTATTATCAAAAAGTTATAATTTTAGGATAATTATAAACCACTCTTAAAACAGGGGTTATAAAAAGATTGTCCTTATTAATGAATATATTCCGCCTGTCGCCAATGTCTCCGGAACACGCAGTTGAGGTATCGATTGAGCAGACGGAATATACCGGTGATAAAAAACCAAGAAAACCGACGAATAAAAAAACATTCATACATTCCTTAAACATACCTTAAGGATACACGAAGTTTTTTATTTTATAACAGCCAGTTTAACTAGGTATAAGGTCTAATATTTAACTTACTAGAGTTTTTGCAAATTCAATTGATTTATCGGTAATTTCTCCGCTTGCAAGTTCTGCAAGAGCTTTCAGTTTATCATCTTCGTTCAGAATGTATATTCCGACCTGCGTACTGTCACCTTGAACTTTTTTGACGTAAATGTGTTTATCCGCCTTTGAAGCAATAATTGCCTGATGCGTAATCATTATAATTTGACGATATTGCGCAAGTTCAGATATTTCTTCGGCAACCCTTTGAGAAGTTTTTCCGGAAATACCGGTATCAATTTCATCGAATATAACAGTATCAATATCGTCATGCTGGGCAAATATTGTTTTAAGTGCAAGCATCACACGGGAAATTTCACCGCCTGATGCGACTTTAGCCAATGGTCTTAATGGCTCTGAAACATTTGTTGAAATCAAAAACTCAACGTTATCTATTCCGTATTTATTGAGCTCTGTATCTTGTATATCTATTTTGAATTGAACCTTCGGGAGTTCAAGTTTCTCAAGTTTTTCTACAATCAAACCTGATAGGACTTCTGCATACATCTTTCTTTTTTCAGATATTTCTTTGGCTAGTTTTGTTAATTTTAATTCAATATTGCTAACCTTTTGCTCCAATTCTTCAATATTGCTTTCATAGTTTTCAATTGCAGAATATTCTTCTCTAAATTTATCCAGAGAATTAAGTACAGTTTCTAACGTTCCGCCGTACTTGCGCTTTAACTTGTCCAGATTGAATAATCTTTCCTGAATTGCATTTAACCGCTCGGTATCATTATCCAGACTCTGTGAATAATCTCTCAATGTTGATGATAAATCTTTCAAAATTTCAATTGCATTTATTAATTCTGACTCCGAGTCAGTTAAATTTGAATCCATATTTGATGCTTTTGAAAGATTCATTTTTAGCTGAGAGAGAGCATTTAAAATTGAGTCGTCATCGTTAGACAGAGTCCAGGAAACAGAACCGGTCAGTTCTTTTAATTTTTCAGCATTATCAAGCACTACAAGTTCATTTTCAAGTTTGGTATCTTCATCGATTTCTTTTATTTCTGCTGCTTCAATTTCATCTATTTGAAATTTTAAAAACTCAATTTGATTCTCTGTTAAATTATTAGCATTTTTAGCCTGTTCAAGTTTTTGTTTTGCTTCGGTATATTCATTATATAAATTTGAATATTCTTTAAACAAATCTTCACAGGTTGCTTTTGCATAAGAATCTAATAGGTTTATATGATATTTGGGCTGCATAAAAGAATAAGTTTGATGCTGCGAATGAATATCAATAAATTTTTCCCTTAAAAGTTTTATAAAATCTTGATTAACAAGAGTTCCATTTACTCTTGAGCGTGTGCCTGAGGGTGTTATTTCTCTTGAGATAATAAGTTCGTTGCCGAAATTTTCAATTCCATTTTCTTCAAGGATTTGGTTTATCGGACTGTTCAGAAATAAAGACAGTTCTATATAAGCTCTGTCAGAGCCGGTTTTAATACAGTCTTTAGAAACTTTGGCTCCAAATACAACATCAATTGCGCCGATTAGGATACTTTTACCGGAACCTGTTTCACCGGTTATAATGTTTAATTTGTTACTGAACTCCAACTCCAGTTTGTCTATAAGTATGTAATTTTGAACAACTATCTTTTTTAACATACAAAAATTATAGCCGAATGATTATTATTTATCAATTATCGGATACATAACCGAGATTTTTAAGGACTTTATCATTTTTTCGCCAGTCTTTTTCAATTTTGACCTGCAGTGATAAAAATACTTTTTTCTCAACAATGTTTTCTAAATCCAATCTTGCTTCTGTTCCGATTTTTTTTAATAACGAGCCGCCTTTCCCTATTAAAATCCCTTTTTGGCTTTTGTGTTCGCAGTATATTATTGCATAAATCCTGTCAATATCAGGGGTTTCTTCATATTTATCAACTTTTATAGCAACAGAATGAGGGATTTCCTCTTTTGTATTAAGAAGTATCTTTTCCCTAACAATTTCTTCTACTATTTGGCGCATGCTTTCTTCTGTTACAATATCTTCAGGATAAAGGAGTTCGCCTTCCGGCAGATATTCCATTATCATATCCACCAATTTTGATTTATTCTTACCCGTTTTAGCAGATATTTTTATAACAGGAATTTCTTTATCAAACAATTTTTGATACGATTGATAATTCTCGGTTATTTTGTCAGAATTTGATATTTTATCCAATTTGTTCATTACAAGAATAACAGGCACATTCGTTTTAGAAATAACATTTTCAACAATCCATTTGTCACCTTTTCCTGCCGGTTCTGATGCATCTACCAGAAATAATACTAAATCAGAATCCGGAACAGAAACTTTTGCTTCGTCAAGCAAAAATTCACCGAATTTATTTATTGGTTTATGTATACCAGGAGTATCTACAAAAACTATTTGTCCGGTTTCGTTTGTCAAAATTCCCTTGATGCGTTTTCTGGTGGTTTGAGCTTTGTCTGTTGCAATAACAATTTTTTGTCCTAAAACCTGATTTAACATTGTAGATTTCCCGACATTAGGACGTCCGATTATAGATACAAAACCGCTTTTCATAATTCCTGCCTATCTTATTGTAAAGTTTTTAAATAATAATACTTGTATATCACCAGGATTGAGCTCTGTCACAATTTTTCCGTTTTGAATTTCCGGTGAAATATTTTGTTTTAATCTCATATTTATGTACCTGTTTCTTAAACTAATTCCTTTTACTTTCACTGCTGCTTTCACTGGGTTTTCAAAATCAAGATTTCCAATAACAATTACAGAAAAATTTCCGTTTGAACGAGCATAAGCAAATACATTTTTAGGAGATGTTTTTAGCGGTATAAATTGCATCGTTGATAATTCATCAGCATAAAAATTCTTGAATTTATTAGCCATAACAAATTCATCATAAATAGATTTATCAGTACCGCCGGGTTTTCTTGAAAAATTGAATAAATCAAATTTGCCTTTGTGATTAAAATAATACTCATCATCAGTATAAGTAACAGAAGCTTTTTTGTTTGCCCAACTGTAATCATAATCATCACCTGTCGGAAACCCATCAACGAAATAGGAATTTAGAGGCAACGTTGCATTCAGCCATATAATCATTTTTGAAAAGTTAGGCCCCTTTAATAATATTGGACTTGTCTCATCATGAGTTGTAAAACTCCCAATAACTGTTTTTTTCTGATTATTATAAATTTTCTGATTAAATTTTATTGAATTAAGAAATTCTTTTGAAGTCTTCCAATTTTTTAGATTAAAGAACTCACCATAATATCCATCAAAACCGGCATTTAAAAGTTTATCATATGTAGTAAAAGGTGCAAATTTAGACGGGGGCTCAACCCAGACATTAGAAGCTTCAGCTAAAAACATAAACTCAGAATCTTTCCCTCTTGCATACTGAATTAACTTTTCCCAGAAAGTATATGGACGCATAGTTGCAACATCTGCCCTGATACCGTCAGCTCCTATTGACATTACCATATCTACAAATTCTTTGTGCTGATAATAAATATCTTCATCTAATTGATCGTCTTTACCTGTTTGCAAAACCCTGACATCTGTCCAATCAAGAGGAATAATCGGTTGTCCTGATTCGTCTTTTACAAAATAGTCAGGATTAGTTATAAATAAGTCATAAGCACCGCAACTTGGTAAATCAACAATAACTCTTATATTTCGCTTATGACATTCATTAATAAATTTTTTTGCCTGTTCATTTAAAGCTAAAGTGGAATCCGGAGCCTTTAATTGTGGATTTAGTGACCCAAAGTCAGCCAATGCATAAACCGAACCAGCATTACCTAAAGCTTTTAGTTTTCCGACAGGAGTAATCGGTAAAATATGCAATGTATTTATACCCATTTTCTTTAATTCATCAAGCCTGTCTATTGCATTTAAAAAGTTTCCGCTCTCTTCATCATTATCAATTATTTCATTTTTATTTGTATCTTTAGCATTAAAGGTTCTTATATTAATAACGTATATTATTGATTTATTTTGCAAAAACAAACTTCTTAAATCATTATGCCAAATGCCGTTAACCATTTGTGCTTTAACGGATTGACAGAGAAGTAAAATTATTGATAAAAATGATATAAATTTTTTCATACTATTCTCCATTAATTAACATAACATAAAATTATTAAATATCTTAATTCCGTCTTCTGTCAAGATAGCTTCCGGATGAAACTGAACACCGTATATTGGATATCCTTCTATTTTTAACCCCATAAGAATATTGTCTTTTGTATGAGCAATTGGAATAATCGGCAGTTTTATATCTTTAACAATCAGAGAATGATATCTTGTAGCTTTAAAACCTTGTTTCATATCCTTAAATAATGGTTCTTCCTCATCAAAAAATATTTCTGAACATTTTCCATGCATAGGTTTACTCGACTCTACAACTTTTGCACCAAAAAACTGGGCAATTGCCTGAAAGCCCAGACATATTCCAAGTATTCGTTTCGTTTGATAAAAATTCTTTATAATATCCATCGTAATTCCGGCATTGTCCGGATTGGAAGGTCCAGGCGATAGTATTAATGATTTAAAATCCATTTGTTTTAAATCATTAATACTAATTTCATCGTTTTTATATACTTTAATACTTTGTCCGAGAATTTTAAAGTATTCAACGATATTGTATGTGAATGAATCATAATTATCTATTAAAATCATAATTGGACCTCAATCATTCCTCTGACAGAATTTATACAATATATTTTATCAGCTTTTTCTAAATCAGAAATATACAGAATTTTTTCTTTAAGATTATGATGCTCAATCATATATTGGCGGTATACTCCGTTGAGAAGCCCGCATTGACAAGGCGGAGTATATAATTCACCCTCTATTTCAAGAACGATATTGCTTCTGGTCCCTTCCGTCAGCTCTTTGTGTTCATTTACAAAGATAATGTCAAAATAATCATCCAGAATGTATTCATACCATGGGCGAAAAGTTGTTTTGTAATATAAAAGTTTGTTATCAGAGCGTAATGCTTCATTTGCAATTTTTATTTTATTTGATTTTATTTCATTAATTTTTCGGTATTCAATCTTTGAAAAACCGTGTTTTGAACGAATATATCTTGCAATACAGTCATTTTCCGTATTAAATGTAAAATCTTCAGGAGATATTTCAAAACCTAATTCCTGTGCTGAATTTTCAAGTCTTTTCTTATGATAATCGTATAATTTTACTTCTTTATTTTGAATTAAAACTGTTTCTAGAAGATTGAAATTAATATCTGTATCAAGAATTTTCTTTTTTGTAACAGTTTCTTCCCATTCTTCATCAATATTTGAGTCCCAGATTATTGCACCGCCCACAAAGTAGCGATAATATTTTTTATCATTAAGCCTGTTTTTTTGAAGTATTCTTATCGGAACACTAAAAATGCATTCTTCTTTTGATATGAAACCTACAGCCCCGCAGTAAATACCCCGTTGAAAATACTCCAGTTCTTCAATAATATCCATTGTTGAAATTTTAGGAGCTCCGGTAATAGAACCGCAAGGAAAAATTGCATTGAATATGTCAAATAATGAGGTTCCTTCTTCTAATTCCGCAGATATCTCTGATGTCATCTGGTAAACTGTAGGATGTTTTTCTATTTCAAACAGTTTATCAACTTTTACTGTACCAGTTTGGGCTATTTTGCTCAGGTCATTTCTTAAAAGGTCAACAATCATTACGTTTTCAGCCTGATTTTTAATATCATTTTTTAAAAAATTATAATTCGCCGCATCTTCCTCTTCGGTTTTACCTCTTGCAGCTGTTCCTTTCATTGGTTTTGTTGTAATCTTATTCCCATCCAATTTAAAAAACAATTCAGGCGAAAATGATAACAATTCTTCCCACTCATTTGCGATATAGGTATTATATTCTGTCGTTTGTTTTTGCAAAAGATAATTATATAATGTCAGACTGTCTGTATTTGTATAAACTTTATAAGGGTAGGTGTAATTGACTTCGTAAGTATTTCCCTTTGAGATATGCTCTTTTATTTTTATAAGAGCATCTTTGTATTGTTCATAGCTAAGTTCAGCTTCTGAATATATACTTATATCTTTTTGAGGTGTGTATGGTTCATAGTTGGTGTAGTCTTCGTACACTTCAAAATAAATAAGCGGTAAATCCGAAGATATACTTTTGCCCAGAAAAATATTCTTCGCATCATATCTGATATATCCGAGCAGATAAAAACCTTTATTTTTATATTCTTCAATCCTGTCAAATGCTTTTTTTAAATCCTGGTTAGAAAAAGCTATAATTCTATCTATTGGTTCTAAAAAGCATTTATTGTGATAAATCTGCATCCTATAAAACTTTCATTCTTGTGAGAGGCCAGAATAAGAATACTGCTTTACCTACAAATCTATCTTCCGGTAAAAATCCCCAAAATCTGCTGTCTTGAGAATTTCCTCTGTTGTCACCCATCATAAAATATTGTCCATCTGGAATTATAAAAGGTCCGCAATACATTTTATCATCACATGGAATGGAATCAAAGTCACTTAATATATAATCTTCTTTTAATGGTTTATTATTTATATAAACAAAGTATCTTCCTCTTGTATTTTGTTTAATTTCCAATTTATCACCAGGCATTCCGACAACACGTTTGATATATGCAATATCTTTACAGAAAAATCCCGTAAGTCTTCTGAATATTCCGCCCGGAGTTTTATCAAGTTCAACAAACGGCGGATAAAATACCATTATGTCCCCGCGTTTGGGTGTTTCATAAAACCGTGAAAATCGTTCAACAAATATTCTGTCGCCTTCAATCAGTGTCGGACGCATAGAGCCTGACGGAATCCAGCGTATTTCTCCTATAAAAAACCTGATAATAGTAACCATTACTATTACAAATATTATGGTATCTAAAGTCTCTTTTAAAAAAGGTTTTATCTCTTTTTTTATTTGCTTTAATTGCATAAATTATCAATTATCTCCACTAAACGGCGTTTATACTTATTATCAGACATACTTTCTATGTCTGATTTCGCTCTCCTGCAATAATTATCTATTAAACCCAGAGTTTTTTCAATAGCGGTTTCACTATATTCAACAGAATTTAACAATATAACAGGCGCTGTATAAATTCCGTCTTTGATATCCTGAGATAAATTAATCCCTTTTCTGTAATCATCAAGATCATTTTTAATTTGAAAAGCAATTCCAAAATTTAAACCAAACTTATTATATTTTATATCAGAATAAAAAGACACGGTTTCTAAACAAGTATCAAATAATTCTGCTGTTTTGTATTGAGTTTTTTCAAGATATTCATCAAGTGTCGGGATTTTATTTTTTGAGAAATACTGCATTGATTCACCAATACACATTTTTGAAATTGTATCTGTAAATTTTTGTAAAACTTCAAGATTGTTCAACTTTAATAATTGTTTTACCGCCAATGTAATTAAATAATCTCCTGCAATTACTGCGAATCTGTTATCATATTTACAATTTAAAGTTCTTTCTCTCCTCCGTGTTAAACTTCCATCAATTGTATCATCATGTATTAATGAAGCATTATGTATTAGTTCAGTTGCAGTAAGAATAAGGTATTGTTCCTCAGTTATGCTGCCCCCAAAATACAAAATCGATACAACAGAACGTATCATTTTGGACTCTTGTGATAGGTATTTTTTAATAATTGACTCAAGGTCAATTTCACCATTTTCAATATTTAAAAGTCTTTTTTTTAACTCATTTATCTGCTTGTCTATTAGAGAAAATGTTTCAATCATACTTAAAAGTCTAACACAAATTTAAACTCTTTTACCCCATCAATTGTCTAATTACTAAAAGTATATATTCAATAAAAATACCTCATTTGATAAAATGAGGTATCTTTATTGAATTTTGTATTTATTTTTCGATATTTAAATTTTGTCCTTTTTCTACGGTAGGTTTTGTATTATATGCATTTTGTTGTCCCGTAGGAGTTAAAAGGTTTCCACCCGGTCGTGCCGGTTGTAAGAGGTTTGAACTTTCGTTATTTGGGACACCCATTACTCCAAACCCCATCATCGGGAACATTCCACCCATTCCGTAGTAACCGGCGATACCGCTTTGTCCTGGCATTCTTGCACCCATATCAGCATATGCCATAGGGTTATTAAAGAATATATTTGCATAAGGTCTGTGAGGACCAAAATCATTTATATCAACTGATGGTAAAACAACAGTTCCACCTGCACCTCCAGGAACAACTCCTCCTGTAACAACTCCCGGTGTTTCAGCTATAACTGTTGAGTTTGGAGTATGAGGTGTTTCAGTATGCTTTGGTTCATTACCTTCTGTTTTTTCTGAATATGATTTGCCAACAATTTTGCTGCCAATCCAGTCTCCTACCATCCACCCGACTATTGAACCGCCGATTGGTAAAATTGCCGTTCCAAGAGCTGCGCACAATGCACCTGTTGTAAGTCTTACTGCTGCTTTCCCGACTTCTTTGGCTCCTTGCCCGACACCTTTTTCTTTAGTTGCTTTATATATATTTGGTAATTCGAAGAGTACTGTAGAGAAAGCCATTAATGCAGGCATTGCCTTCCCCATACCTTTAAATGCACCTGTTAGTTTACCGAAACCTTTACCGGCTTTCCAGCCGTCAGGAATTGCCTTGAAACCATTTTTGACACTTTTCCAGTATCCACCACGTCTTTGAGACAACTGATAAGACTTTTTAACACCACGAGAAAAACCTGTTGCTAAAGCTTTGGGGTAACTCAAATTGTGCGCTTTCCTATATTTTATAGTATCCTTTATTCTTTGTCCAACTTCTTCCGAACCGGTTCCTAGAATAAAGTTAACATATGTTCCACCAATAGATCCTATTCCCATAGCATAACCTTTCTAATTTATATAACCTTCAATAATATAAAGTATTTTTTTTTATAAGAATTGACTGTTTGTAACGAAATGTAAATTTAGCTTTATGTTAGAATTAATCTATGAATAAAACCGTATCAAAATGTTTATTTGAATTTGATAAAGAGTTAAAAAAAACGATTATAGGAACTGATGAAGCAGGCCGAGGGCCGGCAGCAGGCGGAGTATTTGCAAGTGCTGTATATTTCCCTAATATTTCCCAAAAAACAATAGATGAATTATCTATTTTGAATGACTCCAAACAATTATCCGCCAAAAAACGAGAGTATTTATACGATATTATTTTAAATGAAACAATTAATGAAACCGTATGTGTTGAAGTTGATGATATTGAAAAATACAATATTCTATCCTGTTCATTAAGAGCTATGAAACTGGCATGTGAGGGGGTAATTAATAGAATACAAAAAGATAATATTCTCGTTTTGGTTGACGGTAACAAACTTATTCGTAATTTTACTTATCCTCAGCAGTATGTAATAAAAGGAGATGGGAAATCTGCATCAATAGCTGCTGCAAGTATTCTTGCCAAAGTAACCCGTGACAGGTATATGCAAAAGCTGGATGAAGAATATCCAATGTATAACTGGAGACAGAATGCAGGATATTTAACCAAACAGCATCTTGATGCAATTGACAAATACGGTCTTACTCCATATCATAGAAAATCTTTCTTAAAGAAACATTTTGAAAAACAATTATCTTTATTTTAATTCTCATTGTACTTATCTATACAGATAAAATTATACAATTTACAGACACTTTTGCCCTGATATTATTTGGAGATAATTATTTCATAAATGTAACGCAATGTTACAACAATAGATTGTAAATCTTGTAAGCATTAATATAATGTATTATTATAATTTACATAGTAAATTAATAATTTACTTAATCTTATATTTGTATTATATCATTTTGTTTTATGAAAATGCAAATTATTAACAATAAAAAGGAGGAGTTATGATATTGGGATTTAACGATTATACAAAACAAAGACTGGATGAGGATGTTTGGAAGTTTCAAAATTATTTTAAATTTTATCAATCAAATACGTACGGACTGAATGATGAATTAGATGCGTTTAGGATGGCATATATATCATCATATATTGCATACAAATATGGTGATAAGATTGCTAAAAAGCAATTTGAAAACGATTTAAAGATGAATCCGGAATACAATAATGAAACATTAAGAGAAGCATCAATGAAGATTTGGAATGCACGTGTCGGAAGAGAAATTGCAAAAGATTTGAAAAAATTTACAAAAGGTAAAAACTTAAACGAAAATCAAATAAAATCTATACTTGCATACTCAATTTCTGAAAAATTATATGAGGGCAAAATGGTTACATCATTGAATGATAACAAAAATTATGACGATTTTGATGAAATATATTTTGATAAACCGCAATCTATAGAACAACCGTCAAATAAAACTCTTGAAGGGGAAATTGAACAAAATGTAATACAAAATGATAATAAACAGTTTATAAATTCAAGTACAAATTCTCAATATGAATATATAAAAACACCATGTGTAGGTTCTTATGAAGTATCAGGATATACCAGAAAGGACGGTTGAATTTTCGGTAGGGCGACGACACGTAGTGGCTAGCCCGTAACGTGGAGCAAAACCACGCTTTTGCGACCAGCCGAATAATTCAAAAGAAGTAGATGATTATATAAGGACTTGCGGAGTAAAACATATTCGAAAAGTAAAGAAAAAATCGACAGCAGATAATTATATGGATAAAAATGTAGCGATTCAACAACCATTAGAACATATATCATCTGTAAAAAATAATGATATCGGATATAAGCAAATTAAGAATATACATAATTTGTCAAATAATAATACAATATTTAGTTCTCCTTGGAATACACCTTATAATATAACATCAGATAAAAATATTTTTGAGATACAAACTTTTTTATCAGAGATAAATAACAATGTAAATAAAAACAATAAAAATGCTAAACTATTAATGAACATATCAATATATAGTCCTAAATTTTATGAAAAATCTAAGGATTTTAAATATTTAAATTATGATAATGTAAAAGAGATTTCAGATAAAATAAAAGTTGAAACAATAGAAAAACTTGATGGAGTATATTTTGATGAAACAAGTGCATTAGCTCAAAGTATTATTAACTCAAAAGAATTTATAAATGAAATACAAAAAGAAAAATTAAATAACTTTAAAAATCAAAAAATACAAATATCATTTAATACAAATGAAGATTTATTTAGAGGATTACATAACGTAACCGTATGTAATTTACATATGGATAAAAAAGGTTATACTCATGGAATAATTTATGATAAATTTGATTTTGTTTTTTTATTAAAAGAATTATTTACTAAGCATGACTTTATTACATTTGCGAATAATATTGCATATTTATTACAACAGCAAAATATTATAAAAAAATACTATATATTTATTAAATTTAAAAAAAAGTTATAAAGTTATGTTAGTATAATTATATTATGTTATTAAACATTGTATACAATTTATTATTATCGATTCCAATAATAATGTCAGGAGTATTTTTATTTTTCAAAAATATAAAAACTCCTGACAAATTTAATCCATTGAATTTAATTTTTACCGTAGGTTTTGTTAATTTATTTATTATCTGGGTAATATTTTATATTTATCATTGTTATGTTAATACGACAATATATCAATTACATCAAATAGAAAATCCTGCATCAGTACCATTGGGGTTTGGCGGCTTTTTGGTGCTATTTCCAATACCTTATTTTTTTCTTATAAATGGAATATTATTTTTTTCATATTTACTTTCAAAAAATTTATTTTTATTAATAATTCATTCTTGTATTTTTATTTTTTCACTTTGTTGTATTTTTATTATTACAATAAATAGTGTAAATATTTATAATTCAATAAATCTTTTGTGTATGTATATTTGGTTATTTATATCGTTTTCTTTTGTATACAAATTTGTAAAAAAATAATGTATCCCGATAAAAATAATGATGAACAAAAATAATTAATAATTATTTAGAAAATTTTTAAATAAAAAATGGTAATACAACTTGAAATTAAAAAGCTAACAAATCCTGTAATCCAAAAAATATTATATACAGGATTTGTTAGTATAAATTTGTTTGTTATTTTAAAGTGAAATAATGTAATCATTTCAATAATAAAAACACCTGCAATTACAAATAATAAGAAATAGTTTGCAATCATATAAAAAAACCTAATATTACAATAGCAGCAAAAAAATTATCTAATATATCAATTATATGATTTGGTTCACAAAAAATACAGCCTAGCATAATATAAACTATATAGACCAATAATGAAATATTTGTTCCCCAAGCTAATACATGTGTCCACCACATGGATTTTAGAGATGTAAATAATTTACAAAATTTGATAAAAATTTTTTTCATATTATATATTATAGCATAATATATTGTAATATTATAATATATTTACGTTTAATTAACTACAGTTTTTATCTCAACGAATAATTGATATGAAATATAATTTATAAGTTTTTATAAACAAAATCCTCAAAATCGTTATAATCCTTTTTAAATGTATCTAATTTTTCAGTAAGTATATAAACTGATGGGTTTATATGTTTATATTTTTGTCATCAATATTATTAACGTAATAACTTAAGATATCGCCCAGTGATTTAACCAAGCAAATATCTGATAATTTATTTTAAAGATTCTCGTTGCTTTTTTCTGACAATTTCAAGCGGTTCAATACTTTGAGATTTAAGAATAAAATCGCATAATTCTCTGACAGCACCTCTACCGCCATTATATTTAGATTTGAATTTACATACTTTTTTAACTTCTCTGACGGCATCTTTAGGACAGCAAGGCAGACCAACCTGCTCCAGTATACAAATATCAGGAAGGTCGTCTCCCATATATGCAACATTTTCAAATGTAAGATTATATTTTTTTAAGATTTCTTCGAGTATCGGAAGTTTAAATTTTACTCCCTGATGTAATTCTTTTATTCCGAGATTTTTTGCTCTGTGTTCTACTGTTCCGTTTTTGCGGGCTGTAATAATAACTGTTATAAATTCCGCATTATTAAGGCATACGATTCCTTGACCGTCTTTTGCGTTAAATGTTTTGTACTCTTTTCCATCTTCTGAGAATGTAAGACTTCCGTCCGTCAGTACTCCGTCAACATCAAGAGCAAGAACTTTAATATTTTTTGCAATTTCTTTCAGGTTCATTATACAACCCCTGCCTTTAATAAATCATGGATATGCACAACTCCTATAGGTGTATTTGTATTATCGACAACAGCAAGAGCTGTGATTGAATATTTTTCCATAAGGTGCAGAGCACTTGCAGCAAAATCTGTTTCTTCAACGGTTTTTGGATTCTTTGTCATAACGTCTTTTGCCGTTAAATCTTCTATTTTAGAACTGTATTTTACAACAACACGTCTTATATCGCCATCGGTAAGTATTCCTGATAATTTGCCTGATTCATCGGTTATAATTGCCATACCGAGTTTGTGGTCTGAAATTAATTTGATTAAATCCGTAAACAGCATATTTTCAGGCGCAATAGGCAGATTTTCTTTTAGCATCAAATCTTGAACATGGAATTTGATACCTTTGCCCAAAGCTCCACCCGGATGATAGATAAGGAA
This sequence comes from Candidatus Gastranaerophilales bacterium, assembly GCA_944324835.1. Taxonomy (GTDB): domain Bacteria; phylum Cyanobacteriota; class Vampirovibrionia; order Gastranaerophilales; family Gastranaerophilaceae; genus UMGS1585. The sequence continues at coordinate 20,464 of CALUXV010000013.1, forward strand.
ATCTTCTTCCGTAAATCCGCGTTTTTTTAACAGGCAAACAGCAAGTGCATCCCCCATTGCAAGAGTTGCTGTTGTGCTTGCTGTCGGTGCTTTACCTAATGGGCAGGCTTCTTTTTCAACGGATATATCAAGAACGACATTTCCGGCTTTTGCTAAAGTTGAATTGAGATTTCCGGTCATTGATATAATCGGGACACCAAAACGTTTTATCAATGGCAGGAGATTTAAAAGTTCCTGAGTTTCGCCGCTGTTTGAAATCGCTATTACAACATCATCTCTTGTTATAATTCCGGAATCTCCGTGTGTACTTTCTGCCGGATGTAAAAAGTATGAAGGAGTACCTGTTGAGGTTAATGTTGCGGCGATTTTTTTGCCGATAAGTCCGGATTTCCCCATACCGGTAATGATAACTTTGCCCTTTGAATAATAAAGCAAATCTATTGCATCATCAAAACTGTGACTTAAATTATCTTTCAATCTTAAAATTGCATTTGCTTCAATATCGAATACATCGCATGCTAATTTATTAATATCTAATACCGGCATATATCCCTCACATCCTTAAATAGCGTTCTATAGATATATTATATAACAAACGTCATACAAATGTATTATCTTTAATAAATCTTATCAAATCTTTTTTGAAATTTGCCGATTAATAATACATAGAGGAAAGCAGATGTTGAAAATATTAAGTCAAAAAAATTCAACTTTAATGTTGAACGATTCTGAGCCTAATAAAATCGTCGAGAGCGTAAAAAAATACATCACGACTTCCGGATGTAAAAATCTGACTGTTGACATTTCCGGCATGAATATAATTGATGCGTGCAAAATTTCTGTTTTATGTTCAACAGAGCATTATCTCCAGCATCCTGACGGTCAGATTAATTGGGTTGTATCATCTTCTTCCGTTGAAAAAATGGTTTCTTCTATGGGACTTGGAAATTCGTCTTTTTTGTATAAATAATCTTTGAAAAAAACTCCGATTAAAGTATAATATTTCCGTAAATATTTTAATTAGGGAGCCTGATTATGAAGATTAATAAAAACTATTTAAATTTGGAAGCCAGCTATTTGTTCTCTACAATTGCTAATAAAGTAAAAGCATTTTCAGAGGCTAATCCTGGCAATCACATAATAAAACTAGGTATAGGAGATGTTACGTTACCATTGTGTAAAGATGTAGTTATTGCAATGGAAAGAGCCGTATTAGAAATGGGAGTTCAGGAAACCTTTCGCGGGTATGGACCTGAACAAGGGTATGATTTCTTAAAATCTGCCATACGTGATTATTATGGAAAAAGAAATGTTTCTTTGGATTTAGACGAAATATTCATAAGTGACGGTGCAAAAAGTGATTTAGGAAATATTTTGGATTTATTTGATGTAGATAATACAGTATTGGTTCAAGACCCTGTTTATCCGGTTTATGTTGATACCAATATAATGGCAGGCAGAAAAATTAAATACCTTGATTCAAATGAAGGAAATGGTTTTTTACCATTACCGACAGAAAAAGATAAAGCGGATATAATTTATCTTTGCTCTCCAAATAATCCAACAGGGGCTGTTTATAATAAAGAACAATTAAAGAAATGGGTAGATTTTGCATTAGAAAATAATTCAATTATTTTATTTGACGCAGCTTATGAATGTTTTATTTCTGATGAAACCTTGCCTCGCAGCATATTTGAAATAGAAGGAGCAAAAAAATGTGCGATAGAATTTTGTTCTTTCTCAAAAACGGCCGGATTTACCGGAACAAGATGCGGTTATACTGTTGTTCCTAAAGATTTAGTATTTGACGGAACAATGATTAATAAAATGTGGCTAAGACGTCAGACTACAAAGTTTAACGGTGTACCTTATATTGTTCAAAAAGGTGCTGCAGCCGTATTTACTGAAAACGGACAAAAAGAAATTATGGAAAACATAAACTATTACAAAGAAAATGCTAAAATTATAACAGATACTCTTGATAAACTTGGTATCTGGTATACCGGCGGTAAGAATTCTCCTTATATCTGGCTTAAATGTCCTAATAATATGAAGTCCTGGGAATTCTTTGATTATCTTTTAAATAATATTCAAGTTGTAGGCACTCCGGGAGCCGGTTTTGGTAAAAACGGAGAAGGATATTTCCGTTTAACTTCTTTTGGAAGTAAAGAAAATACTATAGAAGCAATGGATAGACTTTTAAAATACAGTCTTGCAAATGTATAAATATTGGCAGGAATCATTTAAAACTAATTCATTGTTTTAAATAAAAATGCGGGAAAGTTAAAATACTTCCCGCATTTTATTATACATATTTATAACCTTTAAACAGTTTCAAGCGATAAACAATTCTGAATATCTGTTACGATTAAATCCGGTGTCAAATGGTAGCGTTTGTAGAGTTCATCAATTGGTACAAGGTCGGTAAACTCTTTCTTCGCACCATAGTTTAGAACCTTCATATCTGAATTTCCGTAGAATCTTGCTATCTTTTCACCGAATCCGCCGTCCAATACTCCGTCCTCGAGAGTAATAACGAGTTTATGATTAGATTTTAAAGATTCAAGTAATTCTTCATCTATTCCTGTTATAAAATGCGGATTGATTAACGTTGCATTAATCCCTAGTTTTTCTTTAACTTTTTTGCCCAGTTCAAAGAAAGTTCCAAGAGCTATAATTGCAACTTCTTCACCTTCTTCAGCAACTTTATATTTATTAAGTTTTGAATAATCTGTTGTATCCTCAACCCCTGATGAAACAAAATTCCCGAACGGAACTCTTATTGCAACAGGATGTTCAGTTTGCTCCAATGACCAATCAAGCATTTTTAAATATTCTTCTTTATTTACCGGTGCAAGATAAACAATATTCGGAATATTACTAATCAAAGGAATATCAAAACAGCCTAAATGAGTTGCATCAGCGCCTGAAATAGCCCCCCAGTGAATAAGCATGGTTACAGGACTGTTATTTAATGCCAAATCCTGTGATAACTGGTCATACGTCCGCTGTACAAATGAACTCATCAATGGTAATATCGGTTTTGCTCCTGATTTTGCAAGTGCTGATGCAAATGCAACAGCGTGTTCTTCTGCAATACCTACATCCATATATTGCGAACCTAATTGCTTTCTAAATTCAGGTGTAAACCCGTAAGCACCCGGAGTTGCAGCCGAAATTGCAAAAACGGTTTTATCGTTTTTTATCTTATTCAAAATAAAATCATTCGTTACAGTGCAATAATTTTCTACTGCTGCAGGAGCAGAATTACTATCTTTATCTAATGTTCCAGGCAATATCCAGTGAAAAGCTTCTTTATTTGCTTCGGCCTCTGGCAGCCCTTTACCTTTTAATGTGCACATATGAACAACTGTCGGGTGATTAATGTCTTTTACTTTATTAAATGTATCTATTAATTGATTTAAGTCATTACCATCCGAAATATAATAATAATCAAATCCTAACGATTTAAAATAGTTACATTCAGCCTTACCGTTTGTTTCTCTTAATAGTTTAAGGTTGCCATACAAACCGCCGGAATTTGGCGCAATAGATATATCATTATCATTTACAAGAATAATAATATTACTGTTTAATGTTGCTGCATTATCCAATCCTTCAAAAGCTTCACCGCCAGATAATGAACCGTCGCCGATTAGTGCGATAACATTTCCTTTTTCACCTTTTAAATCTCTTGCTTTTGCAACTCCGGCTGCTAAACTTACGGAAGTTGAAGTATGACCGACTTTAAAAAGATCATGTTCGCTTTCCAGAGGATTTGTATATCCGGTATAAGTATAGTATTTATCAGGATTAGTAAATCCTTCTTTTCTACCGGTTAGAATTTTATGCGGATAGCACTGGTGGGATACGTCAAAAATAATCTTATCCTGCGGAGAATTAAATACATAGTGCATTGCAATTGTGGCTTCTACAATCCCAAGGTTAGGCCCCATGTGACCGCCTGTTGAGTTAACCTTTGTTATAATTGCTTTTCTCATCTCTCCTGCAAGAGTATTCATTTCATCTATAGAAAGTTTTTTTACGTCTTGAGGACTGTTTACTTTATCCAATATATTAGACATTTAAGCTCCTTTCGTTTCTTATTACAATTTTACCGTTACATTCCATTACAGCATCTTCAAATATAATATCATCAACAGCATCAACTGTAATTGTTCCGGATTTCGGATTTTTGATTGATATTACATGTCCTTTGATATCTGCTTCAACATCGGAATACTCAAAAGATAAATCCGTATCTTCCATTGTACAGTTTATTAATTTCAAATTTTTACAATAACACAACGGCTGTGTTCCAATAATATGACAATTAATTAGAGTCAGGTTTTCAGAGAACCAGCCTAAGTATTCTCCTTTTACCAGAGAGTTTTCAACCGTGATATTTTTGCTGTGCCAAAAGGCGTCTTTTGTATCAAGTTCAGAATCTTTTATATGGAGGTTTTCCATATATTGAAACGAATATTTCCCTTTCATTTTAAGATTAACTATATCAACATTATTTGTATCAAGAAGGAAATACTCGGCCTCAATCGAAGAATCTTTTATATTTACTCCGTTACACTTCCAGCCGAATTCCGGAGATTTTATATTACAGTTTGATACTACAATATTTTCACACTCTCTTAAACATTTAATCCCTGTTATATCGCAGCTTTCAATAATCCCGTTTACTCCGTACCAAACAGATGCCCGTGTTAGTTCATCCATTTTGGAGTTAACAATACTGAAATTCTTTGCATGCCAGACAGGATATCTCAAAGAAAACGAGCAGTTTTTAACTGAAAAATTTCTACATTCTTTAAGGACTGATTCACCGTCTTTTGGACCTGCAAAAGAACAATCAACAACTTCTGCATCTACAAGGTTGTATAATGCCCTTTCTTCATCAAAAGTTTGTTTGCTAATACATTTCGTCATTTATAAATCTCCTATATACTTAAATCATCAGATTGTCTTTTAGAATTAAAAGGCAGCTGCGAAAGAATGATTGCAGCAATCATAAATACACAGCCGGATACCTCTCTAAGGGACAAGGTTTCGCCTAAAAATATCATTCCGCCAAACACCGCAAAAACGGCTTCACTGCTCAGAATAAGAGTTGCTAAAACCGGATGCGTTGCCTTGTGCCCCAGAATTTGCAGAGTATAAGCAACAGCCGTTACAACAATCCCTGCAAAAAGAATAGGTTTCCACCCTGCCGCAATAGCAGCCAATACAGGATGCTCATAAAACAACATAATCGGCAGAGCCAGCGTTCCGGCAACAAGAAACTGTAACCCTGAAAGCTTGAATGCACTTGTTCTTTTTGAATAATAACTTACAACAATTATATGAAGCGCAAAGAAAAATGCACTTACTAAAAGCAGAATATCATGTATTTCAAACTCCATTGCTCCTTTTGCACATAATAGGTATAACCCAATGAATGCAAGAACAATACTGATTTGAACATTCGGCAAAAGTTTTTGTTTCATAAACACTGCAATGACCGGAACAAATAAGACATATAACGATGTGATAAATCCGGCTTTTCCTGCAGGTGCAAATATCATACAATACTGGTTAATTGAAAAAGCAATAAATAGCACTAAACCGGCTAAAAAACCGCCTTTCCACAATGCTTTTGACTGATCTTTGGTCATCTGTATCTTAGAAATTTTATCCTGTAAAAAAATTACAGGCAACAAGCTCAAACTACCGATTAAGCTTCTTAAGACATTAAAAGTAAACGGCCCGACATAATTCATGCCGGCTTTTTGTGCAACAAAAGAAAGACCTGATATCATCGCAGCCATTAAGAGTGATATATTACAAAGTATATATAATTTTTTAGAACTTTCCATACAATTTTCCTATAATAATATTTTAATTCTTGAGAGTAGCTATCAGTCAAGTATTTTTTATGATAAAATATTTTTAAGGAAAAATTTCTATGTATACAATTAAAGAAGTTGCGAAACTAATGGATGTATCAGAGCACACACTCAGGTTCTGGGCAAAAAGCGGATTATTTCCGGGGGTAAAAAGAGATGCAAATAATATCCGGCAATTTTCAGAACATGATTTAGGCTGGGTAAAGATTGTAAAATGTCTACGCTCTGTCGGAACCGACAACAAATCAATAAAACGCTATATTGATTTGTGCTTAATAGGAGACTCAACTATTCCTGAACGTTTTGGAATAATAAAAGCAACCAGAATAAAAGCTCTGCAGCAGATGGAAGAATTAAAAAAACAGCTTGAACTATTGGATTATAAAGAAAGTTATTATGAAGAATTAATCAAAAATAACAAGAGTGACAAATATAATCCTGCGAATGATATTAAAGAGGCTGTAAGCTAGACACTAAGCCCCATATGATATGCTTCATCCAATAATTGAGTACGGGTAATATCATCTTTTGCCCAAACTCCGCAGCCATATATACAGCCTTTTTCTACCGCACCTTCAAGACAAGAGGTAAACCCGCGAAAATCATTAAAAGTATTTTCCAGTGCTTCGCGGTTAGGGTCCGCTGCGGTTGCAATAAAATAAAACTCTTTATTCGTAAGCTTTGTATACCTTGAACAGCATCTGTCAATAAATGTTTTCATCTGTCCGCTTATTGCATAAAAATAAACCGGAGTTGCCATAACTATAACATTTGCTGTAAGCATTTTTTGAAGAATTTCTTCCATATCATCTTTCTGAGAACAGGCTGTATAATCATTTGTAGTACAAAGCCCGCATCCGACACAAGAATTTATATTTTTATCCCTCAAGAAAACCTTTTCAACCTCATGACCGGCTTCACGAGCACCAAACATAAACTTATTACAAAGAGTATCAGAATTGCCGCCTTTTCTCGGACTGGCAGATATTATCAAAACCTTTTTCATAAAGCCCATTCTCCTTTTTTTACTATTATATGATTGATAGTCGCTATCAGTCAAGCTTGTTACTTAAATAATGCAAGAAGAATAATAATTTAACAATATATTTGATTTAAGCTATATATTTTTGAATAGCAGCTTTATCAAAAACTTCAATACTATCCGAAGAATGAATAAAAATCATTGCAGTAATTAAAGATTTAAAAGATTGAAAATCTTCAAAACTCATCTTTTCTCTCAAATCTGTCATATTATTGGCCATAAACTCAGTAATAACCGTTTTATCGTTATAAACAAGTTCTGAAAAATACTCAAATGCCTGTTTTGTTTTAACCCCTTCCAAATAAATTATATCCGGAGATTGAAACTCAATAAACCTGAGAGCTTTGTCAAGATTAAATCCTACATTTTCATTCAATTCACACTGGTGAACTTTAGGCAAATTATATTTTGATAGTGACTCTATTGTCATTATATTTTTATTTGACTTTGCTGCCTCAAGCAAAAGAGAATAAATAATATGAGTTTTACCACTCAATTGAGAACCGCAAACAAGAATAATTCCAGGTCGTTCTAATGATTCTTGTAGCAATTTTCTTTGTCGTTCATCTTTTATAATCAAAGATAATTCTTTAGGCGGTTTATAAATTTTTAGGGCAATTCTTTCTCCTATAATTGTAGGAAATGCCGAAACACTTGCAACAAGTGTTGTTTCATCGACCTTAAAACATAGTTTGCCAAGCTGAGGAACCTCACAAACAGACGGATCAAGATTTGACAATAGCTTTAATTTGGAAACAAATGATGTTACCAGAATATGAGGTATTGTACCTTTCGAAAATGATTCATTTTGCTTCTTAAATACAACGTTTAATCCTTCATCAGCCTGTTCAAAATAAAGTTCATGAACATCTTCAAATAATGCCTGTTTCAAAATTGCTCTTATTATCTTTTGTATATGTTCTTCCGATAAATCATCTTTATGAAGTTCATCACGCCAGTCAAAGAAAGCATCGTATTCTTTAGAAAATATCTTATCTACCGTATCCGAAGTTTTATAATATTCATCAATTTTAGTCAAAATACTTGACTCTGACGATAATACAGGTTCAATTGAACACTCTGCCGATTCCATTATTTTATCCACTACAAACAAGTCCAGAGGATCTGTCATTGCGACCGTCAACACATCTTCAATCTTGAATAATGGAATAATTTTATATTTGGAAGCATCTGCAAAACTTATATATTTAAGACAATTTACATCCAAAGAATAATCATCAAGATTCACATAAGGAATATGAAGTTTTTGTTCCAAAAATTTCAACAAAGTTTCTTCAGATAAAACTCCGGAATTTATTAATGCCTGCCCTATATTAATATTTTCCGCATTTGCAATACTTTCTGCCTGCTCCAAAACCTCATAAGGAACAAGTCCGTCTCTGACAAGTTCATACTTCCATTTTTCCAGCGTTTTATTTGTAACAACTTCCATTAAAATCTATCCCAAATAATTTTTTACTCTTTGAACAACATAATCTAAATCAAAAGGTTTGGTAATATATTCATCAACTCCTGTTTCTTCACCGATTAATTTATCCTCGTCTTGAGAACGGGCAGTAACCATTATTATAGGAATATCTTTATATTTTTTATCATATTTCAACAATCGACTGATTTTATAACCGTTAATTTTCGGCATCATAACGTCTAATATAATTAAATCCGGAGTCAATTCCTTAGCCATACGAAGTCCGTCTTCTCCGTTATAAGCACAATAACAAGTATATCCGCTTACTTCCAGTACAAATTTAAGACTTTCAACAATATCTTGCTCATCATCTACTATAAGAATTTTTTTCATCAGATACTCCTTCAAGTTCGTATGAGTACATTATATCACAATTTTTGTACTTATCTGTCTTTGACGACATAACATCATTAATCCGCTTATGCAAAAACTCTGCAAAACTCTTGTTTCCATCTATTATTGCAAGTGTTAAAATACTATTCTCATTTTCGGATTCAAGTAAAGAATTGCTAAGATATGTTTCTTTAAAAATATCTTCTTCATTTATTAAACTATCCATAACATTTTTAGCAGTCTTCATCTTAATAGAAAGAAGTGTAGAATTTTTCTCTCTTGCTTTTTGAACCAGCTGTTTTTTATTTAATAAGAAATTATTTCTGTCACTGGCGACAGGGATTGCAAAATAAAAATTTGACCCTTTATTAATCACACTGTCGCACCAGATTGCGCCGTTATGAGATTCAACCAGCTGTTTTGCAATAGCCAAACCAAGTCCCGAGCCTCCAACTTCTCTGGAAAGAGAGTTTTCTATCTGCTGGAACTTATCAAATACTTGTTTTAGATTATCTTTTTCTATTCCAATACCTTGATCTGATACGCAGACCTGAATATAATCCCCGTTCAATTTTTCAATATCAGGTTTAAAACATTCTTCAACAATAATATCTTTAGCATTAATAATCTTTGACGAAATAGTAATTTTACCTTTCTCCGGAGTAAATTTGATAGCATTTGAAACAAGGTTAGTCAACACCTGCTCTAATCTGTTTGTATCTGCATAAATATTATCAGAACCATTTATATCAGAAAGGTAATCTATTTGAATATTTTTATCTTTTGCAACATTTTGGAGATTGTTTTTTACATATTCAATAACAGGTTCAAGTTTTGTAACAGTGTATTTAAAATCAAGTTTTCCTGCTTCAATTTTTGATATATCCAATAAATCATTAATAATTCCGGACAACCTTACAACGTTCCGACTTGCCATATCAATAAATTTTGAAGTATTTTCGGACAATTCTCCGGTCTTTCCGCTTGATATAATATCAAGCGCATTTTTTATAGTTGTCAAAGGAGTCCTCAATTCGTGGGAAACAATTGAAATAAATTCTGATTTCAATCGTTCAAGTTTTGCCAGTTTTTTATTTGTTTCAGTTATTTCCTGATACAAAATTGCGCTCTTTAATGGTAAAGATACCTGCTGAACAATTGTTTGAAAACATGTTGAATCTTCTAGAGTAAAATCTGTTTCTCTAAAGATTTCTGTAAAGCCATGACATTCATCATTTACATCAATAAAAGATAACAAGTTATCAAAATTCAATACTTCAAAGTCATAATCGGTTATTGCATATTTAACTTTTTTTTCTATTTTTATATCATCAATATTTATTTCAAAATTATTTGCAAAATTACGTGATTTATAATTCATAACCGCACGTAATTTCAATGATTCAACCAGCCTTTCAGAGGGGTTATATGTAGAATCAATTAACAAAATAGGCTCATCAGGAGTTTTAAAAGTCAAAGTACACAAAAGATTATAGTTTAGAGACTTTTCAATTCCATCATTCATAATTGATATCAACTGCTCTTTATCAAGGCTTCCGGACAACTGGGACGTGGTCGAATAAAGAACATTTAATTGATAAAGACTGCTTGCAAGCTCCTTATTTGATTTTGCTAATTTTACCAGTGATTTTTTTGTTTTAAGACAGGAATTAACTGATGCACTGACAACCGCTTGAGAAAACGGATAAGATATAAACATATTGGCATGATTTAGTATATCTTTTGAAACTTCTTTATTATTTAAAATAAGTATACTTATTACATTAAACTCTTTAATCTGGCGATATAAACTCTTAAAATCTATTGATTCTATATCACAATCAAACATTACAATATCAGGATTTTCAACCTTTAATATATCAATAATTAAAACTTCATCAGAACAGGTTATCAATTCATGTCCCGATAGAATTGATTTAATATCTTTTTCGTATTGTCTATTTTCTGAAATCAGTAATACCTTAGCCATAATTATATCGTAGCAACAAAAAACAATTGGGCAAATAATTTACAATTCAACAAAAAATTAGTGAATCGGGTAATATTCAAATAAATATCTTTCTTGTTAAATAATTGTATTAAATCTTTTTCATACTTCCAGCTATTCTTAATTCCAAGAGACGTTTACGTCTCTTTTTTTTATTAAAATGTAAAATCAAATAATGTTTTCAATTCAACATTAAGAGCATTTGCTAATATTATCATCGTTTTTATCGTAACATTAGCTTCACCACGTTCAATTTGGCCAATATAATTAAAATTCATATCAACTAATTCCGCAAGTTTAATTTGGGAAAGTTTTTTACTTTTTCTTATATAGGCTAGCTTTGCTCCAAATTTTTTTTGAATATTATCATTAACTCCCATACTAATTAGTATTATAAATTTGGTATTAGTTTATTTCCAACTATTATCAAGCCACATTTAATTGTTAATAACTATTAATTTTTGTAAAGTTTAAAAAAACGAATAATATAAGAAAAATAAGATTTTATTTAACAATAACAACGTTAATCTTTTATTAATATAAATTTCAGATAAATTAAATTACACTATTGGCTAATATTCAATTGGCTAAGATTTATTGTATATATATAGTAAAAATAAATTTTATTTAAACAGCTAAGGGGATAATTTTGTATTTCAAAGTAATATCTATTTGTGGGATTATTTCAATTTTATCTATTTTAATATTATTAACTACTTCACTCGTTCACTCGTCAAATCTTATATCGCAAATAAATGCAGTGCGTTTTACAATTTTAATAGTAATTTGTTTATTTGTAATAATATTCTGGTATATTTTCAAAACAGAAAAATTAAAAGAAAAAATTCTTTTACAACATTCACAGATAAAAACAATGATTGATGATACTCCTTTTATGATATTTTTAAAAGATATAAATGGAAAAATTTTACAAGCTAATAAATATTTTTTAGAAGTAACCGGAAATAATAATATTATCGGGAAAAATATTTATACACTATGCAACCCCAATAAAGTTGATATAATACAAAAAGAAGATGAAGCAGTTATAAGAACTAAACAACCTTATATAACAGAACGTCAAACTTGCCTAAATGGTGTTACCGGCTGGTATCGAATTATGAAATACCCGGTTTATGATAAAAAAGGAAATGTCATAAAAATGGTCATATTACATAAAAATATTGACGCAGAAAAAGATATGGAAGATAGAAAAAATACATTTGTTGCAACATTAACTCATGATTTAAAAACACCAACTCTTGCACAAATTAAAGCACTTGATATAATTCTCGATAAAAATTTTGGTGATTTAGCAGTTAATCAACGTGAATTATTATCACAGGTAAAAACATCATGTAAATATATGTCAGAATTAATTTTTACAATACTCGATACTTATAAATACGATAACGGTGAAATAAAAATTTATACGCAGGAAATTTGTTTAAATGATATTGTTAACAATGCCATAGAACATTTATCTGATTTTATAAAAGAAAAGAATCAAACAATTATTGTAAATAATAATTCTAAATCAAATATTATAGCAGATAAATCACAAATAAAACGTGTAGTAATCAATCTTATTTCTAATTCTATAACATACGGATATCCCGATTCTGAAATCCAAATTAATTTATCGGATGATGAAAAGAATATTTATTTTGAAATTAAAAATCACAGCAAATACATTCCGGAAGAACGTCTTGTCGATATATTTGAAAAATATAAAAAATCAGATAATACAAGATTTCACAAAACAAGCACAGGTTTAGGACTATATTTATCAAAACAAATTATTGATGCGCATAATGGAAATATATACGCACAAAGTGACATTAATGAAACATGTACTTTCGGTTTTTCTCTTCCTATTATTTAGCCTTTGAAACACAAGGATTATCTTTTATATAGAACCTCCAAGGATAATCAACAGCTTGTGATATCCCAATTCGGGTCGTTGTTACTATATTCTCAGGCTCTATAACCTGATTTTCTTCTATCCATAAGCCGGAATTTTTATCCGTCAAATCCAACCCGTTTTCACCTCTGGTAATATGCATTGCTTTGCATAATTTGGCAGGACCATTAGTATTATCTATATTCATAACCGGTTCCAATGCTCTTATTAAAACCGCGCATCCAGAGCCTTTTAACTCGGTTACAACATTCATACAAAAATGCATACCGTAAATAAAATAAACATAGCTGACACCGCCTGCTTCAAACATGACTTGATTTCTCGGAGTAAGACCGCAATAAGCATGACATGCCGGTTCATTCTGCCTATAAGCTTCCGTTTCAACAATCATACCTTTATAAAGTTGCCCATCATACATCCTGCAAAGATTCTTGCCTAATAAATCTTTAGCAACTGTAACGGTATCACGAGTAAAAAAACTTCTATCCATACTAAATATTTATCACAATCAGACCTAAAAGCATACCGCCAATAAATGAAAATGCCGGAAGTTTACTTCTATACATAAGAATAGATTGCGGTAGAATTTCACCAAATGTTACATATAGCATAGCGCCGCTTGCGAAACATAAACTGAGAGCTAAACCTAAAGCCCCGATATCGCCGATAAAATAACCTATTAAAGCACCAATTATTGTCGGAGCACCGCTGAGAGCAGTAATCAAAATAGCTTTACGTCTTTTCACACCGCCATTTATAAGAGGTACAGATATTGCCATACCTTCCGGAATATTGTGAAGTCCGATTAATATCGCAAGTACAAGAGCAGAACCTCCCATTACTCCTTTGTTATTTATAAATGAAGCTCCTATAGTCATACCTTCAGGGAGGTTGTGCAGAGCAATAGCAGATGCCATTATTAAACCTGCAATAAATAATGAAAGCTTTGTATCACGTTTTTTCATATGAACTGACAAATGATTACTGTGAATAATTTCATCCAAGTCATCTGCTGTTGCAGGGTGATTTTTACCAATATGCCTTACTTCATGATTTGTGACTCTATCTATATAAAGGTTTAAAAGATATACCATTACAACACCGAAAATAATTCCAAGAGCTATAATAAAAATGTTTGTTTTTGTATCTATAGCACTATCAATCAAATCAAAACAAACAATTGATGTCATAACACCGCCGGCAAAACTCAACAAAAGACTGACCGTTCTTTTGGAATCACGCTTAAACAATGCTCCAATTACGCCGCCAAGCCCAGTTCCTCCGATACCTGCAAGAGCCGTAGCTTTTATTAATAACCAGATTTCATCCATAATTATGCCTTAAAGTGTTCGGTCTATCTAACATCTAAATAGTATCACTTAATTATTATACTGCAAGCTTATAAATAAGATGTTTCATATTTTTCCCGCGAACATTCTTTATAAAGCTGCCGTCTAATTTTGCACCAACTTTTTCTGCAATTTTTATAGAAAAAATGTTTTCCGGCCTAATTTCAAAAATAACATAAGGAACATTTAAAGATTTTGCAGCATATTCAACAAGACCATTTACAGCCTCTGTTGCATAGCCTTGTCCTCTATACTTATATTTCAAAATATAACCGATTTCAAAGTATGATTCTCCGTTAATAATATCAGGCATAATTGCAACCTGCCCGACAATATTGCCTGATGATTTATCCTCTAATAAAAAATATCCCATATTGTACTGTTCATATTTTTGAATATTTTTATTTATCCAGCCTTCAACATCTTCATTTGAAAATGTGTACTCCCATGCATACATAACTCTTTCATCCATGAGCATTTCTGCAACATCATTAAAATCAGCTATTGTCATCTTATTAAGATATAAACGTTTGGTTTCTAAAAAATAATTGTTCATATTAGTTTATATAGCATAAATTTAGTATTAAAATATAGTTATGAAAGAAGATATTCTTGAAAAATTAGCAAAATCAAACTTCAGAAGCAGATTCAAATTATCTGCCAAAGATAAATCTTATATAAAAGATAAAGGGTTAGATACAATAAAAAAACATGCTCAGGATTTTATTTCCAAAAGAGTTGCTCCGGCATTTATTCCAAATGACGGAAAGCAAACCCCGATGAGAAACCATCCTGTGTTTGTAGCACAACATGCAACAGCCTGTTGCTGCAGAAAATGTGTAGAAAAATGGCACGGATTTAAAAAGGGGGTTGAACTGACACCTTCGCAGCAGGAATATTTAGTTGAAATTATTATGGAGTGGATAAAAAGACAATGTCGAGATATATAGCAATTACGGATATACATGGAGAACTAGGGAAATTAGAAAATTTATTATCAAAAATAGAAACAAAACCTGATGATATTTTTGTATTTATGGGCGATTATATAGACAGAGGTCCGGATTCCAAAGGAGTTATAGATAGAGTAATAAAACAGTCTGAAACACATAAATGCATCTACTTGATAGGTTCTCACGAATACGCATTTCTACATTCTGACGATGAATATTTTCATTATCTGTTTGAGAACTACGGCGGGCCACAGACCGTTAAAAGCTACGGAGGATTTGAAAAGATTTATAAAACGCATAAGGATTTTTTCGACAATTTAAAATTTTATTATTTAACTGATAAATACTTGTTTGTTCATGCCGGTATCAATCCGGAACTCCCGCTGGAAAAACAATCAGAGAGAGATTTAGTTTATATAAGAGGGAAATTTATTTATTCAAAACATAATCTTCCGCAAAAAATCATATTCGGGCATACAGAATTTGAGAAGCCATATATAGATGAAGGGAAAATCGGTATTGATTTAGGATGCGGCAAATACAAAAATGCGCACCTTTGCGGATTGATACTGGATGAAAACGGAAACGAAAAATTTATTTTAAGTGATTAATGCTTTTTAAAAATCTTCAAGAACTTTTTAAAAATATTTGTTTTTTTCGGCGGTTCAATATCTAATCCGGCTAATTTACCATATACTTTTCCAATTGACTTTTGAGCCGATTCAAAAACACTTTTAGAAACCTGTTCTTTGGGTGTATCTTTGCGTAAAATTACACAATCCATACCATGGTAATAAAACCCGTTAAATTTTTTCATTGCTGTTGTTGTATATAAATCATGATTAGGTAAATACTTGCTCTCTTTCGAAAGATTCGTTATTAGTCTATCAACTTTTGAAACATTTGCAAGATTCTTTAACTGTTTTTCGTTGTTAAGTTTTCCTTTTAGACGTTCATTACCTTCCCAGCCATTAAAGGCAACTTTATTTCCAGTTATATTCATATACACCTCATAATATAGTTTATATTAATATTAAAACGAGAATATTACCAGTTTTTATTAAATTAAATTTACCTTGCTAATACTCAGTTTTTATATTAATATAAGTAAAAATTAAATAATAAATAAAATGTTTTCTAGGGTTCCGCAATCAATAATTGGTCTGGTCCGAGAGAAAACACACAAGTTAGTCTTGTGAACACGGAAGGATAAAAGCCCGGGAGATAATTAATAAATATCTCCCGGGTTATTTTAGCAAAAGAAAGGATAAATAAAAAAATGAAATGGATTATTTTACTTATTGCAGGAATTTTTGAAATCAGCTGGGCCGTCGGATTAAAATTTTCGCACGGTTTTTCAATATTAATACCGTCTGTAATCACTGTAATATGTATGATTTTAAGTTTTTATTTCTTAGCATTAGCATTAAAAAGTCTACCACTGGGAACTGCATATGCAATTTGGACAGGAATAGGAACTTTAGGTACTGTTATATTTGGAATAATTCTTTTTAAAGAACCAATAACAGCAATGAGATTATTATGTATTGGTTTAATATTAAGCGGTATAACCGGTTTAAAATTAATAACACATTAAATATTTACAAAAGGTAATATCTGTTTACATTAAAGGCAATTTTCCATCTAAAAAATACTTTTTAAAAGTAAGGGGATAAATTTTGAGGGAATTATATGCCAGGATTTGAAACAAAAGTCTCAGCAGCAACATTTCAACAATGTGACGGAAGCAATTTTTCAACCGCAGGTATAGATGCTGGAATAAAAGTTGGTAAAGGAAGTTTAGGCAGCTACGCTGGTATTGGAACTTCTTTTACGGATGGTTCAACCGGAGCAATACTTGATTTTAAGGGTTCAACTTCTTACGGTAACAGCCCTGTATCAGGAGGTTTTAGAATTCGGCACAATCTTAATCCCAATTCAAAAACAGTTCAATTTAGGTTACAACCTTGTACAGTTACTGTTCCTATAACAGAAAAAACAAGTATTTATACAACACCTTATGTAGCCTCAAAGTTAACATACGGACAAAAAGAAGTTGACACAACTGTAGGGAATTTTACAGGTATTTCAACAAAAATCGGCAAAGCAAGCGTATTCTTAGAAGGTCAAATATATGATGTAACAAAAATAAATCCATCAACAACAAGCGTTAATGTTGGAGTATCAATACCTCTTTAATAATAAACATTTTGGCTACATTTTTACAGTTATTTCACTGAGCTTTATTTATAGTACTGTTAGCGAGTTTTAATAATTTTTCAGATAAGATTATGATTGTTAAAACCCATTATAAATTATATATAAAATCTTGTCTTACATATGAACCGGTTAGCATAAAAGTAACAAAAAGTTAATATTTAAACTCAAAAAACATTTATTTATGTTTTAATAAGGACAAAATAATAAACTAAGGAGTTAAGTATGGTTAAAATTTATGGAATTTCTAAATTCGTAAATAATAAACACACCGCAATTCAAAGAACCGTAAAGATTTTACCTAAAACTGGTACTAATATCATACAATTTACGAATAATGGGAAATTAATGTCTAAAGTTGTTGTACCAGGTCCTGGAAACAGCATCTCAAGACGTATAGAAAATACAGCAACAAATTATAAAAACCAAAGACCACACCGTATTAGCATAAAATGTAAAGAAGATTGTGGACTTTGGTATAGTAGGCGTTTTATGAATCTGAAAAATTGCTGGAGAATATTTGAAAATCTAAATGTTTGGACTGCAAAATAATACTAGCATAACTAAGTTTCTATTATTTTTACTTCCGTTCTTAAGAAAAACTTCCGACTAAAATCTGCTAATAATTTTTAGATATTCTTTTTGTGATTCTAATACCATTTCAGATATAAAGTTTACAAAAGGAACGTAATTCCCGTTATTTGACTCTTGTAATGCAGAAATATAATCACCTCTAACTACCGGCGGAATTACAACAATATTATATCCGTTTTGCAGCAAGGCTAAATTCATAAGTAATCTTGCTACTCTGCCATTGCCATCTAAAAACGGATGTATATTAACAAAAATGATATGAACCATCGCCGCATATTCAACAGGATGTAAGGTTTCTTTTAGATGAGGCAGGGAATTAACAAATTCAGCCATTTTTGCATTAAGTTCTTCTGGTTTTGGCAATTCGACATCAGAACCTGTAATAATAACTTGATTAGTTCTGTATCTGCCGGCATTTACTTCATCTATCTGGTTGTAAAAAAGTTTATGTAATAATTTTATATCTTCTTCAGTGAAAATAGCTTTTTGTGATAATTCTATAATTTTATCAAATGCTTTTGCGTGTCCTATTGCTTCATAATGTTCTTTTAATGACTTACCGCCAATTGTTATGCCGTCTTCAAGCACTACTTTTGTTTCAGCTAAATTAAGAGTATTTCCTTCAATAGCGTTAGATGCGTATGTTAAACCAATTTTATAATATTCTTTAATTTGCCTTAGAGCATCTTCAGATAGCGGTCTATGCTCATTAATTTTTATTCTATATTCATTATTTTCTTCAAAACGATTATTATACATGCATTTATCCTTATCTATATCATACCACAAATTTAGATATTAATTTATTTGGCTGGAATATTTATAGATATTTCTGATTTGGGTATTCCAAACTTAATTCCATTCGCAAGTGATGATTTTATATCTTCAGCTTGTCTTGTTTTGATATTGTTTAGACAACTCAGCAATGCAAACAGTTTCTCTCCAACTGTAAAAGACAGTCGATTTGAGTATTTTGAACAGAGAGTTTGACCATTTCCCATTCTTCTTAGAGAGATAATGTTTGTTACAATTTATAACAAATAGACAATTTTTGACATAAAAAATACTTTACAATAAACATAAAGGAAATTAAGGAAATTTTTAATGGGAATAGGAAAAATCGGAACAACTATAGGTAAAGAAATTGTTGCCTGAACAAAAACGAGCAAAAGTTTGCTTGCGACAAAACCTGTAAAGGTT